>JBOFMA010000001.1:0-1112 GCA_051658125.1 Aeromonas sp.
GCGGCGCGCGGCCAGCGCCATCAGATCAAAGCCTTGCGCCGGCACGGTGCGCGGATACAAACCATCGTTCATGCCCAGCAAACACACCCATTTAAAGGGGATCGAGCGCATCGGCATCAGCGTGCAAAAGTTCACTTGCCCGGCTAAAAAGCGCTGGCTCGAGCGCGTGCGCTCCAACGCTTGGGTCAAATAGTGGCGCAGCAAATCGCCGCTGATCGCCTTACAGTAATAGGCCTCATCTATCTGCGTTTGCCAGTTATCTAACGTGGTACGGATCAGCTCTAGTTGGCGCTCTTCGTCTTCATTGGGCAGATAAAAATCTGTCAGCAACTGCTGCAGCACCTCGCCCCAGTGCGCCAGTGCCTGCTGCCCCTGCAAGCGCGGCAACAGGTTCGCAATGCACTCCACAAACCAAGCCAATTTACCCAGCACGGCGCCTTGTTGGCCCTCAATATCGTGGTAAGGCAAAATGTCGGCCACCGGCGCGCCCTCGCCCATGGCAAACCCCAATAGCAAGCGGCGCAGGCCAAACAGCCAACTGTTGCTGGTTTGCACCGGCAGATCAAAGCGAGTGGCAAAGACCTCATCCAGCCCCCAGCGAATGCCGCTCTCCTCCACCCATTGGCGCAAGGCGTTAAAATCGGCCTCATCCAGCGCAAAGCGGCGCAGCACGGCCGGCACTTCCAAAATGGCCAGCAACTCGCCGGCGCCCAAGCGGCTGTGCGGCAGGCGCAACAGGTTTAAAAAACTTTGCAGCAGTGGGCTCTCTTGCCGCGCGGTGCGATCAGAGATCGCAAACGGGATCATGGGTTTACCGCTGCGCTCTTGGCCGGGGATCTCTTTGCCAAACACCGCTTGGATATAAGGGCCGTAACTATTCACGTCCGGCATCATCACCACTATATCTTTGGGTGTGAGCGTAGGGTCGGCGGCAAACAGCGCCAGCAGTTGGTCGTGCAGCACTTCTAATTCACGTACCGGGCCATGGCAGGCGTGAATTTGCAGCGAGCGATCCGTGGGCGGCAGCGGGGTTTTGTGCCCACTGTGGCGGATATCCATCACCTCGGCGCCGCGATCATTGAGCTCTAACACATCGTGCTGCACGGCGCGCA
>JBOFMA010000002.1:0-1939 GCA_051658125.1 Aeromonas sp.
AGTTGAGTGGATAGCTTGGGTTGAGCTCACCATTGGCATGCAAGAAACCATGGTTAACTAACTTTTCGCGCAGCTGCGGCGCACAAGGCGAGTTGCCACCGTGCTGATCGTTGCTGTAACAGTTTAAGAACTCAACGGCGGTCTTAAAGCCCAGCTCATCGGCCAAATCCGCTTCATAGCGGTACGGCTCATCGTTCCACATCCACACCGAGAAGTTGTCATAAGTCTGCTGCAACTCAGTGCTCGACAAGCGGGTGCCGGCTTTGCCCTTTGAGCGGTAGTAAAGCTCATGCTCAAACAGCTTGGTCACGTTGGTGCCTAAATTGGCCGCCTTGACCATGGAGCCTAAAATCTCGCTATTGATGTGATAACGGGTGAAGTTCGGGCGATGGTAGCTGCCATAGGCGGCAATTTGATGGCCGCTACGCACTTCAATACAGCCGAGTTCATACGGATAGGCATCACTACACACGGCGGTTTGCGGGAAATTGGCCTGCAACTCAGCAATTGCTGTCTGTTTTTCGGCCTCATTACTGACGCGGATAAAGGCTTGTTTACTGACCGTTACCGGGTTACCGGCACTGTCAGTGCCATCCACCGTATAGGTGGCAATAGCCGGTTTTGGCGCTTTATGCCAAGTGAGGGTGCCATCTTGATTGATAGTGACATACTCCGGCGTCAGCTCTTCTTTGGCTATGTACTCATACACCACCAGATCTTGTTGCGTGTCGGCGTGCACGTTCGGCGTGACATTGCCTTGGCAGTAATAGCCATTCCCGCAATAGCCTTGACGGGTGGTGCTTTGCGCCACGTTGTCCCCGCCCAGCGCCACGCCCGCAGCGTCGGCTAATTTAGCAATAGGTTCAGGGTTAAGCTGCTCGATGGCATCCATAAAGACAATATTGCCACCTTGATCGACATAGTGAATAAGGGCAGTCACATCGTCAGTGGTCAGCTTAGGCTGGCTGGTGTCAGACAGGGTTTTAATTTCCTGCCCATTGCCAAAGCCCGCAATCGCATACGATTGCAGCAGCAGCACGGGGGTGCTGGCCGGATCGAGGCCCGCAAAGCCACCGGAGTTAAGCATTTGCAGATCGATATTAAAGCGCGCATCGACAAAGAACGGGAACATCCACCCGCTGTAATCTGACACTTGGTGGCCGTGCTCAAATTTGAGCGCGCTGTCAATGTTGGTGCCTAAGGTGAGCGTGTTGCTACCTTTGTTGTAGCTAGGCGCTAACCAAGTGAACAAGTTGCGCATAAAGCGCTCCATGTTGCCACCGTCATACATCGGCGAGGCGGTAGCATCGGTTAAGCCGTTATCGTTAAAACTACAGGTGGTGCCGCTGATTTTCAGCGCCTTTGAGCCCCAGAAACTATCTGGGCAGGCCAGCACCGACGGGTAAGCCACGTTACCCATAAACACTACTTTGCCTTGGCCAATTTGACCGGCGGTGATGCCCGGCAAGCCAAAACTTATATTCTCGGTGGAAACGAGATCTGGGCGGCGCAAAGTGACATCGCTGGCCGGGTCGATCAATTGGGCATCGAGCAGATACGGCGTGCCGGTTTGCGCCCACGCCTGCTCTTCGCCCACGTTTTGCCAAAAATTCTTATCACTACGCGGCATTAAGATCGGGAACGCACGATTGGAGATGTTTAAGTTACGCTGTAAACGCGCCCAGCCCGACGCGCCGTAATAGGCGCCACTGCTGTGGAATACATGAAATTGCTCAACCCCAGCGTAGAGCGCGGCCAAATCTTGCTGAATTTGGCTACGCGGCGCCAAGTGCTGCGCTTGATAAAAGCGAAAACTGCGGGTTTGCGCCAATTGGCTATCAATTTGCGCCGCTAAGCCGCGCTCAAATTGCGCCACAAACTCGTTCGGCGTGGCGAAATCTGAGCCGTCAATCGGCGTGCCGTTAGGCAAACTAACGTT
>JBOFMA010000003.1:0-5963 GCA_051658125.1 Aeromonas sp.
CATCGCCTGCTCAGCTTGGCGCAAGATGGCCAAGCGCACATTGGTCAAGCAGCGGTGAAAGCTGGCGATATCGCGGTGCTGGTGCGCACCGGCGCTGAAGGCAAACGGGTACAGCGCGAGCTGGCGCGCTTAAACATTGCCTCGGTTTATTTATCCAATCGTGACAGTGTGTTTTTGCAAAGCGAAGCGCAAGAGCTGCTGTTTGTGCTGCGCGCCTGCCAAGCGCCCAGCGATGAGCGCAGTTTACGCGCCGCGCTGGCCACCGCCTTGTTTGATTTAGATGCCACTGCGTTAGATGAATTTGCCCAAGATGAGCTGCGTTGGGAGCAGTTGGTGCAGGAATTTATCGGTTATCGGCGCCTGTGGCAGCGGCGCGGCGTGCTGGCCATGCTGCGCGCGCTGCTGGCGCGGCGGCAATTAGCTGCGGTAATGCTGGCCGCCGCAGACGGTGAGCGGCGCTTAACTAACTATTTGCACTTAGCTGAACTTTTGCAGCAGGTCAGTGGCGAGCTCGATGGCCCGTTTGCGTTGCTGCGCTGGTTAGAGGCGGCGCTAGAGCGCCCCGATGGCGAGCTAGACGAGCAAATTTTGCGTTTGGAATCTGAGCGCAAACTGGTGCAGATCATCACCATTCATAAATCCAAAGGCTTGGAATACCCGCTGGTGTTCTTGCCGTTTGTGTGTGATTTTCGCCCCGCATCGGTAGCGCTGTATCACCGCGACGACGCTGAAGCGGATACCACGCGCGAGCCACTGAGTGTGCTGGATTTAGCCGCCAGTGAAGCGGCGCTGGCCGCCGCGGATAAAGAGCGCTTAGCTGAAGACTTGCGCCTGTTGTATGTGGCGCTAACCCGTGGCGTGTACGCCACCTGGTTGGGGTTCGCGCCGCTTAAAGCTGGCCGGAGCAAAGATGCGCAGACCGATCTGCACAAAAGTGCGATCGGGTATTTGCTGCAAGGCGGCGAGGCGGGCGATGCCCAAACGCTAAGCTCGGCGCTGGCAAACCTAGCGGCAACGTTAAGCGGCGTGAATGTGTGTCCACCGCCCAGTGAGTGCCCGGCGCCGTGGGTTAGCCAAGCGGGCACGCGCTCTGCGCCTACGGTGCGTCAGTTTAGTGCGCCGCTGGAGCGTGATTGGTGGGTGAGCTCGTATTCGGGGCTGGCCGCGCACGGCAATCAGCACAATAAAGGCGTGCTGACGACGCCCGGCTTTGATGACGAGGGCGCCAGCAGCGGCGTGTGGCAGGCGCTGGCCGAAGGCGATACGCGCAGCATTTTTAATTTTCCGCGTGGCGCGCGCCCCGGCACCTTGTTGCACGAGTTATTTGAACAGGTGGATTTTACCCGCGTGTATCCCGAGCGCTTGCTGGCGCAAGCCACCCAAGCCTTAGCCCGCCGTGGCTTCGAGCTCGATTGGGCGCCGATCTTGGCCGAGCAGGTGCGCGCCGTGCTGGCCGCGCCATTGCTGGCAGACAACGGCCAGACCCTGCGCTTAAACCAGATTGGCAATGAGGCCAAACAGGTCGAGCTGGAGTTCTTTTTGCCCATGGCGCGGGTCAGTGCGCCGGCGCTTTCGGCCCTATTGGCCGCACATGATCCGCTGTCGGCCAGCTGTCCTGCGCTGAGCTTTAGCGCGGTGCAAGGCATGCTCAAAGGTTTTATCGACTTGGTATTCGAGTGGCAAGGGCGTTGGTATGTGCTGGATTACAAATCCAATCATTTGGGCATGACGGCGGCCGATTATCGCGGCGAAGCGCTCACCCGCGCTATGGCTGAGCACCGCTATGACTTGCAATACCAATTGTATAGCTTGGCGCTGCACCGTTTGCTTAAAGCACGCTTGGCCGATTATGACTTTGCGCGCCACTTTGGCGGCGTGTTTTATCTGTTTTTGCGCGGCATGCCCGAGCACGGTGTGTTTTATACCCGGCCGAGTCACGCGCTGGTGACTGGGCTAGATGCCCTGTTTGCCCACGGCGATGCCACCTCGGCCGCCTTTACCCCTGATCCGCAGGAGATGCTATGAGCGCCTTAATGATTGCCCGCCTGCAGGCGCTGGCTAGTGCGGAGCGTATCCGCCAGCTGGATTACCAACTGGCCAAATTGCTCGCCGAGTTAGGCGCCGGTAACGAAGTGGTATTGCTGTGCGCCTTGACCAGTTATGAGTTGGGTCGCGGCCATGTTTGTTTGCCGCTCGGCGAGCTTATCGCCGGTCGCTTGCGCCCGTTTGGCTTAGATGCCGAGCAAAGCTGCGCCCTGCTGGCGGATTTAGCGCCGTTGGCAGATTGGCCAGCACTGTGCGCTACGTCACCGCTGGTGGCGGCCACTGGCGACGCCGCTACGCCGCATGCGCCATTAAGTTTGTGGCAGCAGCGCTTGTATTTAACTCGCTACCATCAATTTGAGCTACAAGTGGCGGCGCATTTAATCGCGCTAAGCCAACCGCTGCCGGCGCTGCCACCGATTGGGCCGGCGTTACAACGTCTGTTTGCTCGCGATTACGGCCTGATGTTTAGCGCGTTATTAAGCGCGCGGCTAAAGGAGGCCTTTAATGCCGCGCCGTTTTGCGAAAAGTATTTAGATGTGGTGTGGGGCGATGAAGTGCCTTGGCCGAAGGTGACGGCGTTGCTGATGCGGGCGCAAACCGCCAACGACTTGCAGGCGCTCGATGAGCTGATCCCCACTGCTTTGTGCGTCAATGGCCAGTTGTTGGCGGCGGCGACCGCTGCGGCGCGGCGCTTTGCGGTGATTTCTGGCGGCCCTGGTACGGGCAAAACCACCACGGTGGCTAAGTTATTGGCCATTTTGGTCGAGCTGGGCTTAAACGCCGGCAAAGCGCCGACCATTCGCTTAGTGGCGCCCACCGGCAAAGCGGCGGCGCGTTTAAGCGAAAGTATTGGCCGCGCCTTGCAAGGCTTGGATCTGCCACCGACGTGGGTTGAAGCTATCCCCACCCAAGCGGGCACAGTGCACCGCTTGCTTGGCGTGATCCCCGGTCGCAGCCAATTTCGCCACCACGCGGGCAACCCGCTGCACCTTGATTTACTGGTGGTAGATGAAGCCTCGATGGTCGATTTACCACTGATGGCGCGTCTGCTGGAGGCCTTGCCCGCCCACGCGCGCTTAATTTTGCTCGGCGACAAAGATCAATTGGCCTCAGTGGAAGCGGGCGCTGTGTTGGGTGATATTTGCCGCTTTAGCGCCCAAGGCATGAGCGAGCGCCACGCACAATGGCTGGTGGCACAAACCGGTTATCGCTTAACCAGCCGCGCCCACGGCGCATCGATCCGCGATAGCTTGTGCATGCTGAGCAAAAGTTGGCGCTTTGACCGCTATTCGGGCATTGGCCAGTTGGCACGGGCGTGCAATCGCGGCCGCAGCAGCGAAGTCGCTGCGGTGTGGGCGCAGGGTTTTGCTGACATCGCCCTGCATGCGTGGTCGAGTGAGATTTATGCGCAATTGATCGCGCAAAGCGTGACCGGTTATCAGCCTTATTTGCGCGCGGCGGCCTCTGGCGCGGCGCCCGCAGCGGTGTGGCAGGCGTTCAATGCTTTTCAATTGCTGTGCGCTTTGCGCGACGGGCCCTTTGGCGTCAGCGGTCTGAATCAGCGGGTGGAGGCGGCGCTGCGCGAGGCCGGCTTAATTATTGGCAAAGGCGATTGGTATCTCGGCCGACCGGTGATGATTGTGCAAAACGACCACGGTCTGGGGCTGTATAACGGTGATATGGGCCTGTGCCTGCCCGATAGCGATGGCCGCTTAAAAGTGTGGTTTGAGCAGCCCGACGGGCAGATGCGCGCGCTGCTGCCGAGCCGTTTACCGCCGCATGACACAGTGTATGCGATGACCATTCACAAATCCCAAGGCTCGGAATTTGCGCACACTGTGCTGGTGTTGCCCGATAGCCCTAGTCCGCTATTGACCCGCGAATTGGTGTATACCGGCATCACCCGCGCCAAGCAGCAGTTGGATGTGTATGGCGATCCCGAGTTATTAGCCTTGGCGGTGCGCAAAAAAACCGCACGTTTTTCCGGGCTTGCCAAGCGCTTAAGTCTGGCCGGTTGAGGCTATGTGCTTGAAAACGCTACATGTTTTTTTGCCCAGTATCGAGGCGCCTTTGGCGCTGTAGTATGCTGGCGGCCATGGATAAGTGCGCCCCGTCCAAGACTTGGGGCGCAGACAAAATGGCTCGCGGCGCTCACTTAGCGCGGCTAAAAATAGTGGAGATAATGTTGCGTGCGTACTGCTACTGGTTGTGCTGTTTTGCCTATGTCGATAGGTGTTGGCGGGTCTCTTGTCGGTGGCTCCATTGTGTTGGACATGCTCCGCGGTTTATCCGCCGAGTGCGCGCCCATGGATAAGCGCGCCGCCCATGCCACTTTGCATCTGGCCGCAGGTGACCAGCAGCAATTGCGCCAGTTGTTGGCCCAGCATATTCCCAGCGCGCAGGTGTGGGCCTATGGCTCGCGGGTTAAAGGCTCGCACCACGCCGGCAGCGACTTGAATCTAGTCGCCCGCTTTGCACAAGGGTGCTATGACCCGCTGCGCTTAAGCGCGCTCAAAGAGGCGCTGCTGGCCTGCGACATCCCGATCATCGTGCATATTTTGGATTGGGATGGGTTAAGCTCCGCGCGGCAACAGGCGATTGAGTGTGACTATTTGCCGCTGCAAACGCCCACGCACGCGTAACTGCGGCCAGCCGTTAATCCACGCCACTGGGTAAAAAACAGTGGCTTTTTTGTCTTTGGCGCGTTAACAAAAAAGTTAACCTTAGCTGGAGGCTGTTATGTCCCACGATCTGCATCACGCGCCCTTTCCGCATTTGCTCGCTCCGCTGAGCGTGGCCGGCCTTACGCTGCATAACCGCGTGGTGATGGGCGCGATGCACACCGGCCTAGAAGAGCGCCGCGATGGTGGCCGCGCATTAGCCGCGTTTTATGCCGAGCGCGCCGCGGCCGGCGTGGGCTTAATTATCACCGGCGGCATAGCGCCGAACTGGCGGGGGCGCTTAACCGCGCGCAGCGGCCAACTCAGTTGGCGCTGCCAACTGGCGCGCCATCGCCGCGTCACCGCCGCCGTGCACCGCGCCGGCGGTAAAATCGCCCTGCAACTACTGCACGCCGGCCGCTATGCTATGCATCCATTGGCGCAAGCGCCCAGCGGCCTTAAAGCGCCGATCAGCCCGTTTACGCCGTGGAGCATGAGCGAGGCGCAAATCCGCGCCTGCATCAGCGATTTTGCCCACAGCGCTTATTTGGCGCAGCGCGCCGGCTATGACGGCGTGGAACTGATGGGCTCGGAAGGTTATCTCATTCATCAATTTTTAGCCGCGCGCACTAACACGCGCCGTGACTATTGGGGCGGCAGCGCGGCGGTACGCCTGCGCTTTGCCATTGAAGTGGTCAAAGCCGTGCGCGCGCGGGTCGGGCGCGATTTTTTGCTGATTTTTCGCCTCTCGCTGCTGGATTTAGTCGAGCGCGGCGCCCGCTTTAACGAAACCTTGCTGCAGGCCAAAGCGTTGCAAGCGGCGGGCGTGAACATCATCAGCAGTGGCATTGGTTGGCACGAAGCGCGCATTCCCACTATTGCCCATTGTGTGCCGCACGGCGCCTTTGCTTGGGCCAGTGCCAAGCTCAAAGCCCATCTGGCCATTCCAGTGATCGCGGCTAATCGGATTAATACGCCGGCGCTGGCCGAATCGATTTTGGCCGAGCAGCGCGCAGATCTGGTGGCTTTAGCGCGACCGCTGTTAGCTGACCCTTATTGGGTGGCCAAAGCGGCCAGTGGCAAGGCGGGTGAGATTAATCCGTGTATTGGCTGCAATCAGGCGTGTTTAGATCAAGCGCTGTTGCAGCGGCCCGTGTCGTGTTTGGTCAACCCCTTGGCCTGCCGCGAAACGGAGCTAGTGATCCGCGCCACAACGGCGCCCAAGCGCTTGGCGGTGGTCGGAGGTGGCGTGGCTGG
>JBOFMA010000004.1:0-2059 GCA_051658125.1 Aeromonas sp.
CGCAGCTGTATAGCGGCAATGAGGCGTTTAGTGGTAAGCAAAGCTATAAAGACAAGGGCTTTGATGCCAAGCTGCGCTTGCTTGCCGAGTCAGCTTACCGGCCGCAACTAGCGGTGGGCGTGCGCGATATGATGGGCACTGGCTTATTTGATAGCGAATATGTGGTAGCGAGCAAGCGCTATAAAAACGTCGATTTCAGCTTGGGCATGGCGTGGGGCAATATGGGGCAAAGCGGCTCCGCCACTAACCCATTTTGTGAGGTAAGCGATAGCTGGTGTGTGCGCGACGATAGCGTGTCCGGTAACGGCGGCAAGTTTGAGCTAGGTAAAATGTTCCATGGCCCCGCCGCTTGGTTTGGTGGTGTGGAGTATCAAACGCCGTGGCGGCCGTTGCGGCTAAAGCTCGAATATGACGGTAATGATTACAGCCGCGAATTTGCCGCCGGTTACGGCGCCTTGGCGCACGACTCGGCATGGAATTTTGGTGCTGTGTATCGCGTAAACGATAACTTAGAAACACAACTGAGCTGGCAGCGCGGTAACACCCTGATGTGGGGCGCGACTTTTCGCACCAACTTCAATGAGTTAAGTCCCGCGCACTTAGATGTGGCCCAAGCCAGCTATCAACCGGCGCAGGTGCCAACCACGCTGGGCGCGGTGGCGTGGGCAGATCTGTCTAACGACTTGGCCACGAATGCCGGCTGGCAGCAGGCAGACATTTATTTAAATCAAACGCAAGAAACGCCACGGGTGATGGTGCTGGCCAAGCAAGGTAAGTATCGCGATCGCCGTGAAGCCTATACCCGTGCGAGCGTGCTAGCGGCCAATGCCTTGCCACTGGCCGTGGAGCAGGTGACATTGCTGGAGCGCAAAGGCGAATTTCTGTTGCAAGAAAGCGTGATGGATTTGGCCTCGGTGCGTGCCGCGCACAGTCCGCAGGTGCTGGGGCAAGAGCAGGTGGCACGCATCGATAGCCACGCCTTAACCGAGTTGCCCGATCTTACGCAAATGCAGGCTGATCCGGTGTGGCAAGCCGCCAAAAAGCGCTTTAGCTTTGCGCTCGATCCAGATTTGCGCCAATCCATAGGCGGCCCCGAGGATTTTTATCTGTACCAGATTGGGGCAAATGCCAATATGGGCTGGCAATTGAGCTCAGAAACGGCGCTTAGCAGCACTGTGTATGTGAATTTATTCGATAACTACAATAAATTTACCTACAAAACGCCACCTGCCGATGGCGCCGCCTTGCCGCGCGTGCGTACTTGGATCCGTGAATATGTCGATTCTTCACCGGTGCTGTTAAATAACTTGCAACTGACGCACACCGAGCAGTTAAGTCCGGAGTGGTTTGCACAAGCCTATGGCGGCTATTTAGAGATGATGTACGCCGGCGTGGGGGGCGAAGTGTTGTATCGTCCCGCAGGGAAAAACTGGGCGTTCAGTGCCGATATGAACTGGGTGCGCCAGCGTGATTGGACTAATCACTTAAAAATGGCTGATTATGATGTCGCCACGGGGCATGTGACCGGCCACTGGCAGTTGCCGTGGTTAGATAACGTGACGGCGAAGGTTTCCGTCGGTCGGTATTTGGCCGGTGATGTCGGCACTACGCTGGATTTCTCTAAGCGCTTTGCCTCTGGCATTGTGCTCGGTGGTTATGCGACCTTTACCGATGTCTCGGCGGAAGAGTACGGTGAAGGCAGCTTTACCAAGGGCATTTACGTCAGCATTCCGTTTGACTTAATGCTGGTAAAACCGACCACGGCTAAGGGCACCATTGGTTGGACCCCGCTCACCCGTGACGGCGGTCAGATGCTTGGGCGCAAAAATGCGTTGTATGGCGCCACGGATCTGCAGTAAGTCGTAAAAATCTACGTTAAAGCGCGCACCGTGAGGTGGGCGCTTTTTTTTAATCTTTTTTGGCCAAAGTGCGGGTGGGATCAAAGAATTGGCGGCAGCGGCTCGCTAGGGTGAAATAAACGACAGCACCACAAGCAAGGAGCCGCTATGACGCCATTGAGTCACTTGGAATTGCCGCGTAAAGCGGGGCAGTTATTTGG
>JBOFMA010000005.1:0-2480 GCA_051658125.1 Aeromonas sp.
CACGCCACATGGCAGCTGGACCTCACCAGCGGCCGCATCGTTAGCCTGCAAAAAGCCGGTCAAGAGCAGCTGATGGCGCCTTTGGCCGATCACTTCTACCGCGCGCCGCTGGATAACGACATTGGCACCAGTGAAGCTGATCACGCCGACCCGAATGCGTGGATTGCGCGCTGGCAAGCTGCTGGAGTGAACGATTTAAGTCATCGCTGCTTGCGGCTAGACGTAGACGCCACCCGCGGCAGCGTATTGGCCAGCCACGGCTATTTTGTTGGCGAGCAGTTAATCATTCGCAGCCAGTGGCAGCACCGCTTTGGCGCCGATGGCCAGATGTGCGTTGAGGTGAGTGTCGAGGTGGCCGCTAGCGTGCCGTCACTGCCGCGTATTGGCGCGCTCTTGTGTTTGCAAGAAGAAGCCAACCACGCCGAGTGGTTTGGCCGTGGCCCACATGAAAACTACCCCGACCGCCGCTTAAGTGCCGATCTGGGGCAGTGGTCACTCGATATCGACGCGCTACACACGCCGTATATCTTCCCGACCGACAACGGCCTGCGCTGCGATTGCCGCCAGCTCAGCGTTGGCGCGTTGGAGGTGAGCGGCCAGTTCCACTTTAGTTTCAGCCGCTTTAGCCAAGCGCAACTGGCTAGCGCGCAGCACCAAACCGATCTCATCGCCCAAGGCGGCCGCTATTTGTGCTTAGATGGCTTCCACATGGGCATTGGCGGTGACGACTCATGGAGCCAAAGCGTGCGCCCTGAATACTGGCTGGGCACCGGCCACTACCGCTGGCAGTTTGCCCTACGCTAAGCGCAAGAGGCCAACCGCCCCGCCGAGCGGACACCCATAAAAAAAGCCCAGCAGATGCTGGGCTTTTTCTTAACGCGAATAAAACCGCGTGCTGGTGCGCCTTACAGGCTAGCAATCGCCTCGGGCTTTTGCGCCGGCTCAGGCAAGTTCAAGCTCGCCAGTGTGCTCAAACCAGCTGCGGTAATACCGCCGCTGTAGCTCACATCGCCAGAAGGATAGGCCACCTTGGTTTCACCTGGATTCCACGCACTAAAGAAGCTCGACAGATCGTAGCCACTAACGTAGGAAGCACACAGCATCAAGCGATCTCCATCGCTTAAGCCCGGCTCCGCGGCACAGTAGTTCTTACTGCTAGCGCCGACGTTATCGCCACGAGCTTTACGGTGCATCAGTTGGTAGAAGTTCCACCCTTGATCCTCGCCAAACACGCTCGGCACTTGACCGGCGTCATACCAACGGCTTAAGTCAAACTGCTGCTCGGCCCACAGTTTTAGCTGACCAAACATCACCAAACGCACGCCGGCATCGCCTTCACTCCACACATGGCCGGCGTTGTTTTGTAGCAACGTCGGCGCTTTTTGAATGTCGAGTTCAATGCGCGCCATCTTGTCGTTTGGCGCCGGACGCAGTTCCTGCATATACAGCGCCAGCACGTTGTTGGCCACTTCCGTCGCACCGGCCACGTTTAGCGGCGCACTAGCTAAGTTGTGACCAATTTCATGCCACAGCAACCAGTCGTTATCCGGCGCGGTGGGGATAGTGGTCGCGCTCGGGCGGTAGCCGGAACTTTGCACCGGATACCCCGAGTGGGCGGCACCGATACTGATCTGCACGTCGTTGACAAAGCGATGACTGTGGCCGGGCAAATGTGCGCCAGTAAAGCGACGATGAGTGCCTGAAGCAGCGGTTTCATCGCGGCCATAAAAATCGCTGGCGCCTTCGGCAAAGCGATTCATCTTGGTGACAAAATCAGCAACATCCGCGCCGGTCACATTATTCACCGGGGTGGTGTAGATCACTTGCCCAGAATCGACTTCAGCTAACGGCACATCGAGGTTAAGCGGATGCTGCCAAGCGCCATCCTTCCACCACGACGCTTTATGCACGCCACTAAAGGCGTAGGTGGTGTTGCCCTGTAAGTCGCTGCTGTCTTGCGGCGTCACATAGATCAAGCCACCAAACGGCACAGCAAAGGTCGTGCTGCTGCCATCGTGTTTAAAGTGCTTTTCTACCCGTGCTGGGCGTTTGAGCGCTACTTCATGCTGCGTGCGACCGGTCAGATCATCAACCAAGGCCACCGTGATGCTCGCCGGCTCACCACCGGTTAGGGTCACTTGGCCATGTTGTGGCGCCCACAAGCCCGTCGATTGCATGGTGCCCGCCGTACCGGTCACCGGATTACGGTAGGTCGATAACGTCACGCTCGCATTGGTGGCGGTAGCGGTAGGGCGACCTGGATAGCCGGTGGTATCGGCAGTGATGTCCAGATCCCAATAAGCGCGGCCGAGCATGATGCGGGTTAACGGCTTTTCTTGGTAGTTGAGTGGATAGCTTGGGTTGAGCTCACCATTGGCATGCAAGAAACCATGGTTAACTAACTTTTCGCGCAGCTGCGGCGCACAAGGCGAGTTGCCACCGTGCTGATCGTTGCTGTAACAGTTTAAGAACTCAACGGC
>JBOFMA010000006.1:0-3750 GCA_051658125.1 Aeromonas sp.
TGTCGGCCACGTGTCCGGCGCTGAGTTTTAGCGCGGTGCAAGGCATGCTCAAAGGCTTTATCGACTTGGTGTTTGAGTGGCAAGGGCGTTGGTATGTGCTGGATTACAAATCAAATCATTTGGGCATGACGGCGGCCGATTATCGCGGCGAAGCGCTCACCCGCGCGATGGCCGAGCACCGCTATGACTTGCAATACCAGTTGTATAGCTTGGCGCTGCACCGCTTGCTTAAAGCGCGCTTGGCCGATTATGACTTTGCGCGCCACTTTGGCGGCGTGTTTTATCTGTTTTTGCGCGGCATGCCCGAGCACGGCGTGTTTTATACCCGCCCGAGTCACGCGCTGGTCGCGGGGCTCGATGCCCTGTTTGCCCACGGCGATGCCACGTCGGCCGCCTTCACTTCTGATCCGCAGGAGATGCTATGAGCGCCTTGATAATTGCCCGCCTGCAGGCGCTGGCCAGCGCGGAGCGTATCCGCCAGCTAGATTACCAACTGGCCAAATTGCTCGCCGATTTAGGCGCCGGCGACGAAGTGGTATTGCTGTGCGCCTTGACCAGTTATGAGTTGGGCCGCGGCCATGTCTGTTTGCCGCTCGGCGATCTTATCGCCGGTCGCTTGCGCCCGTTTGGCCTAGATGCCGAGCAAAGCGGCGCGCTGCTTGCCGATATGGCGCCCCTTGATGACTGGCCGGCGCTGTGCGCCGCTTCACCGCTGGTGGCCGCCGCTGGTGAAGCCGCCACGCCCTATGCGCCATTAAGTTTATGGCAGCAGCGTTTGTATTTAACCCGTTACCATCAATTTGAGCAGCAAGTGGCGGCGCATTTAATCGCGCTAAGCCAACCGCTGCCGGCGCTGCCACCGATTGGGCCGGCGTTAACGCGTCTGTTTGCCCGCGATTACGGCCTGATGTTTAGCGCGTTATTAAGTGCGCGCTTAGCTGACGGCTTTAATGCCGCGCCGTTTTGTGAAAAATACTTAGATGTGGTGTGGGGCGATGAGGTGCCGTGGCATGAGGTGACGGCGCTGCTGATGCGGGCGCAAACCGCCAGCGATTTGCAGGTGCTCGATGAGCTGATCCCCACCGCGTTGTGCGTCAATGGCCAGTTGTTGGCGGCGGCGACCGCCGCGGCGCGGCGCTTTGCGGTGATTTCTGGCGGCCCTGGCACGGGCAAAACCACCACAGTGGCTAAGTTATTGGCGATTTTGGTCGAGCTGGGCTTAAACGCCGGCAAAGCGCCCACTATTCGCTTGGTGGCGCCAACGGGCAAAGCGGCGGCGCGTTTAAGCGAAAGTATTGGCCGCGCCTTGCAGGGCTTGGATCTGCCGCCGGCGTGGGTTGAAGCGATTCCGACCCAAGCGGGCACAGTGCACCGCTTGCTTGGTGTGATCCCCGGCCGCAGCCAATTTCGCCACCACGCGGGCAACCCGCTGCACCTTGATTTGCTGGTAGTGGATGAAGCCTCGATGGTTGATTTACCGCTGATGGCACGTCTACTGGAGGCCTTGCCCGCCCACGCGCGCTTAATTTTGCTCGGCGACAAAGATCAGTTGGCCTCGGTGGAAGCCGGCGCGGTGCTGGGTGATATTTGCCGCTTTAGCGCCCAAGGCATGAGCGAGCGCCATGCCCAGTGGCTGGTGGCGCAAACCGGTTATCGCTTAACTAGCCGCGCCCACGGCGCGTCGATCCGCGATAGCTTGTGCATGCTGAGCAAAAGTTGGCGCTTTGACCGCTATTCGGGCATTGGCCAGTTGGCGCGGGCATGCAATCGCGGCCGCAGCAGTGAAGTGGCCGCGGTGTGGGCGCAAGGTTTTGCCGACATCGCCCTACATGCCTGGTCGAGCGCTAGCTACGCGCAATTAATTGCGCAAAGCGTGACCGGTTATCGGCCTTATTTAAGTGCGGCGGCCTCTGGCGCGGCGCCCGCGGCGGTGTGGCAGGCGTTTAATGCGTTTCAATTGCTGTGCGCTTTGCGTGACGGGTCATTTGGCGTCAGTGGCTTGAACCTGCGGGTGGAGGCCGCCCTGCGCGAGGTGGGGTTAATTATTGGCAAAGGCGATTGGTATATCGGCCGGCCGGTGATGATTGTGCAAAACGACCACGGCTTGGGGCTGTATAACGGCGACATGGGCTTGTGCCTGCCCGATAGCGATGGCCGCTTAAAAGTGTGGTTTGAGCAGCCCGACGGGCAGATGCGCGCGCTGCTGCCGAGTCGTTTGCCGCCGCATGACACCGTGTATGCGATGACCATTCACAAATCCCAAGGCTCGGAATTTGCTCACACTGTGCTGGTGCTGCCTGATAGCCCCAGTCCGCTGTTGACCCGCGAATTGGTGTACACCGGCATCACCCGCGCCAAGCAGCAGTTGGATGTGTATGGCGATCCCGAGTTGTTGGCCTTGGCGGTGCGCAAAAAAACCGAACGTTTTTCCGGGCTAGCCAAGCGCTTAAGTCTGGCCGGTTGAGGCTATGTGCTTGAAAACGCTACATGTTTTTTTGCCCAGTATCGAGGCGCCTTTGGCGCTGTAGTATGCTGGCGGCCATGGATAAGTACGCTCCCGGCCAAGACGTGGGGGCGCAGACAAAATGGCTCGCGGCGCTAACTTAGCGCGGCTAAAAATAGTGGAGATAATGTTGCGTGCGTACTGCTACTGGTTGTGCTGTGTTGCCTATGTCGATAGGTGTTGGCGGGTCTCTTGTCGGTGGCTCCATTGTGTCGGACATGCTCCGCGGTTTATCCGCCGAGTGCGCGCCCATGGATAAGCGCGCCGCCCATGCCACTTTGCATCTGGCCGCAGGTGACCAGCAGCAATTGCGCCAGTTGTTGGCCCAGCATATTCCCAGCGCGCAGGTATGGGCCTATGGCTCGCGGGTTAAAGGCACGCACCACGCCGGCAGCGACTTGAATCTAGTCGCTCGCTTTACACCAGGGCGCTATGACCCGCTGCGCTTAAGTGCGCTCAAAGAGGCGCTGCTGGCCTGCGATATCCCGATCATCGTGCATATTTTGGATTGGGATGGGTTAAGCGCCGCGCGGCAACAGGCGATTGAATGTGACTATTTGCCGCTGCAAACGCCCACGCACGCGTAACCGCGGCCAGATGTTAATCCACGCCACTGGGTAAAAAACAGTGGCTTTTTTGTCTTTGGCACGTTAACAAAAAAGTTAACCTTAGCTGGAGGCTGCTATGTCCCACGATCTGCATCACGCGCCCTTTCCTCATTTGCTCGCCCCGTTGAGTGTCGCCGGCCTGACGCTGCGTAACCGCGTGGTGATGGGCGCGATACATACCGGCCTAGAAGAGCGCCGCGATGGTGGCCGCGCGTTAGCCGCGTTTTATGCCGAGCGCGCGGCGGCCGGCGTGGGCTTAATTATCACCGGCGGCGTAGCACCGAACTGGCGGGGGCGCTTAACCGCGCACAGCAGCCAGCTCAGTTGGCGTTGCCAGTTGGCGCGCCATCGCCGCGTCACCGCCGCTGTGCACCGCGCCGGCGGCAAAATCGCCCTGCAACTGCTGCACGCCGGCCGTTATGCCATGCATCCGTTGGCGCAAGCGCCCAGCGGCCTTAAAGCGCCGATCAGCCCGTTTACACCGTGGACCATGAGCGAGACGCAAATTCGCGCTTGCATCAGCGATTTTGCCCACAGCGCTTATTTGGCGCAGCGCGCCGGCTATGACGGCGTGGAACTGATGGGCTCGGAAGGTTATCTCATTCATCAATTTTTAGCCGCGCGCACTAACACGCGCCG
>JBOFMA010000007.1:0-1273 GCA_051658125.1 Aeromonas sp.
GTGGTCATGGCTTCGAGCGCGGCTTTGGCTTGTGCTTTGGTGATATCCGCGCGTTCAGCCATCGCATCGATCAGTTGCGCTTTGTTCATGGCGTTTCCTTATTAGTGAATAATTAACTGCGTAACTGTATGCAAAAACACGGGCCATGCAAAGCATTGCGCGCCATTTCTGGCGCGAAATTTGCGCCCTGATAGCGAAATAGGTGCGCCTGCGCACAATAGCAGCAGTTCACGGATAAATAATGCGCACTTGCGCGGCGCCAATGGGCAAAGTTTGTGTTGCTTAGATGTTAAACAGTTGACGCTGGCCATTATTTTCCCTAGTTATAGGAGAGATCGGCGAGGGGTTTGCCATTGGAATGATTAAGGCCACGGCCGTCTGGCTGGGCGAGGGAGGATCTATGTTACACGCGCAAGAACCACGCCCAGCGGCGCTGGTCGGCAAGCACCAAGCCATCGACGATTGGCTTAGCGCACGGCAAAAAGTATTGATTGATTACATGCAACTGGTCGGCACGCCGAATCAGCGCCACAAGTCCCGCCCGCTGCCGAGCCTGCTCGATTTGCAAAGTTTTTGCGATCAGCTGATGGACTATGTTAGCGCCGGCCATTTTGAAATTTATCAGCACATTGCCGCCGCCTTTGAGCAAGCCAGTGGCGATCAGCAAATGTTAGCCAAGCAGATCTACCCGCATATCGAGCGCAGTACCGCCTTTGTGCTCGAATTTAACGACAAATACAGCGCGCCAGACGAAGCCCAACTGCTGGAACTTGACGCGGATCTTAGCCAACTGGGTAGCCTGCTCGAAGAGCGCTTTGCACTGGAAGATAAACTGGTGGTCGCCTTGCGGGTCACTGAATGGCTGCTCAGCCCAAGCTAATGCACTGACCCTTTCACCTTAAGCGAAGCCCTGTGGCTTCGCTTTTTTTTAGGCCTCTGCTGTATGCAGCGCCGCGGTATACACCGGCTCTAGGGCGGCGAAGCGCTCGGCTTGTTCTAAGCGGGTTAAGGTGGTGAGTTTCATCGAGTTGCGCAGTGGCCGATGCGGCACATGGGTCACACTGCACTGCAAACGCAGTGGGCGCCCCAGCTCAAACAAGTAGTAAGGCTCGCTAGAGTCTGACGCTTTACCCGCCTGCGCGGCGCTGATGGCGCGACGCGGCAGCAGGGTCACGTTTTGCACCGGCCACAAATGGTCAATCTGCTTGCTGGTGGGCTCATCGCGCGTGGCCGCGAGGGCCAAATAGCGAATTTCTGCGGCAATGTGCTGCTT
>JBOFMA010000008.1:0-9175 GCA_051658125.1 Aeromonas sp.
AGATTTAGCCATCATCACCCAGAAGCCATTGTCGCTTGCGGTATATGCAGGGATCACCGATGCTTTTGCACAATCAGATTTGCCTTGGCGTGTTGATGTGATTGATTGGGCAGCAACGAGCGTATCTTTTCGTCAGATAATACAGCACCATAAAATAGTGCTGCAACTTCCTGCTATTAACTGAAACTTAGATTTGATTATCCAGCGCTATAATGTTTTTTAACTAAGTCAATGGATTGATTTAAATTTTAACACTGGCGTGGAGTTGTTTAAGTTTAACCATATAAATTGGGTGAAATCATCAGAGCCAGATTATGAAGGTAAAATTTAAAACAAACAAAGTCTTGGTTAATTTAATTTAAAAATTAAATTAAATTAGACTTAAAATGAAAGACCTGATCTTGTCACGTCAATATGAAACCTTCAAAGGGAAAGGCTTGGCTTGATTGGATGAGGTATTTTACCAATTAATAATTAATGAAAATTAAAAGTGGGGATTAAAGAAATGCTAATGCTAAGGCTTGGGTTAATGTTCGCAGGCGGATTGATATCCTTGCTATTTTTCACGTCGCAGATAGTTGCGGGTGATCAGTTGCAAATGCTCTATAAGGGTTACCTTGGTGCCTATCAAGGAGTTTGGCTTAGCTATGGCAATGCGGCCAGTGCAGTAGGTAATGTACCGGGAAGTCTTTCTGCTTTACTTGTTGGTGTGCCAATTCTAATGTGGGACTCTCCATATGCACCAATGTTTTTATTGTTTTTTATGCGTTTAGTTGGTTTTTTACTATTTGACGAAATAATAAAAAACATTTTCAATGATAAAATAAGAGTTGTTTTTTTGGTCTTGTGCTGGTTAAATCCATGGTTTCAATATGAAAGTTTAATTTATAATCCGTCTTATTTGTTTTTGTTTTCTGCTATGCATTGCTGGTCTGCTTGGCATATGCGAGAGAAAGTTTCTTTTTGGCATATGATTATTCATGTCTTGTCTGTCGGCATGGCAATGCAATTACATTACTCATGGCCATTACTGTGTGTTATTTCCATTTATTTATTTTGGCGTCGTGCCATTTACGTTAGTTGGAAAGGTTTTTTTGCAGGGCTTTTGATAGTATTTTTGTCACTTATCCCATATTTTATGGAGGTAATGTCTAACTCTGAAATTACGCAAAACATTGACCCAGATGCACGGAAGCGTTATATCGGTTGGGGTTTGGTGCATGTTTACCCGGTCTTAAAATCTATGCTTTACTGGCTTCGTTACGGATCGTGGCTATTTTCTAGCAAATTGGTTAATGATACGCATTTTATTTGGCTTTCAGGGTATGAAAATTTACAATTCATCGCTACTTGGCTGTGGCGGATCGTAATTTATGTTACTGGTGGTTTTTCAGTATTAATTTCAGCATGGGCTAATTGGCTTTTATTACGGGAAATAAAACCAAGATTTTTTCGCTATGATACGCAGGCGATTGATGGGCAAACTTGGCTGAGATTATATACGGTTGCTGCTATGTTGGCAGTGTTAGTGAGTGCAGCGCTTTCGCCAATAATATTTAATTACTGGCACTTAATGTTGATTTTCCCTTATACATTATTTCCAATCCTTATTTGTTTTTCTAATGCAACTAAAATCAAACCTAATAATAAATTAGTTAGACGTGGGTTTGTTTTTGTAACAATATTCTTTATTATGGTTAATTTAATTGCTGCGGCAGATAGCACCAAATTTTCTTATCAATCTGATTATAAAGCACAGGTACAGTCTTATTTGAAAAAAACAAACCTAAGAAATTAGCAAATTCGTCTATTAAGTTATGGTGTATATTTAGTACAGCAAAGAGGTTTTATTTATGAAAATAAATTTAATTGACGTGAATGGTGATAGGGATTTGTTTTTATCAAATGCCTCAAGAGGTAAAAAAAATAATTATATTTTTTATAAAGATGCTCTTTGTGAGAAATTAGAAAAAAGGAGTTCAAATCCGTTTTTTAGGGTAGAAAAAGATTTGATCTGCAAAATATACCCTAATAAATTTTCGATGAAAAATAATTTTATTGGATGGTTGTTTAGGGATTTATTAGAATGTAGAGTTTTAAGGAAAGCATCAGCGCTAAAAGAATGGCGAGCAAATAAAGTATTATGTCAGAATTCAATTAGAACTGTTGAGTATATCGACGCTGGAATATCAATTAATCCTTGCTGTAAGCATAGTTCATATCTTGTCATGAAATATATTGAAAATGTTAAATCTGGCAAGGAATTTTTTATAAATAGTAATGAAGAGGGCCGGGGTTTAATGTTGGAACAAATAGCAATTGATTTGTCTTTGATTATAAAAATTGGCTATGTTCCTCGGGATATTCATCTGGATAATTTTCTTGTTGATGAGGATGGTAAAATAATTTGGATAGATACACACTTAAAAAAGCTACCTTTATTTTTTAAACAAAACAAAATAAAAAAATGTCTTTCTTATGATAAATTCCACGATGTAAAATACCGTAATTTTTTATATGAGAAATTAATATAGTTAACGCAGGCAAAACTGCATGTGTTCAATAGATTGAAATTTGCATTTGCATATTTATTTAAGTCAAGCATGATAGTCGATTAGATGTGTGAGTTTTGTTTGGCCTGATTAGAAATAAAATCATATTTTTATGAATAAGTGATTTTTGATAATTTAAATGGTGTAAAATATGTATGATTATCTAATTGTCGGATCTGGATTGTTCGGCTCTGTTTGTGCGCATGAGTTAAATAAAGCCGGTAAGCGAGTATTGGTTATAGAGAAACGCAATCATATAGGTGGAAACGTTTATACAGAAAATAATGATGGGATTCATGTTCATAAATATGGCGCGCATATATTTCATACTAATGAAAAGTATATTTGGGATTATGTAAATTCATTTGTTGAATTTAACAGATTTATCAATTCGCCACTTGCTAATTATGAAGGCAAATTATACAACCTTCCTTTTAACATGAATACTTTTTATCAACTGTGGGGGGTTAAAACTCCAGAAGAGGCAAAAGCTAAAATTTCTTCACAATGTGAAGGTATGGCAGGTAAAAATCCAACTAATTTAGAAGAGCAAGCAATAGCTTTGGTTGGGAGCGATATATATAAAATTTTAATTAAAGGTTATACAGAAAAGCAATGGGGGAGATCGGCAACTGGACTTCCACCATTTATAATAAAACGACTTCCAGTCAGATTTACATTTGATAATAGTTATTTTTCTGATAAATATCAAGGAATCCCAATAGGCGGTTATACATCATTAATTGAAAAAATGCTTGTTGGTGTTGATGTTAGACTAAATTCTGATTACCTATCAGATAGAGATTTTTTTAATTGCTTGGCTAAAAAAATTATTTATACAGGGTCTATAGATGAATATTTTAAATATTGTTATGGTGCATTAGATTATCGTTCTCTATGTTTTAAACATTCATGTCATCAGGTTGATAATTTCCAAGGGAATGCTGTAATAAACTATACAAAAGCAGATGTTCCATATACTAGGGTAATTGAGCATAAACATTTCGATTTTGTTAACGTACCACATACAGTTTTAACTCATGAATATCCATCTGAATGGAGTATTGGTGACGAGGCTTATTATCCTATTAACGACGAAAAAAATAATAAATTGTATGAAAGGTATAAAGAATTGGCTCATAATGAACATGTGATATTTGGTGGTAGATTGGCTGAGTATAAGTATTACGATATGCATCAGGTTATATCTTCAGCATTAGACAAAATAAATCGAGTACTAGAGAATGATTGACATCACTTGTGTTATTGTTACTTATAATAGAATGGCTTTTTTAAAAAAAGCTTTAAAGTGTTTTGAGAATCAAACATATCAACCTAAGCGATTAGTCGTTGTTAATAATGCATCAACAGATGGTACATATGAGTTCTTAGATGAATGGAAAAATATACCCACCTCTTTTATTAAAGACATTTTAAATTTAAGCGTAAATACAGGTGGAAGTGGTGGTTTTCATGCTGGTTTATTGCATGCAACAAGCCAGCATGAAAACTGGATTTGGTTATCTGATGATGATGCTTTTCCTGATGAAAGGGCGCTAGAAATTTTTTCAAGGAATATTAATTCTTATAAAGAATTTTCAAATAATAATCTTGGTGCTGTTTGTGGCTCTGTAATAAATAATGGATTTATCGATGTTAAACATCGCCGCCGTCAAACTAAATCTAAAGGATTGGTTAAAAAGTATCAATGTATCGAATCTTCAGAATATGAAAATGGATTATTTGAACTTAATTTGTTTTCTTATGTAGGTGCAATAATATCAAAAAGTGCATTGCTGGATGTTGGTTTAACAGAAAAGGACTACTTTATTTGGTTTGATGATACAGAACATAGTATGCGGATATCAAAAAAATACAAAATAATTTGTGATCCAAGTATTAAAGTTGTACATGATATCGATGAGAGTAATGTTTTTTCTTGGAAAAAATATTACGGAATAAGAAATGAGTTGATGATGTATAAAAAGCATCATTTTTTAACATATATATATTTATTTCAGAAAAAATTTTTTAGATCCTTTAAAAAAGGACGATCTACAACCGAAAGGACTATGATATTTAGAGCGCTAATGGCGTCTGTTTTAGGGAAATCAAAAATAGGAATTGATGAAAGATATAGACCTGGCAAAAAAATTAAATAAAGGAAATACTTTGAATTATACCTTTCTAATTGTCATGTATAATAAACAATTAAGTGAGTCATTGACAATCGCATCATTGCTAAATTCAAAATTAGATTTAAAATGTGTTAGCTTGTTAATATGGAATAATGGACTCGTTTCCTTAGATCTAAACTCAATGAATTTCATGGATAAATTTAATACAGTAAAACTTATTGAGACACTAGATAACATTTCACTATCAGAAATATATAATAGAACAATATGCAATGAGCAAACAGAACGATATGTAATTTTTGATGATGATTCATTGTTAAATGATAACTATTTATACTCATTATTCCAATCTAAATTAGATATATCATTGCCAATTATATTCTGTGATCAAACACACAAACATTATAGTCCAAAGTTAAGAGGCAGGATTTATTCCGGAACATTTAAAAATACCGATACGATAACAGCTATTGGGAGTGGCTTGTGCCTTAATAAAGAAATAGCAAATAAGATAGAAAATTATTACGGAGATGTTTTTGATAGTAGATTCGCGTTTTATGGTATTGATACGACGTTTTTTAAACGCTTAAGAAAACTTGGCTTATCAAATAGAGTTGAGATTATTTCTGGATTTAAACATAGCCTTTCAAAAAATAAATCTGAATCAGATGAGGTTACAGAGTTCAGAAGGTTAGAAATGCTTTATGCAAAATGCTTGTCTATCCGACACTACAAGCCATTTCTTTCTGTATTTATTCTGTGTATTAAATTGTTACTTCAATTTCTGGGTAAAAAAATATCTAGAGAAACATTAGTTTCAGCGTTAAATGTTATTTATACAGGGCGGCATCCTAAATGTAGATAATAAACAAGCGCATGTTATATCTTTCATGCGCGTGTTTTTATTTACCAAATCTTATTGAAATCTTCTTCATCTAAAACTTTTTTGTCTCGCTGGTATTCTAATAGTTTAGCGTATTTAAGGTAACTATTTAGTGCGGCACTAAGTGATATAGATAAACCATCTGTACCGGCAAGTATACCTAATTGAAAAAAGTACTCTCGAATAAAGCTATTTAAACCATGAATTAATGGGGTGAATGCATTTACCTTCCTGCCCTTTTTGTATAGTATCTTGGCGGATCGAGTGCTATAATTTCTACCTGATTTAGAAAAAAGTTCACCTACATTATTAAATGAGTAGTGAATTATATCATTATGAAGTTGGTTTACTTTTTTTGCCTCAACAAAAGAGTGTTGTTTTACATCTTTAAATTGAGTTAATTTTCGATTATAAAGTCGAGTGCAATAATCTGGATACCAACCACAGCGTTTAATCCAGCGACTGCCGATGTAGTTGCGGCGGCGCATGGCGAATCCATCGTAAACTTTTTGTTCATCTAAACTTAATTGATTGATCTCATTGATGATTTCAGGTGTTAAACGCTCATCAGCATCAAGGCTAAATACCCAGTCATTCGTGGCATGCTGTAGACCAAAGTTTTTTTGCGGCCCATCACCTAAATAAGTTTGATGAAATACCCTAGCACCGAGTTTTTTTGCTTTTTCTACAGTGTTATCGTGACTGCCTGAATCAACCACAATAATTTCATTGCAGATGTTTTTTAATGATAAGATACAATCTTCTATGTTTTTCTCTTCGTTTAATGTGATAATTACACCTGTTATACTCATAATTTCCCCACAATAATTATACAGATCTTTTTTCTATAATTTTATTGAATTCAGTTAATGCATTATGCATATCAAATCTTTCTGCCCATGATGCGTTTACCAATACTGGATTATCCCACATGTTCCGCATTTTTCTGGCTAGATCTTCTGCATTTAACTGAGAAATATACTGCACTTGTTCATCAATTAGTACATCTCTAATTCCGCCATAAGCATCTGTAGAAACAACTGGAATGCCACAGGCGAAGGCTTCGGCAAGCACTAGGCCGAAACCTTCAACGGTTGAGCTTAATACAAAAAATTTCGCCTGCGCAATCCATGGGTATGGATTATCTTTATTGCCAACCAGCAATACTCGATCGCTGATATTTAATTTGCGTGCGAGACTTTCTAGTTTATTTTTTTCTGGCCCATCACCGACAATAACTAATTTGCATGGCAAGTTAGCAAGTTTAAGGGCTTTAATAAGCAAGCATTGGTCTTTATTTTTTACAAGTCTTGCTACATTTATAATATAAGGTTCATTTGGTATTTCTTTAGTTATGCATTTTGATTTTAGCCTTATCTCTTTAATTGGCAGTGAGTTGTGAATTACCTTTATTTGTTTTGCTTTAATGCCTAGTGCTTCAAGATTTGCATGTAAACGTTGCGCGACGCCATTTGAAACAGTGATTATCTGTTTGTTTTTTAATAATGCAGATAGCAGCCATTTATTTAATTGATTATTTTTTATTTTTTTATTTTCAGTACTTTCTATCATCTGCCACAGACGAGGATCTTCTATTTTCCAAATTAACTCAAATGCCCCCTGCCCTCGGACTAAAATTAAATCAAAATCCCCGTGCTTATTTTCAATGTCTTTTATTTTATTTTTAACATATGGGCTTATTTTATTGCCTAACCATATGAAACCTGAACCAGGCAAAAAATGACGAAGGAATGTTTTTGTGAAAAATTTGTATGCTTTATCTATTAAAGATTTATGTGCAGCAAAATCAACATCTTCATTATCATGAAGCGTGACATTTTGTTTCGGTTTTAATGTCGCCTTGCCACGTAATGACCAAAGGTGTACATCATGTCCTGCATCTGCCATAGCATTTGCTAAATTTATGCTAGCTATTTCTATACCACCCATGTTTAAACGGCGGGTTATTATTAATATTTTACTCATAAACATCCAATTTAACGTAAACTGCTAACAGTTAAAATATAAATATTCAAATTTAAATTTATTTGTTAAATGTCAATCAGCCCCAAAAAGATCACGGGTATATATTTTGTGCTGGACGTCGAGCAAGTCATCTGCCATGCGGTTGCATAAAATCACATCCGCTTGTGCTTTAAATGCCGCTAGGTCATTTTGTACGGGGAAATTATTAAATTCTGGGCTGGTTAGCGATGGTTCGTAAATCACTAAGGCAACCCCCTCGGCGCGTAAACGCTTCATGACATTCTGTATAGCCGATGCGCGGAAATTATCAGAATTAGCTTTCATTACTAGACGATAAATACCAACAATCTTCGGCTTTAATGCTAATACCGAGTCGGCAATGAAATCTTTGCGCGTAGTGTTTGCGGCCACAATGGCTTGGATCAGATTGTTAGGCACAGATTGGTAGTTAGCAAGTAATTGCTTGGTATCTTTGGGCAGGCAATAACCGCCATAACCAAACGATGGATTGTTATAGTGATCACCAATGCGTGGATCAAGCCCGACGCCTTGAATAATTTGCCGGCTATCGAGATTGTGTACTTGTGCGTAGGTATCCAATTCATTGAAATAAGCCACGCGCATGGCCAGATAAGTATTGGCAAATAATTTAATGGCCTCGGCTTCAGTTGAGCCGGTGAACAAGATGTCGATATTTGGTTTAATTGCGCCCTGACTTAATAATGCGGCAAAGCGTTTAGCGCGGGCAGATTGTTCGCCAATAATAATGCGGGATGGATGCAAATTGTCATATAACGCGCGGCCTTCGCGTAAAAACTCGGGTGAAAATATTATGTTTTCACATTGATATTTTTCGCGCACGCTGGCGGTGAAACCCACCGGAACGGTAGATTTAATCACCATAATCGCACTAGGATTAATGGCCATGACATCGCAAATAACCGCTTCTACCGAGCGGGTATTAAAGTAGTTACTCGCTTCGTCATAATCGGTGGGGGTGGCGATAATAACGAATTCGGCATCTTGATAAGCGCTTTGTTTGTCGAGTGTGGCGCGTAAATTTAGCGGTTTATTGGCTAAATAATCAGCAATTTCATGATCCACTAATGGCGTTTGGCGTGCATTAAGTAATGCTACACGTTCCGGTACGATATCTAGTGCTACGACTTCGTGATGTTGGGCTAATAAGACGGCATTAGATAAACCAACATAACCGGTGCCGGCGATGGCGATTTTGGTCATGAAACTATCACTCTTGTGTAAAATTGTGCGCGGAATAATAACAGAGGCGTTGGCACAATTCGACCGCTAGCCAAGATGATTTGCAGCTTCAGCTGCGATCTATTTCCTGAATTTGGCCTTCTAAGCATGTTTGGTTTTGTGTGCCATACCACCAGCCCACGCTGAGCGAGGGTCGGCGGAGTGGAAGCTAACACGCAGCGCGCGGGCTTTACGGTGCGCAGGTGAGGTTAGTGGCGTTGGTGACGCTGTTTTGTACCAGTAGGGCACAGGGGCCGTCGATGGCTTGGCTGTTGGCCGGTGGTGTCATGCTGATGCTTAAACCTGCGGGTGCTAGACGCCAGCCGGTTTTGCTATAGCTGAAGTTGAGTACTAAT
>JBOFMA010000009.1:0-21991 GCA_051658125.1 Aeromonas sp.
TAATTAAATAAATAAAGGAATAATGAATGTCAAAGGCAAAGATTGTTGCAGTAAGTCTAGCGGGAGCTTGCGCCCTGGCCTTGGGAGCCACTTATTATACCGGCCAACAGTTTGACGAAAAATTAATCGAGTTTAAACAAAACTTACCTGCGGCTTCGGGCTTGAGCATTCAAGAAGAGAGCCGATCCTTGTTTAGCCGTCAAATTAAAGTGCGCGTGATAGCGCCGTCAGATCTGGTCGAGGCGGGCGTGATCGATTTTGAAATCGATAACCACGTATCGCTGCTGCCCGCATATATTTCAATCGAATCTACGCTGGCCTCTCGCGGCGTAATTAAAAGCATTGAAGATGAAATTGGGCACAAATTACCGCTCACCATGCACACCTCTTCTTTTGCCGGCCGCACTATTAATCACCGCTATACACTAGCGGCGTTTTATTTGAAACTCGAGGAAAGCATCTTGGTGATTAAACCGGCGCAGGGCAGCTTTAGCTACGCGGTGAAAGATAAAGCGCTTACTGGCCAAACTACGTGGCAAGGACTGACCTTCAACGTCCCTGATTACGATGTCAGCCTCGCGGTTAATAGCATGACACTGACCCATAACAAACAAAAAGTGGGGAATTTTTGGCTCGGCGGCGATAAATTAACGCTTGAGCACGTGGACCTGCGCGATGCCGACAATATAAACCTTACCTTGCGCCAATTAGCGATCGACACTCAGCAAAATCTGCGAGGGGAAAATATCAGCCTGTTGACTGATGTTTCCTTAGGTGAATATACCCAAAGCGCGCCGATGGCATTAAACATCCAGCACGCGAAGCTGAAAACTAAATTTGATGGTTTAGATTTAGAGATGCTCAAAGCCTTTGCTGCGCTTGATAGCCTCAGTGAGCAGCAAATGATGATCGTGGTCTTCGATGTGCTGAAAAAAGGCATGGCATTATCGGTTGAAGAATTATCGGCACAAATTAATAGCGCTAAAATTGATGCCAATGGTATGGCGCAACTAATGCCAAGCGAAGAGATCTCGCTGCAATCAGCCGATTTTATTCGCCGCTTATCACTCAACGCGCAAGCACGGGCCGATAAGCAGTTATTTGCCGACTATGCGCCCATGCTCACCCCTTTAATTGAAAATCAATTTATTACCGAAGAAAACGAGCAGTTAACGTCATCGCTGCAGATCAAAGAAGGCGCACTGTCGGTCAACGGCCGCTTGTTAATGCCGTTGCTGTAAGCACAACGTCACCAAATAAACATCAGCCCCGCAATGCGGGGCTGATGTTTTTACGCTGTGAGTAACTTGTCATCGCTAAAGCCAAAGCCACGCAGACCGACCACATGCACATGCTCACTCTTGCCTTGCACTTTGCGGATCAGCTTATAGGTAGTGCCTTTTTCTGGGCTGATGTTTTCCGGCGCGGCGATAAGCAATTGCATATCTTGTCGTTCGCACAGTTCAAACAAGGTGGCAATGGATTTGCCATCTAAGCGCGCCGCTTCGTCTAAGAACAATAAGCGGCACGGTTCGATGTCTTTACCGCGCAGGCGACGCGACTCTTCTTCCCAGCTAATCAGCACCATCAGCAAAATCGCTTGGCCAGTACCAATCGCTTCACCGGTGGACAGCGCACCACTTTCTGCGCGCAGCCAACCGTCGGCGCCGCGCTGCACTTCAATTTCTAGCTGCAAGTAGTTGCGATAATCGAGCAACAGATCGCCCATCACTTGTGCGTTGCTGTTGCCCTGCTCGATATGCGGGTTTAAGCGCAGGAACAATTTGGCCATCGCTTCGGAAAAGCTCAAGTTTTTGTCGCTAAACAGATCGCTGTGCACTTCGCCTTGCTCGGCCAAGGCGTTAAGCAACTGGGTGTGGCTATCACGCACGTTGACGTTTAAGCGCACGCCACCGACCTGACCAAAGGCGATGTTTTGCAGCCCTTGGTTCAGCACCCGAATGCGGTTTTGCTCGCGGCGAATGATGTTGGTGATCTTGGCTGACACTTCATGGGAAGAGAGCGCCAAATGCTGCTCGCGCTGGGATAACTCCGCGGTTAAGCGCGCCAGCTCAATTTCCATCTCTTCAATCGCTTCCACCGGATCTTCCGAGCGGATGATGTCACCGCGAATGCGCTCTTTTAAGTAGTGATACACCTGCACATAAAACGCCACCTTAGCCAAGGTGTTGCGGTTGCCTTCGGATAAGCGCAGCGCATCACGCAGGTTATCGTCATTGGCTACCGCCATACGCAAGGTACCGAGCGCTTTATCTGACATCGACCGCAGATCATCGGCCGCCATATAGGCCAATTCACGGCGATTTAAGCGCTTTTCCACCCCCGATTGGCGCGCCAAACTAACCACACTTGACCAGCTGGCTTTGTGATTAACCAAGGCTTTACGCGCGGCAAAGTAATCTTTGCCTTCAAATTGCAAGCGCTCAGTCAAGCTAGCGATATCGTGCTTGGCCACTTGCCACTGGGCTTGGGCATTAGCACCGCGGGCGCGGGTGCGAGTGAGCAACTCTTCGAGCGCTTGCTTGTGCTCACGGGCGCGCGCTTCCATATCATCACTCACCACCAGCCCCATTAAGCTCAGCTCTTGGGCAAACTCGTTTAAAGTTTGCAATTTGGCTTGGCGGCTCGATTCTAGTGCGGTGCGCACTTGCACCGCTTGGGTGTGGCTAGCCGCCATTTGCTTATATTGCTCGCTGATACCGCGCAGGTTGACTTCAGCCTGCGCCAGTTTCTCTTTTAAGCGCTCGCTCATTTGCGAGGCTTGGCCAAGCAAATCTTGCGCATCTTGATAGGCAAAATGCGGCAAGCGGGCGCAAAGCTGGGCGAGGGTAAAAGTTTGCTGCTTTTGCGTGGCCAGCTCGCTGTTTAAAGCATCAAAACGCGCTTGTAGGGCGCTGGCATCGGCTGGGTCTTGGCGCAGCAGATGGGCCAAACGCGCGAGCTGGGTTAACGCCGCGCCATGCTGGCGCACAAAAGCGCTGCTCTCTTCCAAGCGTTGTAGCGCCGTTTTGGCTTGTGCCAGTTGCTCGCCAAGAGCGTGATCGCTTAGCACATGCACCAGCGGCAGCATTTGCTGCAGCAAACTTTGCTGATGTTTAAGCGCGTTTAACTGCACGCGGGCATCATGCTCGCGGCGCTCCAGCGCGCTAAGCTGGCCTTGCAGCGCGCGCTGCGCGCTCTGCTTTTGCGCCACCAACGCCTCAGGGTCGGCCATAAAGGCCACGCCCAAATGCTCACCGATAAAATTTGCAAAGTGCTGATACAAGCGGTGCTGCTTTTGCTGCTCAAACGCGGCCACCGCGTAGCTTTCGGTCAGTTCGCCTTTGCGCGTTTCTAATGCCGCTAAGCGGCTTTCACGCGCGGCGCGGCCAAACAGCGGTGTTTGTGGGTAGCGGGAAAAACGCACTTGGCGTTTGCTCGCGCGCACCAGCAGCGCTTGACCAAGTTCTCTGGCATCCACCAGATCTTCATCAAAGGCGTCGGGGTTGCCTTGGATTAAAAACACATCGTCGGGGCAATCGTCGAGCTGGCTTAAGCGCTCAATAGCGCCGTCTAAATCCAGCACCACCAAGGCGTTACGCGCCGGGCCATACAAGGCGCTGTAATAAGGCGCATCATCGAGCGCAATATCGTCATACACATCGCTTAAAAGCACGCCGCCAATGCTTTCGGCAATGCGCGCTAAGCGCGGATCCGCTTCGCCAGCACCGAGCTGTAAATTGCGCATCGACAGCTCAAGTGCTTGCTTTTCTTGCAACAATTGCTGGGTTTGCTGCTCAAAACTGCGCTCGGCACCCAGCGCCGCTTGCATAGCGGCCGACAGCGCCGGCGCATCGGCCAGCGGCAAGCCGCTTTGCTCGCGCAATTGGCTTAATTTATCAAACGCTTGCAGCCAGCGCGGCGCGGAGGCGGTGAGCTCACTGATTTCACGGCCCAATTGCGCCTGCTGGTGCGCCACCTCGGCGCGGGCCAGCGCCACCTCGCTTTGCGCTTCGGCCAGTTGTAACTGCTGCTCATTTTGCGCCTCGCGCAGCAATTCCAGGGCATCAGCGGAGGTCACTTGCTGGCCACAGGCATCGGCCAGTTGCGCCGCTAGACCATGCCAGCGGCCGAGTTGCTCACCGGCTTTTTCCAAGCGGCTAACCTCGGCGCGCAGACCTGCGCCTTGCGCGATCTGGGTTTTGGCTTCGATATGTCGCGTCAGCAGCGCTTGCGCCACCGTCCAGGCGTCACGGCGCGCCGTGTCGGGGGCGATGGCCAGCAAGGCGTCGAGCGCTTGGGCGTGTTCACTCACCGCCGCATTGGCCAGCGCCAGCTGTTGCTCGGCGGCCAACAATGCCAGCGTCAGCTGTTCGGTATGCTGCTCGGCGGCGGTTAGCGCGCTGTGCGCGCTACTGGCATCAAGCGTCGGCAGCTGGCAGGCACTGCGCGCCGCCTCAAGCGCTTGCTGCGCTTGCCGATATAAAATCGCGCGGGTCTGCTGGCTATCGAGCGCTTGCTGATAGTCGGCCAACTGGCTTTTTAAGCTATCCACTTCGCCTTGCGCTAACTCTTTTTGTTCTTCGCTTTCGAGCAGCTGGGCGTGAATTTCTTCCGTCACCGCCAATTGCTGCTCAAGGCGCTCGCTTAAGCCATCGAGCTCCACCTGATAGTTCTCGATTTTGCTCTTTAAGGTAACGCCCGCGAGCACCCGCGCCAAATGCTCGGCCGCGCTTTCTAATTCACCGGTAAGCTCTTTTTCCCGCTCGGCTAAGTAATTGATCTCTTCACTTAAGCTCTGCACGCGGGCGCGCTCTTGCACCAACATCGCCCGCTTGCCGGCCAGGGCTTGGCGCGCGCTTAAGGCTTGCTGCGACAGCCGGCTTTTTTCCGCCGCATTACGTACATAATCGGCCGCCACATAGTGGGTGGTCTCGGTGATGAGGTTTTTAAACAGATCGCGCTGCGCTTGGGTCTCTTTAATCGCTTCTAAGGTGCGGCGGTTTTCATACAATGCGGCTTCCATATCATGGAACGCTTTACGCACACCGGAGTTTTCTGGCAGTAAGTATTCACGTAGTGAGCGGCTGATCGATGACGAAATACCGCCATACAGCGAGGCTTCAATCAGGCGATAAAACTTGCCGCGATCTTTTTGGTCGCGCAGTTTTTTCGGCGTGATGCCGTACTCAAACATGAAGTTGTGGTAATCGGTCACCGAGGTGAACTTGTGCAGCTTGGCCTCAATGCCGTGCGGCTGTGCCAATGCCGCCGTGGCGGCTTTTAGGTCGCTAAAGGCGCGCACGCGGCCTTTGCCATCATCGAGCTTTTCTAGCAAGAGATCGGTCGGCGCTAAGGCCGCCGGCATATCCACCAGCGCAAAAGGGGTGATGTTAACTTTGTGGTCACGGTTGGCCACTTGTTCTAGATGCACGCCGACCCACAGGCGCTGCTCACGGCTGTTGTGTACTTCGAGCAGGGCGTAACAGTGACCGCGCTGCAATTTGCCATACAAGCCTTTATCGCGCGAGGCGCTCGATGAGCCTGCCTCGGTGGTGTTGCGAAAATGCAGCAGCGATTGGTCAGGAATAAGTGCGGCGATAAATGCCGCCATGGTGGTGGATTTACCCGCGCCGTTACCGCCAGATAAGGTGGTCACCAACTGATCTAAGTCAAAGGTACGGGCAAAAAAGCCATTCCAGTTGACCATGGTTAAAGATTTAAACTTACCACGCATGGCTTAAACCGCCTCCTCTGGCTGGATGTAGGTGTCATCTTCGGCGGCATCCGCCCCTTCTGCGTCGATTTGATCGTGTTCGCTGCTGGCCACGGCCTCACCTTGATTGATCAAGCGCAACTGCACGGCGCGCGGATCTTCATCGCTGCGCACATCCGCGGCAAAACGAAACACCGCCTCGCCAATGCGAAATTTATCGGCTTTTTCGCCACTGCCCACAGGGAAAATCATGCCTAAGCGGCGCAAACGGCGCAGTGACGTGCGCACTTTTTCCAACAGCTTTTTCTTATCTAAGTCACTGCCGCCCATGCGGCTATTGACCATGCGCAGTAGTTGCTGCTCATCGGTTAAGCCGAGCAACTCTTCTTGTAGGTCTTGCGTGCTAAAAATGCCTTCCGAGGCCAGCCGATCAGGGCTCAAATAGAGGTAGCACAACACTTTGCCCACCAGCATATCGAGCTCGGAGAGCACCGAGGTGGCGATATCACTGGTGGCGCGCGGGCGCAGGTAATAAAAGCCTTCCGGCGCTTTGATCAGCTCCACATGGTAGCGGCTATAAAAGGTGTCCAGCTCAGGGGCAAACTCGTTGAGCAGGGCGTGCAACTCAAACTCCTCGCCGCTGATATGCCGGCCTTGGCGCAGCGCCGTATCTAAACGAGCAAACAGGGGGTTGGCCAGCACCTGCGCCAAGCGCAGCGGCAATGGGTAATCAGTATTGGTCAATGACATAGGCCTGAACCTTCGATCCAGCATGGTTAATGGGTTTCCAAGCGGGTTGGCTGTGTAGCATGTGCTCACCGCTGGCGTGACCTAAGCGCACGGCTTGGTCAATCAGAAGTCGCGCCACATCAAAGTGGGCGTGGGCCGGGTAGTCGGCTAAATACTCGCGCAGCACCAGTGCCATATCCAGCGGCTGGCCCGTTTGCGCAAACTCGGCTAAATAGTGCTCAATGCGATCGCTCAGCGCTTGGTTAATATCTACCACGTCCATAAATTCCAGATCCATCGGCACGTCACCGGTGACCTCTTCATCATTAAACGTGAGGGTTTCATCGCGTAGCACCTGCAGACGCTCTTCTTGCGCCACGCACAGCTGCCACGGGTGAGCGTCGGGGTGACGAATGGCTTCGCGCAAGCGCTGGCTTAAGGCACGGTGCTGATCCATGTCGATGGCGCTACGAATAAATTTATGCACGTGGCGATCAAAGCGGCTCCACAGCTCAATGCACTGCTGGCCCCAGCCGGTGATCACATCTAAACGCGTTTGCAGCGCGGCAATCACGCTCACCACATGGGCCAGATCATCGCGCTCGGTAGCCACTTCTTGAATAGTGAGCAGCGCCGCTTGCAGCGGATGGCCGGCCGCATCTAGGCTGTCTTGCAACTCGCGCATGGTTTGACCGGTGGCACGCAGCAGCGCTTCGCAGCTGTGGATCGCTTCCAGCCAGTTTTGATTTAGCAGCGCTGCGATTTGGCCTTTGACCTGCGTTTGCTGCTCATCCATAGCGCGCTGGGTTAAATCAATCCGCTCAAGGGTCTCTTCTAGGGCAAAATTTAACCGTGGCAGCACCTCGCTATCCCACACCGCCACAGGCGCTTGTGGCTGCGCCGCCGCACTGGCAATCGCCAGTTCGCGCGCCAGTTGCTCAAGCAAAATTGACAGTTTGATACTCTCGACCTGCCGCTGATCGAGCAAAAATTCCACAATGCCGACACCTAGGCGCGTCAGACGATAGTGGCTTTCGCCTTCAACCAGATCGCTGGTAAAGCGCGACAGCAACTGCTGGGCAATCAAGTCGTTAATAGCATTGTTGGCGCGGCTGGTTTGCGTTTCACTAACCTGGGCAAACGCTTGGCTGACGTAACTAAACGCGTCATGCAGCGCCGCTTCGCTTAAATTGCTTTCATCTTGCACCAGCGTGTGGATGGCGACTAAAAAGGCCAACCGCTCGGGCGGCAACTGCAAACTTAAATTCTCATCTTTCACCCAACCGACCAGTTCAGGCAGGGTGCGGGACGTGCTGTGCATGGCTAACGATCTCGCCGGTTCTTGCAAGTGCTTGCGGGTTCTTAACAGCAGGGCGCGATATTAACGCCCCGCCACGTGGCCGGCTATTTTTGTGCCAGCACATGAATATATCGCCCCAAAGAGACAAACGGCTCTTGGCGGCAATAGGCCAATTCCATGGCTAATAAATCAGTAAATTTTTCGGTCTGATCGGTTTTATGCCGCATGTAATCGTGGATCACGCGCACGCCACTTTTTTCTAGGGTGGTAAACCCAACCTGCGCCAGCCAGCCATACACATCCTCTGGCCATTGCGGGTTGGTCGGCGTGAGCGGACTTTGACGCTTTTTTTTCAGCCCCGCCTGCACGTAGTCAAAATTGCCCACCACCAAGCTTTGAAACAACAGCCCACGGCGGTTGTAAAACAAAAGTGACAACAGACCGCCCGTGCGGACATAGGGATACAAACCCTGCAAAGTGGTTTCGGGGTCAGCCAACCACTCCACTACGGCATGACACAACACCAGATCAAATTCGCCATCAATTTGCTGCGGCAGCGCTTGTATCGCGCATTGGATCAGGCGAATGCGCTCACCTAAGCCCTTTTGCGCAATTTGCGCGCGGGCCAGATCGAGCATCTCCGCCGATAAATCGCACAGCGTCACGTCATGACCGAGCGCGGCGAGTTTTTGCGCAAAATGACCAAACCCACCACCGGCATCTAAAATACGCAGCGGCCGCGGGCCGACCGTTGCCCGCAAGCGGGCCAAGGCCTGCTCGATATCTTGCCACACCACCGTGGTGCGAATGCGCCCTTTGCTCGATGCGTAAATATTGCGAGCAAATTTGTGCGCGCGGCCATCAAAACTTTGATCCTGTTGCATTGGCAAAGCGCCCATCAAAACCATCTCACGTCAGGTGGCAAAAGCCCACGGCAGCCGACTATAGGCAGCACAAAAAAAGAGGCGTATTCTCGCACATCCCGTTATCTGTGCAAGGTATCCAGCGAGGTTAAGCGTGACAGACTCCCTGCTTGGGCTTGGTTTTGAGTTAAAAAAATGGCTCGGCGGCTTACTGATGCCGCTGCCACTGGCAATCATTTTACTGCTGCTCGCGTTAGTGCTGCTTAGCGCCACACGGTGGCAACGCTTGGGGCGCAGTTTGATAGCGTTCAGCGCCTTGCTACTCAGCCTATTGGGCGTAAGGCCGGTGAGTGTGGCATTAGCATGGCCTCTCGAGCGGCAGTATCCGGCGTTTGCCACCGACGCGCACCCGCAACTCGATGCTATCGTGGTGCTGGGCCACGGGCATAGCAGCGATCCGAGCTTGCCGCTACGTGCCTGGCAAAGCACTAGCGCACTGGCGCGCACGCTCGAAGGGGTGCGCTTGGCTCAGCACTACCCCCAAGCTAAGCTGATTTTTTCTGGTTACAGCGACAGCGATCGCTTTAGCAATGCCGAGGTTAACACCGAGCGGGCGATAGAGCTTGGCATTACGCCAGCTCGCATCCAGCGCTATGCACAAAATAAAGATACCCATGACGAAGCGCTGACGATTGCGCACGCATGGCGCGGTCAGAACGTGGCATTGGTCACGTCGGCCAGCCACATGCCACGCGCTATGGCGCTGTATCAAGCGCAAGGTTTAAGCGCGCTTGCCGCGCCCACCGATTACCTCAGCCAGCGGCAAGGGCCATGGACGGCGCGCGATTTTATTCCCCGCGCCACTTACCTGCGCGCCAGTGAACTCGTGTGGCACGAGTGGCTAGGTCTGACTTTTGCCCGTTGGCGCGGGCAGATCGGCGGCAAATGACTGATTTAGATCAGGTGAATGAAAAAAAATTGCAGTCTTTACACCGGCTTAGCTATCTTGCGCGCAGCTTCATTCATATAATGGCGCCGCTTAAATCCTAAGGAGATAGAAAACAATGAGACAACATCTGGTAATGGGAAACTGGAAACTGAATGGCACCAAAGCCTCAGTTGAAGCGTTGATCAACGGTTTAAAGCCGGCAGTCGCTGCCAATCCATCGGTCCAAGTGGCAGTATGCCCACCGGTGATCTTCTTGGGTCAAGTGGAAGCGTTGACCGCTGGCACGGCCTTAGCCTACGGTGCGCAAAACGCTGACACCCACGAAAGCGGCGCCTTCACCGGCGAAAACGCGCCTTCTATGCTCAAAGCCTTTGGTTGCACCTACGCTCTGGTTGGCCACAGCGAGCGCCGTACCCTGCACGCAGAAACTGATGCAGTCGTGGCGGAAAAATACGAAGCCATTCAAAAAGGCAGCCTGACCCCTGTACTGTGCATCGGCGAGACCTTGGCACAGTTTGAAGCAGGCAGCACCAACGCTGTGTGCGACGCCCAGTTAAAAGCGGTCATCGACCGTTGTGGAATTGCCTCATTTGCTAACGCGGTAATTGCGTATGAGCCAGTATGGGCTATCGGTACCGGTAAAACCGCTACCCCAGAAATCGCGCAAGCGGTTCACGCGCACATTCGCCAATACCTGGCCAGCTTTGATGGCGCTATCGCCGCTAAAGTACAGATCCTCTACGGCGGCTCTGTTACCGGCGCGACGGCTGCCGACCTGTTTGGCCAGCCAGATATCGACGGCGGCTTGGTGGGCGGCGCGTCACTGAAAGTTGACGATTTCTCGCAAATCATCGCTGGCGCAGCCAAGTAAACAGCTGAGCTAGGGCCAAGCGGGCAACCGCTTGGCCTTCTCGCCCACCAGCGCTATCTGTTTGCCAAGCCGCCGGTAAGGATTGGCAAACAAATAGCGCCGAGGGCGGCGCAATGCGCTTTTTTTTACTTAAACGAGTCAGAGGCAAACATGACCAAACAAATCAAACGTATTGGTGTTTTGACCAGTGGTGGCGACGCGCCAGGCATGAACGCCGCTATTCGCGCTGTTGTGCGTGCGGGTCTGCATCACGGCTTGGAAGTGTACGGTATCTATGATGGCTATTTGGGTCTGCACCAAAATCGCATCATCAAACTTGAGCGCCACAATGTATCTGACGTGGTGAACCGCGGCGGCACCTTCTTGGGTTCAGCGCGTTTCCCTGCGTTTAAAGATCCGGCCGTACGTGCTGAAGCAATTGAAAACTTGAAAAAGCACAACATCGACGCGCTGGTGGTGATCGGTGGCGATGGCTCCTACATGGGCGCCAAAAAACTCACCGAGCAGGGTTTCCCATGCATCGGCCTGCCGGGCACCATCGATAACGATATCGCCGGCACTGATTTTACTATCGGCTTTGACACCGCACTGAACGTGGTTGTGGATGCCATTGACCGCCTGCGTGACACCTGCAGCTCACACCACCGTATTTCCGTAGTGGAGATCATGGGCCGTCACTGTGGCGATCTGGCCATGTCGGCCGCCGTTGCCGGTGGCGCAGAATATGTCATCGTGCCCGAGGTAGCGTTTGATAAAGAGCGCTTGCTCGAGCAGATCAAAGAAGGCGATACCAAGGGCAAAAAGCACGCCATTATCACCATCTGTGAGCACGTGACCGATGTGAACCAACTGGCCAAAGATATTGAAGCGATGACCGGCCGCGAAACCCGCGCCACCATTTTGGGTCACATTCAGCGTGGTGGTTCGCCCACCGCGCGTGACCGCATCATGTCTAGCCGCATGGGCGCTTACGCTGTTGAACAGCTGCTGGCCGGCCATGGCGGCCGCTGCGTCGGTATCCAGCGCAACGAACTAGTGCACCACGATATCATCGACTGCATCGAGAACATGAAGCGTCCGTTTGATCAAGAGTTGTATAACCTATCAACCACCTTGTTCTAAGCCATAGCGCAAGCACAGCGCCCCAAGGTTCCCTTGGGGCGTTTTTTTATGTGCGCTAGCCGCGACGTCATCCGCCGCTATGTGGCCACAAAAAAGCCCGCGCTTTAGCGAGGGCTTTTCTTCATGCGTGAGCGCTGACGCCCACGACGCAGCGGCTGAGTTAAGCTAACTGCGTTTTAGCTTGTGCTTGCGTTTGCTTAGCCGGTTGTTCAGCAAAACGATCCACAATCACGGCGCACGCGGCATCACCGGTGATATTCAGTGCGGTACGGATCATGTCAAACAAGCGATCTAAGGCAAACAACAGCGGCAGACCTTCGATAGGAATACCTGCGGCCAGCAGCACCGCCACCACTAAAAAGCTTGGCCCCGGCACACCGGCTTGGCCAATGGCGCCCAAGGTCGAAGTGAGGATGATAGCCACCCACGCGCTCACGCTGAGATCGATGTTAAACACCTGCGCAAAGAAAATGGCCACTAAACCATAATAAATCGCGTTACCGCTCATATTGATGGTGGCACCAAGCGGCAGCACAAAGGCGCTGGTTGCGCTGCTGACGTTGAGCTCTTTTTCACAGGTTTGCATGTTTACTGGCAGCGTCGCCATAGATGACGAGGTGGAAAACGCCACGATCTGCGGCTTTTTCATCGCCTTGATAAACGCTTTGGCCGAGGTATTAGACAGCGCACCGACCATCAGCGGATAGACCACAAAGCCAAAGATCAAAATGGCCGCCACATAGACCACAAACAACTTAAACACGATCATCAGCACATCAAAGCCGTAGGTGCCGATCGCTTCGGCCATCAGGCCAAACACGCCCAGCGGCGCAATTAACATCACTTTGTTAATCATCCACACAAAGGCGTCAACCAAGGTGTTGAGGCCATTGATAATCGGCTGCGACTTCTCTTTTGGCTGTTTGGCCAGTGCAATGCCCAAAAACATGCAAAACACTAAGATTTGCAGAATATTGGCTTCATTGAGTGACTGGAAAATGTTGGTCGGGATCATACCCAGCACGGTCGCGACGGCATCGGGTAATTCGCCTTTATCGGCATAGTTACCAGAAAACAGCGACGTGGCTTGTGTGGCATCTAGATCTGCGCCGGGCTGGAACAATTGACCCATGCCGAGCGCCAGAAACACCGCCAAGGCGGAGGTCACTAAGAAAAACAGCAAGGTGGTGGCACCAATTTTGCCCGCTTTTGGGCTGGCGCCTAAGTTGGCGGAACCGGCCATGATGGCCACTGCCACCAGCGGAATAACCAACATTTTGATCGCTTGAATAAACAGCGAACCGAGCGGCGCAAACATTTTTGCCTCCGCCCCCATCATAGCGCCCACCGCGGCGCCGATAAGCATGGCGACCATGACTTGGAAGCCAATGTTTTTAATAATGTGCGGTTTTATACCCATTCGGATTGCCCCTTAACGTGCTGTCTCTGTCGTTTGGTCCACTTGTTGTTATATGCCGCGCTTTAAGCGCTTTGGCTTATGGTTGCGCGAAAAAAAGCGCCCCCTCTTATCGCACATTTGTGGCTGTTTTTGAATATGTTATGCCGAGCAATTAGACAAAAATATCGATTTGAGCGCCGTTATCTGCCAAGCGCCGCATTTTTACATTTTTGGCCTTGCCAACCTGCACGGATGCATTACTACGAGGGCAATAACGGCAGCTAAACGATAAAAATTTTTTCAACAAAAAGGGATTTATTTCAACTTTTTTCATAATAAAACCGCTACACTAGCGCCATTTCGTCTCTTTTTAAGCCAATGCGCCAATTTTAGTGCTCTATGTCCGTTTGAACGGCCATGGCAGTTAGCGCTAAAACGCGCGCTGGCTACCGCGCACTGCTCGTTAGCACTGCGCTTTTTGCCTGAGGACTCATCATGATCAGCGTATTTGATATTTTCAAAATTGGGGTTGGCCCCTCTTCATCTCACACCGTGGGCCCGATGAAAGCGGCCAAGCAATTTGTAGATGAACTGCGTGCTAGCGGCAAAATTCGCGACATCACTCGCATTCAAGTCGATGTGTACGGCTCGCTCTCGTGGACCGGTAAAGGCCACCATACTGATACGGCGATTATCATGGGTCTGGCGGGCAATTTGCCGGAAACGGTGGATATCGACGCCATGGCTGAATTTATTCAGCGCGTTGAGCAAACCGAGCGCTTGCCTATTGGCCTGCACTGCCACACGGTTAGTTTTCCCCGCAGCGCGATGCTGTTTCACGATGAGGCCTTGCCACTGCACGAAAACGGCATGACCTTAACCGCGCGGGTGGAAGATGACATCGCTTATCGCAAAACCTATTACTCGATTGGCGGCGGCTTTATCGTTGATGAAGAGAACTTTGGCAAAGCCGATAGCGGTGATTTAGCCGTGCGCTACCCGTTTAATAGCGCCGCTGAATTAGTCGCGCACTGCAGCCAAACTGGCCTGTCTATGTCCTCGTTGGTCATGGAAAACGAGAAGTGCTTCAACACGCCCGAAGAGATCTATAAGAAATTTGGCAAGATCTGGAACACCATGCGCGAAGGCATTGAGCGCGGTTGCCGCACTGAAGGCGTATTGGCGGGCCCACTGCGTGTGCCGCGCCGCGCCGCGCCCCTGTATCGTCAATTGAGCACCAATGAAGCGCTGACTAAAGATCCGATGCACATTGTTGATTGGGTCAACATGTTTGCGCTGGCGGTAAGTGAAGAAAACGCCGCCGGCGGCCGGGTGGTCACAGCACCAACCAATGGCGCCGCGGGGATTATTCCGGCTGTTTTAGCTTACTACGATAAATTCATCCAGCCCGTGGGCCGCGATGAATACACCCGTTATTTCTTAGCCGCCGGCGCGGTAGGCATTTTATATAAAATGAATGCCTCTATCTCGGGCGCGGAAGTGGGCTGTCAGGGCGAAGTCGGCGTGTCATGCTCGATGGCCGCGGCCGGCTTAACTGAGTTGATGGGCGGTAGCCCAGAGCAGGTGTGTGAGGCGGCCGAGATCGGCATGGAGCACAACTTAGGTTTAACCTGTGACCCCGTGGCAGGCCAAGTGCAGGTGCCGTGCATTGAGCGTAACGCCATTGCCGCCATGAAAGCGGTGAACGCCTCGCGCATGGCGCTGCGCCGCACCTCGAGCCCACGCGTGTCGCTGGATAAAGTGATTGAAACTATGTACATCACCGGCAAAGACATGGATGCCAAATACCGTGAAACCTCGCGCGGCGGCTTGGCGATTAAAGTGCTCAACGTCGGCTGCGAATAAGCGCTTGCGCTTATCCCCGCCCTAAATAAAAAAAGCCGCTATTGCGGCTTTTTTTATTACCCAATACCAAAGTGATGGTTATTTGAGCTTGCTAAATACCAGCGAGGCGTTGGTGCCACCAAAGCCAAAGCTATTGGACATCACCGTGTTCAGCTCAGCGGTTTCATAGGCGCGCACAATCGGCAGCCCTTCGGCTTTTTCGTCCAAAGTATCAATGTTGATGCTCGGCGCAATAAAGCCGTGCTCCATCATCAGCAGCGAGTAAACAGCTTCATGCACGCCGGCCGCGCCCAGCGCATGGCCCGTCATGGCTTTGGTTGCCGAGAGCTTTGGCCCTTGGGTGCCAAACAGTGTGCGGATTGCTTCCAGCTCTTTGACATCGCCCACCGGCGTTGAGGTGCCATGGGTGTTGATGTAATCCACCTGATCAACGTCTTGCATCGCCATCTTCATGCAGCGCACCGCGCCTTCACCGCTCGGCGCCACCATGTCATAGCCATCCGACGTTGCGCCGTAGCCGGTGATCTCGGCATAAATATGCGCGCCGCGCGCCAGCGCGTGCTCTAACTCTTCCACTACCACGATGCCACCACCGCCGGAGATGACAAAGCCATCGCGATCGGCGTCATAGGTGCGCGAGGCTTTGCTTGGGCAGTCGTTGTATTTGGTCGACAAGGCGCCCATAGCATCAAACTGGGTAGTCATGGTCCAGTCTAACTCTTCACCGCCGCCAGCAAAGAGCACATCTTGCTTGCCCAATTGGATCAGCTCTAGCGCATGGCCAATGCAGTGCGCCGAGGTCGCGCAGGCCGAGCTAATGGTGTAGTTCACGCCTTTGATTTTAAATGGCGTGGCCAAACAGGCCGAGGTGGTCGAAGACATAGTGCGCGGCACCATGTAGGGGCCAACGCGCTTCACGCCTTTTTCCCGCGCGATATCGCACGATTCGAGCTGATTTTTGGCCGAGGCGCCACCAGAGCCGACTACGATACCGGTACGCTCGTTTGACACCTGCTCAGCGCTTAAACCGGCATCGCTGATCGCTTGTTGCATCGACAGATAGGCATACGCCGCCGCGTGGCCCATAAAGCGCAACACCTTGCGGTCAATATGCTCGCTGGGATCGATTTTAATCTCACCCCAGACGCGGCTGCGCAAGTTGTGCTCAGCAAACTGCTCTGAGTAACTGATACCCGATTGGCCAGCTTTTAAGGCGGCCAGCACCTCTTCCTTGTTGTTACCGATACTGGAGATGATGCCGATACCGGTGATCACTGCTCTTCTCATTGCTGCATCTCGTGCTAGAAAAATTGCTGGCAAGCTTACCCCAATTCACTGCAAAACTGGTCTGCTTTCCCCTAAAATAGCCGCATTTTTGCGACACTCACTGTGTATATGGACGTTGCTTGTGCCTAATTCCCCCTTAACTGCGCCGAATTGCGCTGGAATGAGCTCGGTACGCCGACCTCGACGCGCTTTGATGATCTCTATTTTTCTAATACCTATAGCCACATGGAAAGCCGGTATGTGTTCTTAGCCCAAAACGATCTACCCGCGCGCTGGGTGCAATGCAGCGGCGAAAAATCCGGCCATGTGAGCGCCGCGCAGCACGCCGCCGAACGTAAGTCTGACCCCATCGCGTGCCGGCTTAACGCCGTTAAAGCGTAGCGGGCCAATCCACGCCCCACTGCTGGCCAAAGGCATGTTTTTGCTGAAATTGACCCAGCTCGCGCAAGACGCGGGCCAGCGCCTGCTGTCCAGCTTGCCACGCGGCTTGTTCAAACGCGGCGCAAGTTGGCGCGGGCGGCACATCGGCCAGCGCTTGGCCAATCTGATGGCCACCGGCTTGCAGCAACTGCTTAATACGCGCTTCATAGCTCAAACTGTTGCCCAGTAACCGCTGCCAGCGCGCCTGCCACGCCGGCGTTTGCGCATCGAGTTGCTGCCATTGGGGCAAATGCAAGGTAGCCCCAAGACTTACCACAAAGGCGCGGGCATAACAGGGCGCGCCGGCATCCTGCGGCGTTGGGCGCAAGGTGACGTGCCAATCGACCAGATAATCGGCCTGCGCTAATGCGGGTAGATCGCTTGGCGCATTCACTACCGCCGGATCCGCAACGGCATGAGCCTCTGCGCTTTTCGCCTGCGTGCCTGCAGCCTGACCCTTGGCTGCAGGCCACGCACGGGCCAGCGCCACACGCAGCGTATCGGGGGTTGGGCTATCGACGGGATAAAAACGCAACTGGAACTGGGTTTGGGTGTGAATCGCCGCGCGGGGCGGCAATACGGCCACTAGCGTCACCGCGCGGCTTAATGCGATGCGGTTTAGTGCAGCATTGCCTAGCCGCGCATTATCTGGCGCTGCGTTGGCTGACGTGGCGCGGCCACGCATCGCGTGACCGGCGGCCGCGTTAACAACGGCAGTATTAATTAGCGCGGAATCACCCAAAACGGGGGGCGTAAACAGCCCAAGGCTTAAGGCCAAGCTCGGCGCGCACAGCCGCCATAGCCATAGGCCGCTGCGCACGCGGGCAGCGGTGAGTTGCATCGGGGAGATGATCATTAACGACATGCGCTCCTGCACAATAGGCGCTTGTTGGCGCCTGATCCATCGCGTGAAGCGTCACGATGCCAGCAAGCGGGCTCATTTTGCCAGCGTTATCAGATTAGTCGGCGCTATTTAGTGCGCCAGCTCACACTCCTGCGCCACCTTATTCACCCATCCCCCCTTTTGTGGTGTAGGATGCGTTTTTTCATTTTCCGGAGCTGCATCATGCTTGAGCTTATCGTCGGTGCCGTGGTCACGTTGGTGGTCGGTCGCGCCATTTTTAAAGGCTATTCAGCCACTGGGGTGCTGTTATCGGGCGGCTTATTGCTGCTAGCGATCACGGCGCTGATGGGTAAATCGATTTTGCCCGCCAGCGTAAAAACTACCGGCCATGCCCTGACGGATATTTTTGAGTACGTGCGCTTTTTACTCAACAGCCGTGGCGGCGGCTTAGGCATGATGATCATGGTGTTGTGTGGCTTTGCTGGCTACATGAGCCACATCGGCGCCAACACCATGCTGGTCAAACTAGCCAGCAAACCGCTGGCCGTGATCAAATCGCCCTATGTGCTGCTGGTGGCCGCCTATTTAGTGGCCTGCGCGATGTCGCTGGCGGTCAGTTCGGCCACCGGCTTAGGCGTGCTGCTAATGGCCACACTGTTCCCGCTTATGGTCAATATGGGCATATCGCGCGGCGCGGCGGCCGCTGTGTGCGCCTCGCCTGCGGCGATTATTTTATCGCCCACCTCCGGTGACGTGGTGATGGCAGCGCAAGCGGCCAACATGCCGCTGCTAGATTTTGCCTTTAAGCTGTCGATGCCAATTAACATCCTGACCATTGCTTGTATGGCCGTGGCGCACTTTTTCTGGCAGCGCTATTTGGATAAAAAATCGGGCGAGAGCCACAGCAAAGTGGATGCCAGTGAACTGGCCAGCACCGCGCCGGCTTTTTATGCCATTTTGCCCTTTTTGCCCATCATCGGCGTGCTGGTGTTTGACGGCAAATGGGGGCCTAAGCTCGACATCGTCACCATCATTATCATGTGCTTGGTGCTAGCGAGCTTTTTAGAGCTGATTCGCGAACGCTCAGGCAAAATCGTGCTCGATGGCTTGCAAGTGTGCTGGCGCAGCATGGCCGATGCCTTTGCTGGCGTGATCATGCTGCTGGTCGGTGCCGGGGTTTTTGCCCAAGGCCTGATGACCGTCGGCTTTATCGACACCCTGCTTAGCCACACCCAAGACTTTGGCTCGGGCGCGTTGATCATGATGCTCTCGCTGGTGGTCATCACCACCTTGGCCGCGTTTACCACCGGTTCCGGCAACGCGCCGTTTTACGCCTTTGTGGAGCTTATCCCCAACTTAGCCAGTTCGCTTGGTATCAATCCAGCCTATTTGGTCATTCCAATGCTGCAAGCCTCTAACTTAGGTCGCACCGTGTCGCCGGTGGCCGGTGTGGTGGTCGCGTGTTCGGGCATGGCGCAGATCTCGCCGTTTGAAGTGGTCAAACGCACCTCCGTGCCGGTTGCCGTTGGTTTGACCGTGATCATTATCGCTACCCAAGTGATGGTGCCGGCTTAATTCACCGGCGGCCAACGCCACTTTACTCCCCCTCTAGCGCGCCAGCCTAGCGAGGAGCCCCGAGCACGGGGCTCTTGGTTAGGCTGGCTTCTTGTTATCGGCCTCGATAAACTGCCCTTTTTTGGTGAGATGTCTATGCGCCTGCGGCTTACCCATATCAATGATTGTCACGCCCATTTCGATGGCGCGCCATTTTGCTTTCCTTGCGCCGATGGCCGCCAATGGCGCACGCCGTGCGGCGGGTATGGCCGTTTACTTACGCGCTTAACCGCTCTGCGCCACGACGCTCGCGCCGGCGATATGCCATTTTTATTTCTGCATGGCGGCGATACCTTTCAAGGCTCGCTCTATTTCAACCGCTTTAAAGCCCGCGCCAGCAGCGATCTGCTGAGCATGCTGGCGCCCGATGCTATGGTGGTCGGCAATCATGAGTTTGATTTAGGCAACAGCGCGCTGGTGGAATTTATGCGCCATACCGGCTTTCCCCTGCTGGCGGCCAACATGGATAACCGCGCCGATGCCGCGCCCTATCCCCATGGCTTAAACCAGGCGCCGCAGCTGTTTGATTGCCGCCAACCATGGCTCACAAAAATCGTCGGTGGCGTGCCGTTTGCCTTAATTGGCCTGACCTCACCGCAGATGCAAAGTCTGGGTAACCCTGACGCGCACACGCGCTTTTTGGCTGCCGAAACCACGCTAAGTGCCGCCATTGGCGACATTCACGCCGCGGGCATCCGTCATATTATCTTGCTTAGTCATTTAGGCTTAGAGTGCGATCGCCAGATAGCGCGGCAATTTCCGGCGCTGTCGCTGATTGTCGGTGGCCACACCCACTCCCTGCTTGGCGATCTGGCGCCATTGGGCCTGCCGAGTGAAGGCAGCTATCCGCTGTTTGAAGCCGACGTGGCCATTGTGCAAGCGGGCCACAGCGCCTTGTGTTTGGGGGTATGCGATCTTGAATTTGACGCGCAAGGGCGGGTGAGCGGTGCTCGTGGCGGTATCGAGTGGTTGCCATGGCAGCCGTGGCCGTTTGCCGACACGCCGCCGTCCAACCTGCATTGGTGTGAGCCTGATGCCCTGCTTGAAGCGCACTTAGCCCAACGCTATCGCCCCGCACTGGTGGAGATGGCTAGCCACGTCGTGACGCAGCTAACCCTGCCGCTTATCCACCAACGCCTGCCGGATGCGCACTGGCCGCAAGGCAGCCAAGTTGCGCCTTTGGTGGCAACCGCCATGCTCGATTGCGCCCGCGCCCAGCAGGTCGGCGAGATTGATTTTGCTCTGCACAACGCTGGGGGTGTGCGCTGCTCTCTTGAGCCCGGCCCGCTGACCGCCGCAGATATTGCTGGCCGCCTGCTGCCATTTGCTATCCCGCTCACCGTCTATCAAGTGCGTGGCGATGAATTAGCCCAGACCTTAGAATCGGCTATCAACAACGCCACCAATAACGGCGTTATCGGCCATGGCAGCGGCAGTTACCCCTATGTCGCGGGACTGCGTTTTCACTACCATGCCACGCGCCCACTCGGCGCGCGATTAAGCGGCTTAATGTGGGAGTGCAAGCCGGGCCAGTGGCAAGCAATTGAGCCAACGCGGGTCTATCGCGGCGTCTCCAGCGCCTATACCGCATCAGGTAAAGAGGGCTATCACGCCTTAATTCAGACCTTTTTAGCTCACCATCGCGAACTGGGTATCACCTTGGCTGATGCCTTCATCCGCTGGGCCAGTAGCCGTGAGACGCTTACCCCACTGCCAAATTTTGTCCATTACAGCGGCTAAATGCCGCTATCTAGCGGGCAATAGGGGGCGAAAATGTTGCATCTGCCACTATTGCTCGGCAAGATGACTCCCGTTTATTTGTCTGCCCCGTTGGGCCCACTGACTGAGACCGCGCCTTTTGACTGACTCGTTTGTCCCCGCTTCGGCGCCCTTTGCCGCCCACCATGCCCCCCCCCGCCTAAGTAGCGGCGCATTGTTGTTAACCGGCCTGCTGGCGTGCCTGTTTTTACTGCGTAATCCGCTGATCTACGCCATGGCGCCGGGCTTTGATGCCTCGCTGTTTGCGGTGATGGGCACCATGTGGCAAAGCGGCGACGTACTCTATCGCGATATGATCGATATCAAAGGCCCGCTGATCTTTGCCTTCGATGCCCTCGGCGCGCAGTTAGGCGAAGGCGTAACCCTTGGGCCATGGCGCGGCATTTGGCTGCTGGAGTGGTTACTCGCGTGGGCGGGGTTGGCCTGCAGCTGGCAAGCGCTGGCGTGGCTAAAGGTAAGTCAGGTAGCGCGAGCCGCGGCGTTAAGCGCCCTGCTGGCCCTGTATGGCCTGCGCTATTACTACGGCAACATGACCGAAGATTGGACCTTTCATCTGGCGCTGATCGGCCAGTGGGCTTTCATCCGCTTGCTGCTAAGCCCACGCTTTCATTGGGCCGCGGCCGCGGTTGCGGCACTGACCTTTGCGCTGGTGGTGTGGATGCGCACCAATAACGGCGCGCTGTGGGGCGGCTGGTATTTAGCGCTATTTGTCACTTGGCTGCTAACGCGCTCGCGCGATGCCGGCAAATTACTCGCGAGCGCCTTGCTTGGCTTAACCGCAGTAGCGGCGCCGTTGTATGCCTATTTTGCCCAGCATGGCGTGCTAGATAGCGCGCTTTACTACGCCTTTGGCATCTTTTTTGATGGCGCCTACGGCAGCGGCCTTAGCCTCAGCGACAAGCTCTGTGTGGGTCTGGTCGGCCTGTTTCGCACCGGACTTATATTGCCGTTACTCGGCGCCTTGGCTCTGCTGCTTAGCGCGCGCCGCCCCAGTGATGGGCCAGCGTGGCAGCCCGTCACCGCCGCGGCACTCATGCTTGGCTGTATGTTTAGCGTCATTGCCAACTCGGTGTCAGGCCATGTGTTCGACCACTACGATGTGCTGTTTTTACCACTCGCGGTAGTGCCGCTGGCGCTAGTCATCGATCGCGCCCGCGCGCAAGCCGACCGCGCCGGGCTGGCGTGCTTGGCTTTGCTGCTACTACTCACCGCGTGGCTATTAGCCCAGCAAC
>JBOFMA010000010.1:0-24993 GCA_051658125.1 Aeromonas sp.
GCGCCGTGGAACCACCTGATCCCATGCCGAACTCAGCAGTGAAACGCGGTAGCGCCGATGGTAGTGTAGTATTCACTATGCGAGAGTAGGGAACTGCCAGGCACCCAATTAGACGTTAGTGCGCAAGTGCTAACAGCAAAACGACAAGGCCACCTCATTGAGGTGGCCTTGGCGCGTTGGGTTATATTTACCTCGCGGACCTTGGTTGCGCTAAGGTTCGTGGGGTAAATTCACTTATTTTTAAACAGGATGACGGATCATGCGGCGCTATTACTCACTGACTCGTGTAACATCGGCATTGGCCATCGGCTTATTGCTTTCTTCTTCGGTCATGGCCAAATCGGCACTTGAGCGCCAGGTTGATGAGGTTATTGCGCCCATGATGCATGAGCAAAATATACCTGGCTTGGCGGTCGGCATTTTTGATGGCCAGCAAACTCATTTCTTTAATTATGGTCTGGCAGATAAAACGCAAGCACGCCAAGTCGATAGTCGTACGCTATTTGAAATCGGTTCGATCAGTAAGGTTTTTACTGGGTTATTGGGTGCGAAAGCAATTGCAGATAAGCAGCTTAATTTAAACGATCGCGCCGTGAAATATGCGCCATGGTTAAAGGATAGTGCTCTAGCGAATATTTCTGTTGCGCATCTGGGCACCTACCGAGCAAGTGGTTTGCCTCTGCAGTTTCCAGATACCGTGCTATCAGAGAAAACGATGCAACAGTTTTATCGCTCTTGGCATATCAGTTCGGAGGCTAATGGCCAGCGGCAGTATTCAAATCCTAGTATTGGTTTATTTGGCTATGTAACCGCCCGTGCGTTAAAGCAGCCTTTCGCTAAAGCACTTGAAGAACAGGTATTTGGTCGCATGCAGTTGCAAAACACCTATTTGACTGTACCTAAAGCTGTTGAGGCGCATTACGCCTATGGTTACGATAAAAATGATGTAGCCGTGCGCGTCAATCCAGGCGTGTTCGATCAGCAGGCGTATGGTATTAAAACCACGGTGGCTGATTTATTAAGTTATGTGCGAGCCCACATCGAGGCTGATGCGACGCACCCCATGATTAAACCAATGGTATTGGCTCAGTATGGTTTTTATGAAGTGGGTAAGATGACGCAAGGCTTAGGCTGGGAAAGTTATGCTTATCCGGTAACACTAGCCACCCTAGTGCAGGGTAATTCGAGTGCGATGGCCTTAAATTCTCAAAAAATTAAGCCGTATTTATTGCCACAGCCCATTGGCAAAAAGCGTTGGTATAACAAAACCGGCTCTACTAACGGTTTTGGTGCGTATGCGGCATTTATTCCCCAGAAAAAATTAGCGATTGTTCTATTGGCGAATAAAAATTATCCGAATGCGGAGCGAGTTAAGGTGGCCCACGCCATCTTGAGTCAGCTGGATAAATAAATCTCGCGCTATAAAAAAGCCCAAACCTAACGGTTTGAGCTTTTTTTGGCTTAGCGCCGCTTAATTAACAATTAATTAAGCGCTGCGGCCGGCGCGCTTACGATCCATTTCAGTCAGTAATTTCTTACGGATGCGGATCGCTTTTGGCGTGATTTCTACCAGTTCGTCGTTGTCGATGAACTCGAGCGCTTGCTCCAGGGTCATGCGGATTGGCGGCGTCAGCACTTGTGCTTCGTCGGTGCCAGAGGCACGCATGTTGGTCAACTGTTTGCCTTTGAGGCAGTTTACAGTCAGGTCGTTTGAGCGTGAGTGAATACCAATTACTTGGCCTTCGTACACTTCGGTCGCGTGACCGATAAACAGACGACCGCGGTCTTGCAGACCGAACAGAGCAAAGGTCAGCGCCTTGCCGGTAGCGTTAGAGATCAGCACGCCGTTCTGACGCTCACCGATGCTACCGCCTTTGTGTGGGCCGTAGTGATCAAAGGTGTGGTACAGCAGACCGGTACCGGAGGTCATGGTCAAAAATTCGGTTTGGAAACCGATCAAGCCACGGCTTGGGATCATGAAGTCTAAACGTACACGACCTTTGCCATCCGGCGTCATGTTGGTCATTTCGCCCTTACGCAGGCCAAGTTGCTCCATCACTGAACCTTGGTGCGCTTCTTCCACGTCCACGGTTACAGTTTCAAATGGTTCTTGCAGCTCGCCGTCTACGGTGCGCAGGATTACTTCTGGGCGCGATACGGCCAGCTCGTAACCTTCACGACGCATGTTTTCGATCAGGATTGACAGGTGCAGTTCACCACGGCCAGATACACGGAATTTGTCCGGATCTTCGGTCTCTTCTACGCGTAGCGCTACGTTGTGTACCAGCTCTTGGTTCAGACGCTCAAGGATGTTACGTGAGGTCACGAACTTACCTTCTTTACCGGCGAACGGTGAAGAGTTGACTTGGAAGGTCATGGTTACGGTTGGCTCATCCACCGACAACGCTGGCAGCGCTTCAACTACGTTGTTGTCACAGATGGTGTCAGAGATTTTCAGCTCGCCCAAACCGGTGATAGCGATGATGTCGCCCGCTTGCGCTTCGGCCACTTCAGTACGCTGCAGACCCAAGTAACCCAGTACTTGGCCAACTTTACCGGTACGGTTTTTACCGTTAGCGCCAACCACGGTTACCTGTTGGTTGGTTTTTACACGACCACGGGTGATACGGCCGATACCGATAACACCTACGTAAGAGTTGTAGTCGAGCTGGGAGATTTGCATCTGCAAACCACCGTCAACGTCAGCCTTTGGCGATTCAACGTTGTCAACGATGGCTTGGAACAGCGGTTCCATGCTGTCTGACTCGGTATCGAGATCCATGGTGGCCCAGCCGTTCAGTGCTGAAGCGTAAACAACTTTAAAGTCGAGTTGGTCATCGGTCGCACCCAAGTTGTCGAACAGGTCAAATACCTGATCCATAACCCAATCAGGACGAGCACCTGGACGGTCAACTTTGTTGATAACTACGATAGGCTTCAGACCCTGTGCGAACGCTTTTTGCGTTACGAAACGGGTTTGTGGCATTGGGCCGTCAACGGCATCAACCAGCAGCAGTACTGAGTCAACCATCGACAGTACGCGCTCAACTTCACCACCGAAGTCGGCGTGGCCTGGGGTGTCTACGATGTTGATGCGGTAATCGTTCCAGCGGATCGCGGTGTTCTTAGCGAGAATGGTAATGCCGCGCTCTTTTTCCAGATCGTTCGAGTCCATGACACGTTCTTGACCTTCAGTGGTACGATCCAGGGTACCAGATTGCTGCAGCAGCTTATCAACCAGCGTAGTTTTGCCGTGGTCAACGTGCGCAATAATCGCAATATTGCGTAAATTTTCTAACATTCTCGCCTCAATCACCGAGTAAAATTGGACGCTAATTGTACTATTGCCAATGTGATCTGCCTAGCAGATTTACTCTATTGCGGGTTTAACTGCTGCATTTTCCCGCGTGTACGCCTTGACCTGCTCTGTTCTTTATCCTCTATTTGCACCAAAATATGCGCCAAGCCAAAGCCCATGCACTTGTTTGGTGCAAAAGGGTGGTGCGTGACGGCGCTTTAGTCCTACGCCTAGCGCTAAAATGGCCAATTAAGCGCAAAAACAAACGTTTGCGGCAACTTGGCATGCTTTTGGCAGTAATGGAGCTATCGAGTGCGCGAGGGGCGTTATACCCCTTGCTCTATCTGCGTGACCACATGCGCAACAACACAGGAGGTTAGTGAGTATGTCAGTTCAGGATCTGTTGGCCTTAATCAAAGAGCAGGACGTAAAGTTTGTTGATCTGCGGTTTACTGATACCAAGGGCAAAGAGCAGCATGTGTCTATCCCTGCGCATCAGATAGATGAAGACTTTTTTGAAGATGGCAAGATGTTCGATGGTTCATCAATGGCGGGCTGGAAAGGGATTAACGAGTCCGACATGGTGCTGATGCCCGAAGCGAGCACGGCCAAAATCGACCCATTCACGGCCGACACCACCCTTAACATTGTGTGTGACGTGCTGGAGCCGGCTACCATGCAGGGCTACGATCGCGATCCGCGTTCAATTGCCAAGCGCGCAGAAGATTTTCTGAAAGCCAGTGGCATCGCCGATACCGTGCTGTTTGGCCCTGAGCCTGAATTTTTCATGTTCGATAGCATCACCTTTGCCAATACCATGGGTCATAGCTTTGTGAAAATCGAAGCAGAAGAGGCGGCGTGGAATTCTGGCACTGAGTACGCGCATGGTAACAAAGGCCATCGTCCGTTTGTAAAAGGCGGCTATTTCCCTGTCGCGCCAGTGGATTCAGCGCAAGATATTCGCTCTGAGATGTGCTTGGTGCTTGAGCAAATGGGGCAAGTGGTGGAAGCGCATCACCATGAAGTGGCCACCGCCGGCCAAAACGAGATCGCCACCCGTTTTAACACCTTGACCAAAAAAGCCGATGAAGTGCAGGTGCTGAAATACGTGGTGCACAACGTGGCGCATGCCAATAACAAAACCGTAACCTTTATGCCTAAGCCGATGTTTGGCGATAACGGCTCTGGCATGCACTGCCACCAGTCACTGGCCAAAGATGGTGTGAACTTGTTTGCTGGTGATCAGTACGCGGGGTTATCTGAAATGGCGCTGCACTATATCGGCGGCATCATTAAGCACGCTAAAGCGTTAAATGCCTTTACCAACCCCACGACCAACTCGTATAAGCGTTTGGTACCAGGCTATGAAGCGCCGGTCATGCTGGCTTATTCCGCGCGTAACCGCTCGGCCTCGATCCGCATTCCGTTGGTGCCTAGCGCCAAAGCGCGCCGCATTGAAGTGCGCTTCCCTGATCCGGCCGCTAACCCGTATTTGGCGTTCGCCGCTCAGTTGATGGCCGGCTTAGATGGCATCATCAATAAAACTCACCCCGGCGATGCCATGGATAAAAACCTCTATGACTTGCCGCCAGAAGAAGCCGCTGAAGTGCCAACCGTGGCCGGTTCGTTGAACGAAGCGCTCAATGCCTTGGATAACGATCGCGCCTTCTTGACCCGTGGCGGGGTCTTTAGTGATGATTTTATCGACGCTTATCGCGCGTTGAAGCAACATGATGTGGATCGGGTGCGCATGACACCTCACCCACTGGAGTTTGAGCTCTATTACTCGGCCTAAGCCGCTCACTGCGTGCTGAACTGAGAGTATAAAGGCCTGCCATATGGCGGGTCTTTTTTCAGATGAGCAGGATCACGGAGGATATATGCCATTAGCTAAGTACATAGCATTAGGTGTTGTGTTGGCCGCTTTGGTCTCGGGCGCTGCTTTAGCGCAAGGCGGCAAGGTTTATCGCTGGGTCGATGCACAAGGCAAAGTGCATTACGGCGATATGGCGCCGGCAGGGCAAGCGGCTAATGAAGTGGATTTGCGCGTTGCACCCAACGTTGGTACGCAAGCCCCCGCTGCTGTGGCGGCAGTCACTGCCAAGCCGATGAAAAAAACCGAGCTGAGTATTGAGTTGCTACAGCCACAGCCAAAAAGCACGCTGCGCGACAATCAGGGCAATGTCAGCTTTGAGGGTAAAATAAACCCGCTGCCGACCGCCGATTACAAGGTGCAACTACATCTAGACGGTAAGATGGTGGCCGAAGGGCAAAACAGCATGGCTTTTCAAGTACACAATATTGACCGCGGCCAGCATCAGGCGCAGTTGCTGCTGTTTGATCAGCAAGGTGTGCTGGTGTCGCAATCGGCCAGCGTGACCTTTTTCTTACATCGAGCGCAAACTCAGCCTAAGCGCGCGCCTGATCCACGCTAAGCCAGACCTGCACCGTTTTGGTGCAATGAGGGGCGGCGCGGGATTCGGTCAATCGGGTGGGCGCCGACAGATGTTTTTTATGGGAGGCGGGGTGATAAATCCGTTCACCGACACCGATAACGCAATCACCCACGTGCAAACGGCGGTGCTACAGCTTAACCGGCAGCACGCCATTACCGCAGTTAATCCGGCGGCGCAGCAGTTGCTGGGTTTAAGCCAGCGGCAACTGCTGGGTGCGGATTTTTCTACCTTGTTGGAGCACATTTCGCTGGATAAAAAGCGCTTTGAGCAGGCGTTTTGCTCTGGGCAAAGTTTTGTCGACAGCGAAGTGACCTTGGTGGTGGCCGGCGAGCCGTGCTGGGTTGAGCTGTGCGCCACGCCGCTTAACCACCCTGAGCCGAGTTTATTGCTGGAGTTGCGGCCCATTGATCGGCGCAAGCAGATTGGCCAAGAGTTGCAACTACATGCCCAGCAGCAAGCGGCCAAAGAGTTAGTTCGCGGCCTTGCCCATGAGATAAAAAACCCGCTCGGTGGCTTGCGCGGTGCGGCGCAATTGCTGGCGCAAGAACTTGGCACCAGTGAGCTGACCGACTACACCCAGCTAATCATTGAGCAAGCCGATCGCTTGCGCACCTTGGTTGACCGCTTACTGGGGCCGCAGCGCTTAGGTCAGTTTGAAGCGCATAATGTGCACTCGGTGCTGGAAAAAGTGCATCAACTGGTGGCGCTGGAATTACCCGAACATGTGGCTATCGTGCGTGATTATGACCCGAGTTTGCCTGAATGCGCGCTAGAACCCGATCTGTTACAGCAAGCGCTGCTTAATTTAGTGCGCAATGCGTTGGAAGCGCTTGGCGCGCAGCGCGGCCAAATTACCTTAAAAACCCGCAGCGCCCGCGCCTTGACCATTCATGGTCAGCTGCATCGGCAAGTGGCAGAAATCAAAGTGATTGATAACGGCCCCGGCATCCCTTCGGCTATCCGCGACACCTTGTTTTACCCCATGGTGACAGGGCGCGTCGGTGGCACAGGACTGGGTTTGTCAATAGCACAAAATCTCATTAGCCAGCACAAAGGGCGCATTGATTGCGTCAGTTGGCCAGGACATACCGAATTTACTCTCTATCTGCCGTTGTCGGCATAAGGAATGGCATGCACAACGCGGTGTGGGTGGTGGACGATGATAACGCGATCCGCTGGGTGCTGGAGCGGGCGCTGAGTAAAGCCGGCTTTGCTTGTACCAGTTTTGCTGATGGCGCTGCGCTGCTGACGGCCTTGGCGGCATGCCCGGTGGCCGAGCGACCGCGGGTTATCGTCTCGGATATTCGCATGCCGGGGCTGGATGGCTTTAGTTTGCTGGATCGTTTGCAGCAGCAAGCGCCGCATTTGCCGGTGATCATCATGACCGCTCATTCCGATTTAGATAGTGCGGTCAGCGCTTATCAGCACGGCGCGTTTGAATATCTGCCCAAACCATTTGATATCAACGATGCCTTAGCCTTGGTGCGCCGTGCTAGCGAGCATCAGTCTGAAGTCCCTGCCGCTAGTGTGCCGGCGCCGAGTTTACCCGCTAGCGGCGATATTATTGGTGCGGCGCCGGCTATGCAGGCGGTGTTTCGCGCCATCGGCCGCCTGTCACGTTCGAGTATTTCAGTACTGATTAACGGCCAAAGTGGCACCGGTAAAGAGTTGGTTGCGCAGGCGCTGCACAAGCACAGCCCGCGGGCGCAGCGGCCGTTGATCGCGTTAAATATGGCGGCGATCCCGCATGATTTGATTGAATCTGAATTGTTTGGCCACGAGAAGGGCGCTTTTACTGGTGCGCAAAGCGTACGCCAAGGGCGCTTTGAGCAGGCCAATGGCGGCACGCTGTTTTTAGATGAAATTGGCGATATGCCGCTGGTGGTGCAAACCCGTTTGCTGCGCGTGCTGGCTGATGGTCAGTTTTATCGCGTCGGCGGCCAGCAGGCGGTCACGGTGGACGTGCGCATTATTGCGGCGACGCATCAGGATTTAGCCGCGCAGGTGGCCGCTGGCGCCTTTCGCGAAGATCTCTATCACCGCTTAAATGTGATCCGGATTGAAATCCCCACGCTACAAGCACGGCGGGAAGATATTCCACTGTTGGCTAGCCACTTTCTGGCTCAAGCGGCCAAGACACTGGCAGTGGAGGGGAAAACGTTGCATCCCGACACGCTGGCTTATTTGCAGCAACTGCCTTGGCCGGGCAATGTGCGGCAATTGGAAAATGTGTGCCGCTGGCTGACGGTAATGGCCGCGGGACAAGAGGTGTTACCCAGCGATCTGCCCAGCGACTTGCTGGCCAGTGCTGCTGCGTTAACCCCATCGGTAAGCCACTTGCCAAGCCATGCGCTGTGGCAATCGGCGCTAGCGCAATGGGCGTGTGAGGCGTTAGCGGCCGATCAGCTAGGTGCACTGCCAACGGCACGGGCTGAAGTGGAACGAATTTTACTGCACGCGGCGCTGACGCACTTTGCTGGCCACAAACAACAAGCCGCGCTCGCCTTGGGTTGGGGGCGCAATACCCTCACCCGTAAGGCCAAGCAACTGGCCACGTCAAACAGCTAAGCAACGCCATCTACGCCGCCACGCGCGCGGTTAAATCTGGCCTAAATTGCGTTTTAATTCGCGCAGCACCTGCGCCGTACCGGGGCGCAGGCCTCGCCAGAGCATAAATGCCTCCGCGGCTTGCTCCACCAACATGCCTAAGCCATCTAAGCTCACGCGGGCGCCGTGCGCTTGTCCCCAGGCCAAAAACGGCGTGGGGCCGGCGGCATAGCTGAGATCATACAGCGCCGTGTGTGCGTGTAGCAGCGCCGGCGAGAGTGCTAGCGGCTCGCCGCCATGCACTTGGCTGGTGGCATTGATTATGAGATCAAACGGCGCGTTCAGCGCGCTTAGCGAACAGGCTTCTAGCGCGCCGTGGGCGGCAAACTCACTCACCAGTTGCTCGGCTTTGCTTTGCGTGCGATTAGCGATCACCAACTGACTTGGCGCTTGGCTAAGCAAGGGCGCCAAGATGCCACGCACCGCGCCGCCGGCGCCGAGCAGCAAAATGCGCTGGCCAGTGAGTGCTAGGTGGTGATGGGCCAGATCGGCCAGCAAGCCGGCGCCATCGGTGTTATCGCCGATCAGCCAATTATCATCGGTGCGATGGAGGGTATTGACCGCGCCAGCAAGGCGCGCGCGCGGGGTAAGCTGATTGACCAGCAAGAGCGCCTCTTGTTTAAACGGCAGGGTAACATTAGCGCCTTTGCCGCCTTGGGCAAAAAATAGTTTGGCGGCGGCGGTAAAGCCATCACGTGGCGGCTCGATTAAGCCGTAATGCAGATCTTGCTGAGTTTGGCGGGCAAATAGGGTGTGAATAAATGGCGATTTACTGTGTTGCACAGGGTGGCCAAACAGTCGGTAGCGATCCATGGTGCGCTCCTTGGCCGCGAATGCCGGCTCGGTGAACTAAGGGCATAAAAAAAACCGCGACGGTTAAGTCGCGGTAGCAAGGCTTATTTTTGCTGACGGCGCATTTGCTCGAAGAACTCGTCGTTGGTTTTGCTCATGCCAAGCTTGCCAATCAAGAATTCGATGCCGTCGATCTCACCCATCGGGTGGACGATTTTGCGCAAGATCCACATCTTTTGCAGCTCATCATTGCTGGTGAGTAGCTCCTCTTTACGCGTACCGGAGCGGGTGATGTCAATCGCTGGGTAAACCCGTTTTTCGGCGATTTTGCGCGACAGATGCAGCTCCATGTTACCGGTGCCCTTAAATTCTTCGTAGATCACCTCGTCCATTTTTGAACCGGTGTCGACCAAGGCTGTGGCGATAATGGTCAGGCTACCGCCCTCTTCCACGTTACGCGCGGCACCAAAGAAGCGCTTGGGACGATGCAAGGCGTTGGCATCCACACCACCGGTGAGTACTTTGCCCGATGACGGGATCACGGTGTTGTAGGCCCGCGCCAAGCGGGTGATGGAGTCGAGCAAAATGATCACATCTTTTTTGTGCTCAACTAAGCGCTTGGCTTTTTCGATCACCATTTCGGCCACTTGCACGTGGCGTGCGGCGGGCTCATCGAAGGTAGACGCGATCACTTCACCTTTGACCATGCGCTGCATTTCGGTCACTTCTTCTGGGCGCTCATCAATCAGCAGCACAATCAGCTCACAATCGGGGTGATTGTAGGCAATGCTCTGGGCGATGTTTTGCAGCAAAATAGTTTTACCGGCTTTGGGCGGCGCCACGATCAGGCCACGCTGACCCTTACCAATCGGTGAGGCTAAATCCAGTACACGGGCGGTAATATCTTCGGTCGAGCCGTTACCTCGCTCCATGCGCAAGCGCTCGTTGGCGTGCAGTGGGGTGAGGTTTTCAAACAGGATCTTGTTGCGGGCGTTTTCTGGGCGGTCGTAGTTAACTTCGCTGACTTTGAGCAGGGCAAAATAGCGCTCGCCCTCTTTTGGTGGGCGAATTTTGCCAGAAATGGTGTCGCCGGTACGCAAGTTAAAGCGGCGGATCTGGCTTGGGGAGACATAAATATCATCCGGACCGGCCAAATAGGAGCCATCGGCACTGCGCAAAAAGCCAAAACCGTCGGTTAAAATCTCCAGCACACCATCACCGAAAATATCTTCACCGCTTTTGGCGTGGGCTTTCAAAATGGCAAAAATGATGTCTTTTTTGTGCGCACGCGCCAGGTTTTCTAATCCGATTGATTCGCCAAGCTTTACCAGCTCAGAGACGGGCGTATTTTTTAATTCGGTTAAATTCATAGTGATGAAATTCTATAAGCAAGAATATATAGGAGGAGACAACCTGCAAGGTTTGCTGATTGACGTTGGGCGTCAGGCGCCGAGTCAGGACTGGGTGCAATGGGTGAGCAAAGCGGCAGGCAAAGAGGTTAATAAACGCACGCTAAATTAACACCAATCGGCAAAAGCGTCTAGGTCATAAAACAAAAGGCGCACATGGTAAGCATGTGCGCCTAGGGCAGATTAGACGTGGGCGTCTAAGAAGCCTTTTAATTGGGTCTTAGACAGGGCGCCGACTTGCGTGGCGGCCACTTCGCCGTTTTTAAACAGCAGCAGGGTTGGAATGCCGCGAATGCCAAATTTTGGCGGGGTCGCTTCGTTGTGGTCAATGTTGAGCTTGGCCACTGTGACGCGACCGGCATATTCTGCGGCCACTTCGTCTAGGATGGGGGCGATCATTTTGCAAGGACCACACCACTCAGCCCAGAAATCAACCAAAACTGCGCCTTCAGCTTTGAGTACGTCAGCATCGAAGCTGGCGTCGCTCAGATGAATAATCTTGTCACTCATTTCCAACTCCAGTCGGGGAACCCGTGATGGGAATAGGGTAAATTACGCGGCTATTACGGGCTTAACCGCGGTCAAAGTGGGTCTATTTGAAATGATCCTGTTTATTAATGCAAGCCTAACCTGATACCCTAGCCTTATGAGCAAAACACACTTAACTACCGAAAAATTCGCCCAGATGGGGCTGGAACCCGAAGTGCTAGCTGGGCTAGACGCTAAGGGCTTTATTCACTGCACACCCATTCAGGCGCTTTCATTGCCGCTGTTGGTGGAAGGGCACGATCTGGCGGGGCAGGCGCAGACTGGCACCGGTAAAACCATCGCGTTTTTGGCCGCGACCTTTAACTATCTGCTGACCCATCCGCTGGACAAAGAGCGCCAGACCAATCAACCGCGTGCCATCATCATGGCGCCGACCCGTGAACTAGCGGTACAGATTTATAACGATGCCGACAGCATGGCGACCTCAACGGGCTTAAAGCTCGGTCTGGCCTATGGCGGTGAAGGCTACGATAAACAACTCGCGGTGCTAGAGCAGGGCGTGGATATTTTGATCGGTACCACCGGCCGCATCATTGATTACCAGAAAAATCGCGTGATTGATCTGGGCGCCATCCAAGCCGTGGTGCTTGATGAAGCCGATCGCATGTTCGATTTGGGCTTTATTAAAGACATTCGCTATCTGTTTCGCCGGATGCCGGCGGCGACTGAGCGCTTGAATATGCTGTTTTCTGCCACCTTGTCACTGCGCGTGCAAGAGTTGGCCTATGAGCACATGAATCACCCTGAGCATGTGCAAGTTGAGCCGCAGCAAATGACCGGGGTGCGCATCAAAGAAGAGCTGTTCTATCCATCGAACGAAGACAAAATGCTGCTGCTGTTGTCGCTGATGGAAGAGGAGTGGCCAGAAAAAGCCATCGTATTTGCCAACACCAAACATGTGTGTGAAGACGTGCATGCGTGGCTAGAGCAAGATGGCCACCGCGTGGGCCTGCTCACCGGTGACGTGCCACAGAAAAAGCGCATGAAGATCTTGGAGCAATTTACCCAAGGTGGCTTGGACGTGCTGGTGGCCACAGACGTAGCGGCGCGTGGCTTACATATCTCGGATGTAACCCATGTGTTTAACTACGATCTGCCGGATGATGCCGAAGACTACGTACACCGCATTGGCCGTACTGGGCGCGCGGGTAAAAGTGGCCATTCAATCAGCTTGGCGTGTGAAGATTACGCGTTTAACTTGCCGGCAATTGAAGAATACATTGGGCATGCCGTGCCGGTGAGCAAATACGATCGGGCGGCGCTGCTCGAGGATGTCAGTGCGCCGAAGCGTATTGTGCGTAATCGCCAGCCTAATCCGCGTAACGGCAGCCCGCGCCCAGGCACCTCTGGTCAAGGCCAGCGCCGCCGCCCTCCGCGCAGCCACTAAACGAGACAGTGCCATGCCCCATGCTCCGCTGTATGCCGCGATTGATTTAGGCTCCAACAGTTTTCATATGTTGGTGGTGCAAGAGGTAGCGGGGGCATTGCGCACTGTGGCTAAGGTCAAACGGCGGGTGTGCTTGGCTGCCGGCCTTAACAGCGCGCAGCAGCTCGATCGCGCCGCCATGGTGCGCGGTTGGGATTGTTTGCGCCTATTTGCCGAGCACCTACAAGATATTCCCACCGAGCAGGTGCGCATTGTCGGCACCGCTACCTTGCGCCTGGCGCGTAACGTCGATGAGTTTTTGCTCGTGGCTGAGCGTTTGCTTGGTCACCCCATCGAAATTATCAGCGGTGAAGAGGAAGCCAAAACCATCTATGCCGGTGTCTCGTGGACGTCGGCGGGGGCGGGGCAGCGCTTAGTGATCGACATCGGCGGCGCCAGCACGGAAATAGTGATTGGCCAGCAGCGCGAAACCTTGCTGCTCACCAGTTTGTCGATGGGCTGCGTGACGTGGCTGGATCGCTATTTTGCGCAAGGCAGTTTAAGCGCCGCCAATTTTTCTCACGCGATTGCGGCGGCGCGGACAACATTGGCTAACGTAGTGGCCGAGTATCGGGCACTTGGCTGGCAAAGTTGTGTCGGCGCCAGTGGCGTGGTGCAGGCGCTGCAAGAGATCCTGCGCGCGCAAGGCCAGAGCGAGCACATCACCTTAAGCTGCCTGCTGGGCTTGCGCGCACAGGCGATCGCGTGTGGCAACGTGGCGCAATTGCAGATGGTGGGGTTAACCCCTGCGCGGCAAGCGGTGTTTCCTTCCGGCTTGGCGATCCTTATTGCCTTGTTTGAAGCGCTGGGTATCGAACACATGACGCTGGCCGGTGGCGCACTGCGTGAAGGGCTGATTTACGGCTTGCTCGGTAAAGCGCAAGGCGGCGATGCGCGCGAACGCACGGCGACCAGCTTGCTGGCGCGTTATCAACTCGATGAAGAGCAAGCGTTGCGGGTGCGCGATACCGCGCTCAGTGCCTTTGCGCAAGTCGAGACGCATTGGCAACTCTCTGCCGTCCATGCGCGGCCGCTGCTGCGTTACGCGGCGTTGTTGCATGAAATTGGCTTGTGCATTGAGTACAAACAAGCGCCAAAGCATGCGGCGTATATCATCGAGCATATCGACATGCCGGGCTTTACCCGTGCGCAGAAGCAGTTGCTGTCGGCGCTGCTGCTCAATCAGCGCGATAACTTCACGGCCAGCGTGTTGGCTAGCCAAGGCGCGGTGGATACACAGCAGGCCCAGCGTTTGGCGCGTATTTTGCGGCTGGCACTGATTTTGTGTCTGCGCCGCGCCCACGGCAGCGTGCCGGCCTTTACGCTCACCGCGCAAGGCGATGTGCTGCAATTAACCTTGCCGCGCGGCTGGCTGGAGGCGCACTACTTGCGAGCCAGTGAGCTGCGCCAAGAGATGGCGCGCCAGCTTGCCTGTGGTTGGCCATTGCAACTGCTCGAAGCTGAGCTGGACTAAGTGAGTTTGTCACCCCAAAACAGGGCGCCTTATGGCGCCCTGTTTTTTTTAGCTTAGCGGCGCGCCGCCTGCACATAGACATCAAAGCGGTTATTTTTGGTCTCGATGCGCATATCGGGGACTTGCTGATTTAAATCGCCGGCGTAAGCGGGGCGCTTGACCACCACCCGCTGACTGGCCATGGCTAAGGCTGCCGGCAGCAGGGCGTCGGCATCCAGATCGGCGCCAACCAAGGATTGAAACACACGCATCTCTTTTTTCACCAGCGCGGCTTTTTGCTTGTGCGGGAACATCGGGTCGAGATAGACCACGTCGGGTTGCTTGGGCAGGGCGAGTAAGCGCTCGAGCGCGGGGCCTTGAATGAGCTGCATGCGCTGGCTGACCCAACTGCCAATTTCGCTATCGAGCGCGGCGCGTGCTAAGCCATCGGCTAGCAGGGCGGCCACGATCGGACTGCGTTCGAGCAAAGTGACATGGCAACCGAGCGAGGCCAGCACAAAGGCATCACGCCCTAAACCGGCGGTAGCATCGACCACCGTAGGCGTGGCGCCGGCTTTTAAGCCCACCGCTTTGGCAATTGATTGGCCGCGCCCACCGCCAAATTTACGCCGATGCGCCACGGCGCCGGCGACAAAATCCACATACACGGCGCCCAATTTGGGTTCATCGAGTTTGCGCAACTCTAAACGCTCGGCAGTGAGCACTAGCGCAAACGGCGCTGGCAAGCGCAGATCGGCTAATTGGGCGGGAAGGTCAAGAAAGGCGGCGCTGGCAGTAGCGCGCTCACAGATCAGCTCAACGGCAAACATAACAAACACTCACAGGGCGCAAAGGCCGCCATGATAGCAGATGCGCGCAAAAAGGGAGGCCTTGGCCTCCCTTGGGTGATGTGATGTTGCTCCGCGCTTAAGCCGCGTTGGCGTGCTCTTGGATGCCGCAATGACGCAGCAGGGCATCGACTTGCGGCGCGCGGCCACGGAAGGCTTTAAACAGTGCCATGGGCGCTTTTGAGCCGCCCATCTCTAAGATGTGGTGCAAAAAGGCGCGGCCGGTCTCAGCATTGAAAATGCCGTCTTCTTCAAAACGCGCAAAAGCGTCGGCAGAGAGCACTTCTGCCCACTTGTAGCTGTAGTAACCCGCCGCATAACCGCCGGCAAAGATATGCGCAAAGCTGTGTTGGAAGCGATTAAACGCCGGCGGCGTGATCACCGCCACTTGCGCGCGCACCTGGCTGAGCACTTGGCTCACCGCTTCGGGGTTGTCAGCGCTAAAACTTTGGTGCAAGGCGAAGTCAAACAGCGCAAATTCGAGCTGGCGTAGCATCTGCATGGCGGCTTGAAAATTGCGCGCTGCGAGCATTTTTTCCAGCAATTCGCTTGGCAGCGGCGCGCCCGTTTCATAGTGGCCAGAGATAAAGCCCAAGGCTTCACTTTCCCAGCACCAGTTTTCCAAAAATTGGCTGGGCAATTCCACCGCATCCCACGCCACGCCGTTGATCCCCGCCACGCCCGCCACATCAATTTGCGTCAGCATGTGGTGGATGCCGTGGCCAAATTCGTGGAACAAGGTGGTGACTTCGTTGTGGGTAAACAGGGCTGGTTTGCCGTCTACCGAGCCGTTGAAGTTGCAGGTCAAATAGGCTACCGGCTTTTGCAAACTGCCATCTTGGCGGTAGCGACGACCCAAGCACACATCCATCCACGCGCCGCCGCGCTTATTTTCCCGCGCATAGAGGTCAAGGTAAAAACTGCCGCGCAGCGTATCGTGCTCATCAAACAGGTCATAAAAGGTAACGTCAGGGTGCCAGGTATCGATGCCTAAGCGTTCGCGTACCTTGATGCCAAACAGGCGCTGCACCACCTCAAACAGGCCTTTGATCACCCGTGGCGCGGGGAAATACGGGCGCAATTGCTCGTCGCTGATAGCATAGGTGTGCTGCTTGAGCTTTTCGGCGTAATAGGTCACATCCCACGCATTTAAGTGCGCGATGTCGTGTTGCTGCTGGGCAAAGGCCTGAATTTGCACCAGTTCCGCTTGGCCTTGGGGCAGGGATTTTTCCGCCAGATCGGTCAAAAAGCCCAGCACTTGCTCGGGGCTGTCGGCCATTTTGGTTGCTAGCGATAATTCACTGTAGTGACTAAAGCCGAGCAATTGGGCCAGCTCTTGGCGCAGAGTTAGCAGCTCTTGCATCACCGCCGAGTTGTCCCACTGACCGGCGTGTGGGCCTTGATCCGAGGCACGGGTACAAAAAGCGCGATACATGGTTTCGCGCAGCGCTTGGCTGTCGGCATACATCATCACCGGCAGGTACGACGGTATATCTAAGGTAAACAGCCAGCCGGTCAGCCCTTTTTGCGTGGCCAGTTGTTTGGCCGCGGCGCGTGCGCTGTCCGGCAAACCGCTCAGCGCCGCCTCATCGGTGAGCAGGTGGCTAAAGGCTTGGGTGGCATCGAGCACGTTGTTGCTAAACGTTGAGGTCAGCTCAGAAAGCCGCGCTTGAATGTCGCCATAGCGCAGCTTGGCTTCGGCCGCAAGACCAATGCCGGACAGGCGAAAATCACGCAGCGTGTTTTGAATTTCTTGGCGCTGCGCGGTGCATAGCAGCGGGAAATCATCGCTATCGGCCAGTTGCTGGTAAGCCTGAAACAGCCCGTCATGCTGGCCGACAAAGGTTTGAAACTCGGCCAACAGGGGCAAGCAGGCGCTGTGTGTTTGACGCAGCGCCTCGCTATTTTGCACCGAATTTAAGTGGCTGACCGGCGACCAGATCCGCGACAGGCGATCGTTAACTTCTTCGAGTGGCGCTACCAAGCTGTCCCAGGTGTGGGGTTCAGTTTTGGCCAACACCTCGGCAATTTTTTGTTTGCAATCACGGATCGCCTGCTCGACGGCCGGCTGGACGTGAGCGGGTTCAATTTGGCTAAAGGGCGGCAGTGCGTCCATGGTCAGTAAAGGGTTGGTCATCCCGAGCGCCTCGTGGTGGGTAGGCGCGCACAGCGGCGCGAATGGCTCTAACATGGGGGCAAAGTGCCGGCTTATCAAGCGCAAACCAGTGCTGGCGCGGATTTTGCCAAGTTGCGTGCCAAGCTGTGACGCATGTTTAGCAATTTTGCAAAAAAATATTGATCTTCGCGCTGGCATAGGCGTAGAATTTTGCTACCGCTTATTGCGGCCACTTCGATTCTCTGTATCTGCAGGAATCGGGTGAAAAAGGCAAAATGCACTGAAAGGGCATGACGCAAAGCCACCGGTCTAAGGGTTTATCCATCAGGATGCCTACGACAGCGGGGCCACCCCCGAAACAACGCCCCCCGCGTTGTTACTTGATAGATGTTCGGAGAGACAATGAACAAGTTTAAACTTTCCCTGCTGGGTGCCCTGATCGGCGCTGCCAGCCCAATGTTGCACGCTGCCACTGCCGCCGCTGGTCAGGCAATGGTTAATCCACAGTCAGGTGTTGTCGTCGGTTACTGGCACAACTGGTGTGGTGGTTCAGGCTACAAAGGTGGCTTGGCTCCGTGCGTAAAACTTGATCAAGTTAATCCGCAGTATAACGTTGTTGATGTTTCCTTCATGAAGGTACATGGCAGCGACACTATTCCTACCTTTAAGTTAGACCCAGAAATCGGCCTGAGCGAAGCGCAGTTCATCGAACAGATCGCTGAGCTGAACCGTCAGGGTCGCGCGGTGCTGCTGGCACTCGGTGGCGCGGATGCGCATATCGAACTGCACAAAGGTCAGGAGCAAGCGTTCGCTGATGAAATCATTCGTCAGGTTGAGACCTATGGTTTTGATGGTTTAGATATCGATCTGGAGCAAGCCGCGGTTACCGCAGCCGATAACCAGACAGTGATCCCCGCTGCGCTACGCATCGTAAAAGATCACTACCGTGCTCAGGGTAAAAACTTCCTGATCACTATGGCGCCAGAGTTCCCTTACCTGACCGCCAACGGTGCCTATATTCCGTACATACGCAACCTCGAAGGTTACTACGACTGGATTAACCCCCAGTTCTATAACCAAGGTGGCGATGGTATCTACATCGATGGTATCGGTTGGATCGCACAGAATAACGATGCGCTGAAAGAAGAGTTCATCTATTACATGGCGGACTCTTTGAGCAATGGTACCCGTGGTTTTTACAAGATCCCGCACGACAAGTTAGTGTTTGGTATTCCAAGCAGCAACGACGCGGCGGCGACTGGTTTTGTAGCCGAGCCACAGAAGTTATTCAATGCCTTTAACCGCTTGAAGAACGAAGGCCAAGCTCTGCGCGGCGTCATGACCTGGTCTATTAACTGGGACATGGGTAAAGACAGCGCAGGTAAAGAGTACGGTGAGTCATTCATCAAAACTTACGGCCCGTTCATCCACGGTCAGGAAATCACTCCACCACCAGTAGAAAACGGCAAGCCAATGTTTAGCGGCATCAGCGATGCACGCGTTAAGCAAGGTACTGCGTTTGACCCACTGGCTGGCGTGAGCGCAAGCGACCGCGAAGATGGCGATCTGACCAATCAGATCACTGTTGACGGTGCGGTTGATACCCAACGTCTGGGCCTGTACCCATTGGTGTACAAGGCAACTGACCGCGACGGTAACACCACCGAACAGGTTCGTAGCGTTGAAGTTTACAGCATGAAGCCGGTGTTTAGCGGCATCAGCGATGTGTCTGTGTTAGTGGGTGCAGCCTTTGATGCCATGGCGGGCGTGAAAGCGCACGACGAGGAAGATGGCGACCTGACTGCGCAGATCAAACTCTCTGGTAGCGTAGACACCAGCAAAGCGGGCCGTTACACCCTGACGTATCAGGTGACTGACGCCGCTGGCCAACTGGTTTCAGCTGCACGTAACGTAACTGTCAAAGAGATGGGTGCGGTATGTGAGAACGCATGGGATGCTAAGTCTGTCTATGTGGGCGGCGATACCGCTACTCATAATGGTAAGACCTGGCGCGCTGAGTGGTGGACCCAAGGTGAAGAGCCTGGTGCTACCGGCGAGTGGGGTGTATGGCGCGTAGTTGCGGATAGCGATTGCGACGGCGGCACTACCCAGCCACCTGTAGCAGGTAGCAGCGACTTTACGGTTAGCGGCCTGGCGGCTAGCTACGGTATCACCAGCGGTTCTGTGACCATCAACGTCAACCTAGCGACCAAGAACCCAGTACAAATCACTGCTTCTCTGGAGCAGGGTGGCCGTAGCTTTGGCAACGTTAATGCCTTAGTTAACGGTTCTGGTTCAGTGGCCCTGATCGGCAGCAACGTAACTGCAGGCAGCTACGAAGTAGTGCTGAACGGTCAAGCTGAAGGTCAGCAAGCGGTAGCCCAGCGTTTCGCGGTGACCTTGACTGAAGAGCAAGGTGGCAACGGTGGCGAAGAAGGTGACTTCCCAGCCTACGCGGCGGGTAACAGCTACGATGCCGGCGACCGTGTAAGCAACGCCGGTGCCAACTACGAGTGCAAACCTTGGCCGTACAGCGGCTGGTGTGGCGGTTCTGCTAGCCACTATGCACCAGGTGCCGGTAGCGCGTGGAGCGATGCGTGGATCAAGCTTTAATTTCCTCGTGAAATAAGGCAAGACGAAACAGGAGTGGTCATTGACCACTCCTTTTTTTATTTAATGAGTTTATTTAATGCCGCCGGTGGTCGCTTATCATTTGGCCACAGATTGTTACAATTTGACAAAAAACAGGTGGCACTGTGCGAGAAAGCGGATAAAATAGCCGCTGAATTTTAAACCTTAAAACTCCCTCTAGTGTAAAGGGCAAACCGATTGAAAAATCGGGACGCAAAACCTCCGGTCTAAGGGCTCATGCCTAAGATAGCGGGGTCACCACAGTTAATACTCCAGCATGGCTGGCTATTATGCTTTGGCGGCGTTGTCCTTTTCGTTTTTAACAACGAAATAGGAAATAACATGTCAGTTTTTAAACCTACCTTACTCGCGGCCGCCGTTGCCCTGTGTGCACAAGGCGCTTTTGCTGCGCCGCATGCCGAACAAGAACACCTAAATACTATTCAGCAGCAGCACAGCGAACAGATGACTGAGCGCTTAGCTGCGTTACGCGCACAAGCGCAAGCTGGCACTAATGTAATAGTAAAAAATGGTAAGCGTTATCAAGTCATCAATGGCGTGGAGTATCGCCTGACCGCGGACAACGGCATTATTTTTGATATGCCGACCCCGGATTTTTATAACGAAACCGCCATGCGCAATATCTTCGATTTCTTCAATAGCGATTGGGAATTGACTTGGTATGACGGCGGTATGGTAGCCGTGAACAAATTATTTGGTAACTATGACTACGGCAATGGCTGCCTGACTGAATATTACCCGAACGGCATCATCGCTAATGGCGAAAAGGTCAACGTTTTATCTGAAATCGCTACCTGCTCGGTCAACTCGTTCGATACCACTATCGAAAACGTAGATATTGGCTATGAGATCACCGCCGCTGAATTAGGCTTAGATGGTAACGCCATCACCGCGGTTGAGCGTTATAAAGATAAGCTGTATGTCAGCCAAGATGGTAATCCTGCCCGCGTAGTCGTGGTGGATATCGCGACCCGCGCTGTGGTGGATGAAATTACCCCAGCGAATGGATTGGCCGCGTATAACGAAATCAGTGAATTATATATTCGTGATAACCAATTATATGTGGTGCCACGTTTTTCACATCGCGTAGATATCTTTGATTTAGACAACCAGCATCAGCACATCACCACTATCGGTACCGGCAAAGACTCGGGCACCAACAGCCTGCACCGCAGCCAAGCCGTAGTCGCCAATGACACGCATGTGTTTGTGGCCGATGCGCTTGATACCATTAAGGTGTACAAGCAGAGCGATGTTACCCCAGAAAATAACTTAGCTGTTCCGCGCCAAGGTTTGCTGCAATTTGAAGGAAAATATAGCCACCGTTTTGTGCAAATGCACCAAATCGGCGACTATTTAATCGCGCACACCGCGGGAAAGAATTATTACATTTACGACCTACGTAAATTAGACGCCGCCTTAGAGCAAGGCGTGGCATTAGCCGCAGATAAAATTGTGGCCGATAACTCGCTGCAAAAAATAGACTTAGATGGCGAGCAATTAGTTGTTAACTTTAAAAACCGCATCGAATGGTACAACATTAACGACTTTATTGCCCAAGACTTTACCTTTGGTCAGCCAAACTTCACCGCTAGCCAATTAAATGGTCAAGCCGTGGGGGCATTAAAAGATCTGCACAGCGTGGATGGTAAATTTGTTACCGCTAATGCCAATGGTTTGAGCTTTAACGAATTACTGCGTGAAGAGATTAACTTTGCCGCAGATGCGCAAGTTGAAACTGCGCAGATTAAATTTGACCAACTGATGCCAGCTTCAGTGGGTTACATTTTTGATAAAGATGAAGCCTATGAAGTGTTAACTGACCGCACCAAGCGTTCTGTGCTGATCAATTCATTGGTTAAAACTGAATTGCTCGACAATCACACTGTGCGCATTACTAACTATGCGGCGAAAGAGTTGCGTGATTTAAATATCGAGTCAAAAGTTAATGGCATTAATAAAGCGTTTATCTTAGCTAAGATCGACCGTTTGCCGGCGTATGCGCAAATTACTTTGCCACTGAGTGATTTAGGCGATAGCTACCGCTTTAACAGCGCGATTGGTGACGGTGTCTTTGATTTAAGCGTACTGTTTAATGATCGCATTGATTTGCCGGCACAATTTAGCCATCGCTTTAGTTCTAATTCTGATCCGTTTGCGCAAAAATTAGCCCGTTTAATGCCAAGCTGGGAAGTTCGTTTCGCGACTAATAATCCATTAGATACCAAATGGCGACCAATGAATGCGCTGTATGCGAAAGAGTGGTTAATTATGTTGACCAACTTTGCCTACATGCTGTCATCGCCAGAATATAAACATGTTTGGTTTAATTTCAAAGGCCTATTAGGTTATGACATGTTTGCTGGTGGTGGTAATGCATTTGTACCAAATGGTATTTTCTCCGCAGAAGATTATACGCATTATTATAATAGCGTAATGAAGCGCCCATTTGTTAATGTTGGCATCACTTCGATGGGCGGTGGTTTAGGTAGCAGCGGTATTACCGGCGTGGATACCTTTAACTTCGTCAGCCATTACTACGGTAGCTGGGGCATTATTGCACATGAATTTGGTCATGGATTTGATGGGAAGAGCTATGGCCACAATACCGCGTTTGCAATGGGTGGTGCGGGCTTCCAGCCATTAATGACCGGTTTTGGGCGTTATTTCGTACGCAAGGGTGATTTGCCGTATATGGATGATGATCTAAATGGTTTCTATAAGCCAGAAAATGATCAATATCGTTACAATTCGGTTAGTCAAGGGGCTCGTAAGTATCGTGATGACTCGCATATGGATGTGGTTGACCACTATTTCATGCAATTTTCTAGCATGCCACAAAGTTGGGTTGCAAATGGCAGCGGATTTGTAGTCGAGCAATTAGACTCTATGACCAATCAAGAAAAAATATTGATGGGTAATATCAGTAAATTAACTGATAAGCGCAATCTATGCCGCTTCGAATTCACTGATGGTGAGCAATATTACGGTTATGTTGAACAGGTAGAAAATGGTTTGCGTTGTGAGGCTGGCGAATTTATGCAATATCGTCAAGCAGATGGTGACTTTGTATCTTTGCACTCTAAAACTAACCAATTTGATTGGTTGTCGCTGCATAAAAAAGGTCAAATGGGGCAGCCAGTTTTGCACCAGAATGGCCAACCATTATGTTATTTAAATAACAGTTCCGTGTACGGAATTGGTTTTTTAAATGAATCTAGTCAGTGTACGCAGTTAGATAATGTCTACCACAGTAATGGTAATCGTTGGACATTTTCCTCGAAATGGGGAAAAATTAATTATTTAAGTGGTGATTTTGTCGTGCCTAATGCGAATGCAATCAGTGATTTTGTACTAGATAATTTACCGGCAAATTACGTAGTAATAGAAGGTCAGGCGCAGTTAAATTTAACTGTTAGCACGCAAAACCCAGTGCAAATGACCGCAACGTTACGGCGTGATGGCACGGCCTTTGGGTCGGTTACAGCTAAAATCGATGGTGATGGCCAGTTACTTTTAGCGGCACAAAATGTTGCTGCCGGCGAATATGAATTGCTACTTGAAGGTATGGCCGACGGTGGTAAACAAGGCGCGCAGCAGGTGCTGCCTATCACCTTGATCGATGCGTCGGCAGCGGGTGATGGTACGCAGGAAGACCCGATGGGCGTTACCACGGAAGTCGCACCGCTGCCACCGGTAGCGGATGGCACGCAGGAAGATCAGATGGGCGTGGCGCCAGAAGTTGGGGACGAAGCGGGCAACGGTGAGGCCAGTTATCCGGCTTATGCTGCGGGCAGCGCCTATAGCGCCGGCGATCGCGTTAGTCACGCCGGTGGTAATTACGAGTGCAAGCCGTGGCCGTATGAGGGCTGGTGCGGTGGTTCAAGCGCGCATTACGCACCGGGCACCGGCAGTAGCTGGAGCGATGCGTGGTTGGCATTGTAACGCTAGCGTTAAATCTGTCGCCTAAATCTATTCGCCGCGGTTTAGGCTGCGCAGTTTAAGCATCAAGGGAGCCCGTGTGGCTCCCTTTTTTTGGGGGCGCTGGCACGGGGCGCCGTGAGGTGTGGCCGCGCCTTAGCGCGTTGCTCTGCGCGTGTAGCAAGAGTGGCGGCGTGGCGAATAAAGAGGTATGCAAAGGTTACTTCCGCCTTATTTTGTTGAATCAATGTCACATTTTTTCAAATTTTAGCTTGGTTAGCGGCAGCTAGTTTGCTAGGTTATAAATAACCGCCTATGTTGTCGGTTATTTATACCTTAAGTGTAAAGGGCAAACCGACTGAAAAGTCGGGACGCAAAGCTTCCGGTCTAAGGGCTTAGCCTAAGATAGCGGGGCCACCACAAGTCGCCAAGCCAGGCCATACCGAAGTCTCTCCGTTTTAGTGGGTGATCGGCCTGCTTGTTGTCGTCGGTGCGTCGTCCTTTTCGTTTTTTACAACGAAATAGGAAATTAGCATGTCAATTTTTAAACCCAGTCTATTAGCGGCTGCAATCAGCTTGTCGCTCTCTCCTGCCTTAATCAGCCAAGCTGTGGCCGCGTCAGAACCGTTTGTTAGCGTAACTGCCGCTAGCTGTGCTAGCGCATGGCAAACCACGCAAGCATATAGCGCTGGCGCCACCATCGCGCACGCCGGTCAGCACTGGCGTGCCGAATGGTGGACGCAAGGCGAAGAGCCCGGCACTACCGGTGAATGGGGTGTGTGGCGTGCGCAAGGCGCTTGTGCCGATGGCAGCGCAGCTGCGCCAGAGGCTGACAACGAGGCGGCTAGCTGTGACAGCGCGTGGTTGGCGGGCAGTGTGTATGAAAACGGCGCCATCGTGCAGCATGCGGGGCAAACATGGCAGGCGCAGTGGTGGACCAATAGTGACGAGCCGGGCACCACTGGCGAGTGGGGCGTATGGCGCCTAGCCACCGCCAGCGCGTGCGCGGAGCAAACTACCCCGCCGAGCGCATTGCCAGATCCTACACCAGAGATTAAGCCTGAGCCGGACGACAGTGCGCCAAGCAATGCACTGGTTGAGTTGGTTATTGCGCAGCAGCAGGCGATGAGTGATCGCCTGCAAGTGTTGCGCGCCCAAGCCCAGCGCAATGATGGCGTGGTGCTAAAAGAGGGCAATCGTTACTTAGACGTAAACGGCACACACTATCGCTTAAATGCGGATAACTATGTGTTGTTTGATATGCCAAGTCCTGATTTCTTTGATGAAACCGCGCTGCGTAATATTTTCACGAGTTTTGATCTGGACTGGGAATTGACCTGGTATGACAACGGCGTCGTCGCAGTTAATAAATTGTTTGGTAACTATGACTATGGCAATGGCTGCTTGTTGGAATACAAGCCGAGCCAAATTGCGCTTGAAGCGCAATCGCGGGTTGATATGGAAAC
>JBOFMA010000011.1:0-11983 GCA_051658125.1 Aeromonas sp.
TTACCTTGAACATTTTAAAGCAAAGTACTTGTGGCTCCCCAAGCCAACGAAACAAACTGAAAAAGGCTGGTTGGAACGACAATTATCGGGCAGAGCTATTCTTTGGTTAAAAACTCACCAAAGTGTGCTCCCGCCCTGCATTTTCATCGATCATGCCGCCACCGGGTAAGGATTGCGCATTAATAAATGCATTTTCGGCGGCGGGGTTGGTGGTTGTTTGATCGCAGATTAAATTACTGATGGTACGCGGCGCGCTGTCGTTGACAAAACCACTGGGATTGACCTGGGTTAAGTATTCCGCGTGGGCTAGGTTGACCTGCGTTAACCGCGGCATGCTTTGATCAGCGGCGCCATAGAGCTCTTGCCCAGGCAATAGGTTATTCCAACTGCCATCCACAGTGCGCAGGCCATAGGGCAGCAGCGCACTGGAGACTAAATCGCGTAATTTATCCCCATCGACCGCGCCGTCGGTCGTCGTACTGGCTTCGGCGATTTTGATCTGCTGCCAGATAAAGTCCAAATCGTGCAGGTTGACAGTGAAGTCATATTGTGTGGCCATGGGGCACTCCTTTGCTCATTTTATGCGCAGAGACATAAACCGTTGAATGTTGGCTCTAACGTGATTGGCTTAAATCGTGCGGGGGCTAGTTTTGCGCCGCTTGGCCGCAACCCGCTAGCAAGGCCGACAGCTGCCCGTGCGCTAAGTCTATGGCAACGGCAACGTGGGCGACGCGGCTAAGAATGGTTGAGTTTAGGCGCCTTGCAAGTAGGCTTTTTAGTATGCATACCACGCGCATGGCTTACTTTTTTAGCCTTAGCCTTAGCCTTAGCCTTAGCCTTAGCCTTAGCCTTTGCCGCAGGGGAGAGGGCGGCAGTAAAAAGTGACAATAAAAAAATCCGACCCATGGAGTCGGATTGCAGTTGGCGCGAGCGCTTGGTTAAGATGCCTAAGCGCAGGCCTAATCAGAGCGGAGTTAAGCCGTAGCTGGGCCGGTTTAAAGCACCATCGCCGCCACCCAGCCAAATAAGATCAGCGGGATGTTGTAGTGGATAAAGGTGGGCACCACGCTATCAAAGATGTGATCGTGCTGGCCATCGGCATTTAAACCTGCCGTTGGGCCCAAGGTTGAATCCGAGGCGGGGGAGCCCGCATCGCCTAAGGCGCCAGCCGTGCCGACTAAGGCGATGATGGCCATGGGGGAAAAGCCCAGTTGCAGACACAGCGGCACATAAATGGTGGCGATAATTGGCACGGTGGAAAACGAAGAGCCTATGCCCATGGTAATCAGCAGGCCGACAATCAGCATTAAAAACGCGGCTAGGCCTTGGTTTTGACCCAAAGAGCTAGAAATTACGCTAACTAAGCTATCGACCCCTGCGGTGGCTTTCATCACCGCGGCAAAGCCGGCGGCCGAGATCATGATAAAGCCAATTAGTGACATCATGCGCACGCCTTGGGTAAAGGCGTCTTGGCTTTCACGAAGTTTAATCACGCCGCCGCAGGTAAAAATCACAAAACCGGCTAAAGCGCCCAGCACAATGCTGTTGGTGTAGAGTTGTAAGCCCAGTGCGGTGGCAATCGCCAGCACTGCGACATAAATGTGATTAAGGTTTAGTGTGACATGCTCAGGCTCGGTGGCCAAAATTTGCTGCACGTTGTAGTCGCGCGGTTTGCGATAGGTGATAAACACCGCGACCAATAAACCGAGCAACATGCCAAACACCGGTAGCGCCATAGCCAGCGGTACTTGCGCCGGCGTCATCACCACGCCGTTGTCCATTAGGTTTTTGGCCAGAATATTATTTAAGAAAATACCGCCAAAGCCGACCGGCAGCAGCATATAGGTGGCCGTTAAACCAAAGGTCAACACGCATGCCACTAAGCGCCGATCTAAGCGCAGTTGCGCCATCACATGTAACAACGGTGGGATCAGGATAGGAATAAAGGCAATGTGCACGGGGATGAGATTTTGCGAGCTAATCGCCACGGCTAAAATGGCGCACAGCAACAAGGCTTTTACCCACTGTTTTCGCGCGGCGCTGGCTTCTTGCCCCAGTTGATTGATCACTTTGCGCGCTAACAGGTCGGTAATACCGGAGCGCGAAATCGCCACGGCAAAGGCACCGAGCATGGCGTAAGCCAGCGCAATTTCAGCGCCACCGCCTAAACCGCCACTAAAGGTGGTCAAGGTTTGGGTTAATGATAAACCGCCGACTAAACCGCCAACGATGGCACCAATGGCCAGCGACACCACCACATTGATCCGCAGCAAACTGAGCACGAGCATCAGTCCAACCGCCACTACCACAGGATTCATCCGACTTCCTTACCAGCTCTGGCGTCAAAAAGCGTTAATTTCGCCAAAATCACGGGAAATGTCGAGAAAAAATCGTTTACACGGCACAGGTCGGGCCTTTTGCCGCCCGCTTCGCGCGCACTTATCCGGTTTTAGTCACTTTCGCCTCACTGCGGGCATTTGCGTGGCCAAGGGAATGGTTTACCATAGCGCCCTCTTGGGCCTAGGCTGGTGCACTGTTGTTGCCCGCCCGTGGCCTGGCCGATTGGCATACTAACTGCAGTTTATGACCCCATGACCGAACATTCGGGCGAACCGACTTTCTATTTTCACGATTACGAAACGTTTGGCATTCATCCTGCCAAAGATCGCCCAGCCCAGTTTGCCGGCGTGCGCACTGACCGCGAGTTAAATGTGATCGGTGAGCCGCTGCTGATCTATTGCCGGCCACCGGCCGATTATTTGCCTACCCCTGAAGCGTGCTTAGTCACCGGCATTACGCCACAAACAGCGGCCCGTGAAGGGCTGTGCGAAGCGGAATTTATCGCCCAAATTCATGCGCAATTTGCCACGCCCAATACCTGCGTGCTGGGTTACAACACGATCCGTTTTGACGACGAAGTGACGCGCAATAGCTTGTATCGCAATTTTTATGACCCATATGCTTACGCTTGGCAAAATAATAATTCGCGTTGGGATTTAATTGACATGCTGCGCACCTGTTATGCGCTGCGTCCAGACGGTATTGAGTGGCCACTCGATGATGAAGGCAAACCCAGTTTTCGTTTAGAGCGTCTGACCGCCGCCAATGGCATTGATCACGGCAATGCTCACGACGCACTGGCCGATGTGCTAGCCACCATTGAGCTAGCCAAACTGGTGCGCCGCGCCCAGCCCAAACTGTTTGAGTACTTTTTTCAGCTCAGACACAAAAATAACGTCAAACAGCTGATTGATATCGTTAAACCTAAGCCACTGGTGCATGTGTCGGGCATGTTTTCGCCGTGGCAGGGCTGCGCGAGCTATATTGCGCCGCTCGCGTGGCACCCGAGCAATCCTAATGCGTTGATAGTGGCGGATTTAAATGCCGATTTGACGCCGCTGGTAGAATTGTCTGCCGATGAAATTTGTGAGCGGCTTTATCAGCCTCGCGCTGAGCGCGGCGATAAGGCGCGCATTGCCTTAAAACTTGTGCACATTAATAAATGCCCGATTTTAGCCCCAGCGCAAACGCTCACCTCAGAACGGGCGCAGATGTTAGGCATTGATGGCGCGCAGTGCCGCGAAAGTTTAAATCTTATTTGCCAGCAACCTGTGGTGCGGGAAAAGGCGGTGGCGGTGTTTGCCAAGCCATTTAGCGGCGAGAGGCTAACCGATCCTGATTTGCGTTTGTACGATGGCTTTTTTTCTGCGGCGGATAAGAAAAACCTCGACCGCGTGCGGGGGTGTTCGCCGGATCAGTTGGCCGCGCTGGAGATCAAATTTATCGATCCGCGCTTGCCGCAGATGCTGTTTCGCTACCGAGCGCGCAACTGGCCGCATACCTTATCCGAGCAGGAACTGGGCCAATGGCGCCGTTATTGCCAAGAAAAACTCACCGCCGAGTTGCCGGGTTATATGGAAAATTTTGAGCAGCTGTGCGTACAAGAGCAAAGCAATGAGCGCAGTAGCAAAATCTTAAAGCAATTGTTGCTGTATTTGCAGGCGCTATAAAAAGGCGTGCGCTATGGGCGCAGGTTGCCTGCGCGCCGATAGACTGTGCGTTGCCGCATACCGCGCATACCGCGCATGCAGTACAAAATGTGCAGAAAATGGATTGGCTATGAGTCAGGTTAAGGGAGTCAACACGATGACAAGAGCACCCCACGCGTATACCCCAGTAACCGCGCGCTTAAAAAGTGGCGCCCTCGCGGCAGGTCAATTGGCCCGCGCTGCTCTGATTATTTTAAGCTGCCTTGGCTTAGGCAAGGGGCTGGCGGCCTTACTGCCATGGCCGTTTCCGGGCAGCATTTTAGGGATGCTCTTGTTGTTTATTGCCTTGGCCCAGCAATGGCTGCGATTAGAATGGGTCACGCCGGTGGCCGATCTGCTGCTCAAGCACATGGGGCTATTGTTTGTGCCTGTTGCTGTGGGTTTACTCGCTTGGCTTGCGCCGCTCGGTGAGATGATTTGGTTCGTGGCGAGCCTGATGGCGCTGGGGATCGTGCTTATTTTAGCGGTGGTCGGTTGGGCATTTCAGTGGGGTAATCGTACAAGGAGTCAGCGCTAATGCTGTGGTTTGCTTTACCGCTCACTTTTATGCTCTATGGGCTCACGCGCCGAGCGGCGCGGCGTTGGTCGTTTCCGCTGATTAACCCCGTGCTGTTGCCCGCACTGGTGTTAATGGTGCTGATCGCGGGCTTGGATTTGGCCTTAGCCGATTATCAGCGCGGCACTTGGCCGATCACTGTGCTGCTTGAGCCGGCTGTGGTGGCACTGGCGCTACCGCTGTATCGTCTGCGCGCGCAAATTCGCGCCAAGCTCGGCTTGATTTTGGCTTGCTGCAGCTTATCGGTGCTGATCGCGGTGGGCTCAGCACTGGGGTTGGGCTGGCTGCTCGATACCCCGTTAACCTGGGTGGCCTCGCTGGCCACGCGCTCTATCACGACCCCGATGGCAATGAGCGTCAGTCAAGCGCTTGGCGGTATTGCGTCGGTGGCGGCGGCGGTGGTGGTGCTGGTGGGGATTTTGGGCGCGCTGATTGGCTACCCATTGCTGCGTTTACTGCGTGTTACTGATCCGGCGGCGCAAGGATTGGCGATGGGCGCTTGCGCGCATGCCATTGGCACGGCAGTCAGCACCGAGCAAGGAGCAATACAAGGCGCGTTCGCCTCGTTAGCCATGGTGCTGTGCGGTGTGCTAACCGCGTTGCTGGCCCCCGTCATTTTCGCGCTGTATCGCATGGGCCTTGGCGGGTGAGGGTGACATTGCGACTAAGCAATGCTTTTCCTTAGTTTAAAATAGCGCACGATTGGCATTTGGCAGTTAAAAATATCGCGGCACACCTGTACGCCGAGATTTTTTTGCACAGATAGGGCCAAATTGCATAATATATAGCTGGTTAGACCTCTTAGTTCCCGCTAGCAAATAGGTAATGCAGCAATGGCAATCAAGGCAGTGGATTTTCTCAAACGTAAGCGCGAAATTTTGGCCAAGCAGCCTTTTGAACTTAAAGACTGGCTGTCGCCGGCAATCCGCGATTATTGGCGTGAATTTCAGCACAAAGCCCAGCAATACCCGCTATTAGAGCGCGTATTAGATTTAAATGTGGTGCGCGAACACCGCGAGCGCTTGGCGCAAGAGCGCGCGCGCCAAAGCGCCCGCATGCAGGCGGCCGCTCAGCAAAGCACGGCAGCGTCGGCGGTAGTCAATGGCGCGCCAAGTGCCGCCGCACCGGTCGCTCAGCCAGCGATGTGCTCGGTCACTGCGCGGGTATATGCCGACCTGTGCAATCGCTTGGGGCAAGAGACCCACGTCGGCGAGTGGTTGCATGTTGATCAAGCGCTGATCAACCAATTTGCCCACGTTACCGGTGACACGCAGTGGATCCACACCGATCCCGCGCGAGCGGCGCAAGAGTCGCCGTTTAAAACTACCATCGCCCATGGCTTTCTCACCTTAGCGCTGTTACCGCAACTGACGCAAAGTGTGGATGAAACTAATCCGGAGTTTCCTGACGCGCGTATGGTGGTTAATTTTGGCTTAGAGCAGGTGCGCTTCCCTTACCCGATTAAAGTGGATAGCACAGTGCGCGCCCGCACTAAGCTCAGCGCGGTCACGCCGATTAAAGGCGGTCTTGAATTATTAAAAGAGATCAAAATAGAAATTGAAGGTGTGCGCCGCCCAGGCGCTGTGATCGCCTCCTTGACGCGGATTTATTTCTAATCGTCGCCAGCTATGAACAGGGAGAGTCGTGCAAGCGGCTCTCCCTGTTGCTTTTTTAACGTAGGGCACGCCTGGCGCCTGCCTTGGCACGGCCCGAGTCAATCCACGCAGTTTACTTCGCGTTTGTAAATGTAAGGATAAAAAATGCACATAATCCATCAGCGCCTGTTTTGGGGCTTATCGTGTCTGTATTGGTGGGCAGGCATGCATTTTTTTATGCATAATCCCGGCGGTGCGGGACTTTATTTGCCGTTTAATATCGTCGGTTGGTTATTTATTGGTCCGCTACTCGCTACCGGGCTTTGGCAACTTAGCCACACCGGTGTGGCGGTAAACTCTAATGTCGTGCTGACGTTTGCCTTGGGCGTAGCCCTGCTCTGCCTGCCACTGCTTTATCCGCAATTTGCTTTAACGCTACAAGCTATACCGCGGTTACTTGGGCTGATAGTGGGCAGCGTATACCTTTATTCACTTTATCAGTGGCAATTTAAGCGCCGTGAACGTTTAGCGCTGTTTTATATTTTATTCGGCGCAATTGCCGTTGAAGCTGGGCTGGGTCTAACGCAATATTTTTTGCTCACCCCCGGTAATTGGCTGGGCTATAACACGCTGGCCAACCGCCCCTATGGCATTTTCCAGCAACCCAACGTGATGGCCAGTTTTTTGGCCACCGGCATTGCCATTACCTTGTGGCTAGAGCACCAAGACCGCCGTCACGGTTGGCTTGCCTATGCGCGCGCCGCTGTGCTGGCCAGTTGCGCTTTACTACTGTGGGTGCTGCAGTCGCGAGTCGGCTTACTTGGCGCGCTGCTGGTGGTCGTATTGCAAGCGCCTTTGCTGTATCGCCGTCAGCGCTTAGCGCGCGTGTTCGCCACGCTGGCCTTGGGCATAGCATTGGCGCTATGGGCACAAACTGAAGTGGCGTCAGTGCAGCGCGGCACGCAGATTTATCAGCAAGTGGGTATGCGCTCGGTGTATTGGCGCTATGCATTGGAATTAATCAGCCAAGCCCCTGGCTTAGGTTGGGGTTATGGCAGTTTTGAGTCGACGTTTTTAAGCCAATATATGGCGCAAAAAACGGTCAATCCTAGTTGGGTACAAATTGAATACAATTTAAATCACCCGCATAACGAACTCTTGTATTGGTTATTTGAAGGTGGCGTGGCGGCATTGGTGGGCTTATTGCTGCTGCTTGGCGGCTGGCTGCGCCGCTTAACACAAACCTATTGGCAAACGGCGTGCGCGTCAGCGTCGCTTTGTGCGCCGCTGCTGCTGCACACGCAAACTGAATATGTGTTTTATCATTCAATTGCCAGTTGGTGGCTGCTATTGACGCTGGTGTATTTAACCGATGCGCACATAGGGCTGCCCAAACGCGTGCGCTTAGCCGGTAGCCAACTGACCGTTAAATATAATTACGCCCGCGCGGGTTGGCTTGGCCAATTAACCCCCACGCTTAGCAGTGCGTGCCGCATTAGCTCTTTAGTCTTAGTGCTACTGAGCAGCAGCTTTATGGGCACGGCGCTGCATACCGCGTATCTGGTGAATAAATTTGAGCGCGGCGGTTATAAAGACGCGCAGTTATTGCGCCATATCATTAATCCGTTAGCTTGGCAGGCACGGGTTGAGTTTCATCTGCACACTCGGCAATTAAGCGCAGCGCTAGCCAAACACCAGCCCCAAGCGCTGCGCGCTTATGTGGCATGGGCTCAGCGTTATGTTGCGTATATGCCACGCGCGGCTATTTATGCCAATATGATATTAGCGCTCAAGGCCTTGGCCAAACCGCACGAAGCGCAGCAAATAAAAGCGCAAGCGCTGGCGCTTTACCCACAAGATAAGCGGTTATTGGCACTTTAATCCTAGGGGCGTGCAAATTTTTGCACGCCCGTGAATGCTAATTTTGGAATAGGATAATTTGTCTTGGGCCGACTTAAGTGCTCGCTGGTTAATTAATTGCCGGACAAGGCGCTGGTGCCAATATTAGTTTGATAAAAATCAGTAGGTTATTATCTTATTTGCGTGCTATTCTCGTTTATGTCATCCCATAGTTAAATTTGTGAGGAAATAATGAACGAATTTTTGAAAGTGCTGTTAAACATTCGCAGCCTACGCGCGGCATTACGCGATCTGCCATTTGAGCAGCTTGAAGAAGCGAAAGAAAAGTTTGATGCCGTTTATGCTGACCGTGCACAAAGTGTTGAGCAAGAGCGTGCCGAGCAAGCTGAGCGTTTAAAGAAGTTGCAAGAGCTGCAAGATCTTATGGCCCAAGCCGGTATTCACCCAAGTGAATTATTAGGTGGCGCTGCCCCTGCCAGCGTTGGCGCACCAAAAGGTAAGCGCGAGCCACGCCCAGCAAAATATAAGTATATGGAAGATGGCATGGAGAAGACTTGGACCGGTCAAGGCCGTATGCCAAAAGCAATCAAAGCCGCGACCGATGCGGGCCAAGATTTAAATGATTTTCTGATCAAATAAGTCGCAGCCTCATGCGTGCGACATAAGAACCGCCCAATTGATTGGGCGGTTTTTTTATGCCTGAAGGGCGGTTAACTTTTCTTGTTGGGCTCGGTAAACAGATCGAGGGTTTTAGTTTTCTCTTCTAGCTGCTCGGTGATCAGGCGATAGGCGATATAGTATTTGTAGATATTGCTGACGTAAGTCACTGTTTCAGCACCAATTTTTTCCGCAGCAATGTACTCCACGTTACCAAACCAGATGTTTTTGTTATAGCCCCGCTGCGCGGCTAAGCGCCGCAGGCCCATGACGCGGCCTGGGCCGGCGTTATACGAGGCGAACGCAAACAGCGCCTTATCTTGCGCGCTCATCGGCTCATCTTCATAAAAATGCTCAATCATCCAGCGAATGTATTTGATCCCAGCATGGATATTGGGCTCGAGTTTGCGAATATCACCGACTTTCATATCTTTGCCGGTAGCCGGCATCACCTGCATCACACCAATTGCACCAACTTTGCTGCGCACGGTTTGATTTAAGCGCGACTCTTGGTAGCCTTGCGCGGTCATCAGTAACCAATCGACATTGTATTTTGCGCTATATTTTTGAAAGTAATCCACCATGCTGATAAATTTCGCTCGCTCCTTATCACTACCGGCATTTTTGATGTACTGGGTGTTTTTTAAGTAGCGTTGCAAGATAGTATTACCCACGGCACTGCCTTTAGCATTATTGGCAATATAGCGGTTGAGTTGTGCGGCTAACTGCGGGCTATCTTTGCGGATTGCCCAAGCAATTTGCCCGTTGCTGCGTAGGGCAATAGATTGGTTTATGTGCACGTTGGGAAATATTTTTTTCCAAAACAGGGCTTTGTGGCTGTCGACTACGACGTGACTGACTAAGTTAGCATTGAGCATTTCGATTAAATCTTCATCTTCGAGCACATCGGGAGCGGCTTTTAGCTCCATCGGCGGCAGGTTATGGCGCTTAAAAATATCGTTTAAGATCTTCAGCGTTTGGTAATAGCTCGAAGATTTACGCACAAACACCTGCTGGCCGCTTAAGGCATTGATATTTTTTAGCTTGCCGGTTTTCGGCGAGCTTAATACCCACTCGCTGACATCTGTTTGCAGCGGCGTGGTAAAATCGATCAGCGCTTGCCGTGCGGGGGTAATGGTTAAATTAGCCGCAGCGATATCGCCTTTGCCTTCATTTAAGGCTTGCAGTAATTCATCCCGGGCCACGGGGATAAACACCACTTTGACTTTCAGGTGTTTTTGGTCGAGTTTTTTTTCTTTAGCCAATTTGGCATTTAATTGCCGCTCAAATTCCATAAACGTATCGTGGGTAATCCCCCGCGCTGCGCCTTTATCGACAAAATAAAACGTTCGGCTGTGGGTCGTCAGCACGCGGATCACGCGGCGTTTGAGCATGCCGTCAAAATCGCCTTTCCACGGTTTGAGCCAAATATCTAGCGGCATGGAAAAATGCTCATCTTGGCTGAGCGTACTGTCCGCGGCAGCGGGTAATTCCAGATCGTCTAAGGCGGTTGCCGCAGGCGTAAATAAAAGCGCGCCGAGCAGGCATAAGCCGCTGGCGAGGCGTAAGCGAGGAGCGCGGTGCAGCGCCGTGAAAGTTGCGTTGTGCATAACATCACCTTGGCCAAGGAAAACCTTGGTCAAGTTTAGTCAACATGGCTTAATTCGCGCAGATATTGGCACGGCGTGCCCAGCAGGCAAAGATGACGGGGTATATGCGCCAAAACGCAGGCCAAGCGGCCGCTTGCGGCCATAAAAAAGCTCGGCTGGGCACATAGCGCCGCCGAGCTTTTGGCTGATAAGTGTAGAGGCTAATGCGGGCGATTTACGCTTGGTCTAACTGCGCCATTACCCACGGCAGGCCTTGCTTTTTACGGCTCACAAAACCGGCGTGGAAACTTGGCTCAGCCGGCACGCGGGCGTGCGGCGTGAAATAGATGCGGCTGGCCGCTTGGGTCAAATCTGTGACCATCAGCACGAAGAAATCTAAGCCTTCGGCCGTGGTGCGACTGTTCATCTCGGCTAAAATCGCGGCTAAGTGTTCAGTCAGTTGCGCTTCGCTACCGACTTCAATTTGGCTCATGATGAAATTTAAGCCGCTGGCTTGAAAGGCTTTTTCATCTTGCTTAAGCAGCTGCGCTGGGCTTAAACCAGTCAGATCGGTTTTAGCCATCAGCAACTCTTGGCCAAATTCAGCCAAGCTCACGCCCGCCAGTGGGGCCAATTGCTCACACACCACTTTGTCTTGCTCGGTAGTGGTCGGTGAGGTTAAGCACAGGGTATCGCTCATAATGGCGCCCAGCATCAGGCGCGCTTGCGCTTGGCTGATGTCGCCTTGCTTACGTAACAGGTCAAAGGCGATGGTACAGGTGCAGCCCACCGAGCGGATCCATGCATCCAGCGGCGCTTGGGTCACCAGAGTGCCTAAGCGGTGGTGATCAACTAAGCCCAGCACGTTGGCCTGTGGCAGGCTCTCAGGGCCTTGCTCCACATCGCTAAAGTCCACCAACCACACATCTTTATTGGTTAGATCGGTGGTCAGCAAGGCAGGCTCGCTCACGCCTGCAAAATCCAAAATAAAGCGCGTTTCTGTGCGCAGTTCGCCTAAGCGAAAGGGCGTGGCTTCACGGCCTTGGCCGCGTAACCAGTCGCAGATGACCAGTGCGCTACAGATACTATCGCTATCAGGGTTTTTATGACCAAAAACGTGGAGCATGCGGATGCCTCAAAAAGTAAGTCCAATGATCTGCCCAAAAGAGGGCTAGCTAAGGGCGCATACTATGCGAAATTTGCGCGCTTAAGGCAATGCACGGGCGCTGAAAAGCCGGTTTCAGCGCAGAAAAATGGCCGCACGTGCGGCCAACTGGCTGAAAATCAGCGCGTGGGTTAGTTTTTTAGCAATTCGCGGGCATTGGCTAAGGTATTAGCGGTGATCTCATCGCCGCCAAGTAAGCGCGCGAGCTCGGTCAGGCGGGCGTGCTCATCAAGACAGGCCATCTCGGTATAGGTGGTGATGCCATCGGTGTGCTTGCTCACGACCAGATGTTGGTGGCCATTGCCGGCCACTTGCGGCAGGTGGGTCACCACCATCACTTGGGTGTTTTCGCCCAGTTGGCGCAGCAAGCGCCCGACCACGGCGGCTGTCGGCCCACTGATCCCTACATCCACTTCATCAAAAATTAAGGTGGGCGTGGCAATTTTGCGCGCACTGATGACCACCAGTGCCAGGCTGATACGCGAGAGTTCACCGCCTGAGGCTACCTTACC
>JBOFMA010000012.1:0-10038 GCA_051658125.1 Aeromonas sp.
CGCGGGCGCCGCGAGTAAGCGCTCACCGGTTTCTAGTTCCCAGTCCCACGCAAACAGCGCTTGCATCAAGTTAGCGGTAGGGCCGCGCAGCTCGAGCATGATATCCACCCATTGGCCAAGGCCGGCGCTGTGCTTAAAGGTGTGGGCATCGCTCATGTTCATCGAGCCGGTAAAGGCGTGCTGGCCGTCGATTACAACTAACTTGCGGTGCATGCGCAGATCTTGCCGGCTAAACGGAATGTGCCACGCCGCCACCGGCAGGGCTTCTATCACTTGCACGCCTGCCGCGCGCAGTTGCGCCAGCGCCGGCTGGCGAAAAAAGCGATAACTGCCGATTGAATCGAGCAGCAAGCGGCAATCAACCCCACGCTGAGCGGCGTGTATTAACGCCTCGTGCACCGCTTGCACTTGGGCGCCACTTTGCCAAATATAAAACTCGGCATAAATGCTCTCGTTGGCCGCCGCCATCGCTTGGCAAATGGCGCCTAAAATAGCGTCACTGTCATGGTGCAGGGTGAGGCTATCACCACTTAACATAGGCATGCCTAAGCGGCGCAAGATAAGATCGCGCTGCGCTTTGGCGCGCACGGTGAGCGGTGGCAAATGGCAGGCAAGGGCGTTATGGGCGGCGCGCACGCGGCGAATGAACGGCCGGTACATCAACTGAGCTTGCAGCGCCCGCTTGCGGCCAAGGCGCACTTCACCAAATAAGAGATAACATACCAGCCCAACCAAGGGCAGCGCGGCAATTAACGTGATCCAAGCCAAAGATTCGCCAATTGGGCGCCGCCGCGTGATGACTCGCGCCGCTACCACTAAGAGCAGTAGCAAATGCCCTAACAAGGCACTCCAGCCGAGTAGTTGTTGTGCGATCTCGGGGGTAAATGCTGTTAGCAAAATGGCCTCCTGCACAGCGCTGAATGAGCGTGGCAACCAGGCTGACGCAGGTCGCGCGGCGGGTTTTGGCGCTGGCAGAGCGCTGTGTTATTCTGCCCCACCCATTTTTTAGGCCCACCTGCCCTATGTTGCTCACCTCTTTATTAATGACGGCCAGCCTGTTTGGTCAAGGCAATCTGGAAATAACTGAGCCGCAGATCAAGGACTATTTGCACAATAAGCTGCAGACCGAGCGCAATTTGGAATTGCCCGGCATGCTCAAAGCGCAGTTAAAACTTGGCGACCATCAGGTGCGCATTGCCCGTGATGGCAGCGATGTGGTGCGGGTAACCGGCACCGGTGCGCTCAACGCCGAATTGCCCGACACGCGCCGCTATGAAGCGCGTATCAGCATGACCTATGAAGCGCAGCCGCGCTTTGATCGGGAGAAAAATGCCCTGTTTTTAAGCGGCATGCGGCTGGTGGATTATCAGCTAACCCCAGATCCGGCCCAGCAGCAATTTGGTTTTATGCTCAAGTTATTACTGCAAGCGGCGGTCAATCGCTTTGAATTTGCGCCTATTTATCAAGTACCGGCGGACGATCCGCTGCATAACCGCATCGAGAGTATCAGCTTACGCCCCGGTATGATTGAACTGCAATTAAAGCAAGGTGCGCTCTGATGGCGGTGCAGCCTGTGAGCGAGGTGAGCCGCTCGGTGTTTGCCAGCGTAGATATGAGCCAGTGGCTGCTGTCGATGCTGCTGATCATCGGCCTGATTGTGGCGCTGGCTTGGTTGATGAAAAAAACCAAGCTCGCTAACGCCTTGGGCGGCGCGCACATTAAAGTGCTAGCCACGGTGCCGCTGGGGGCCAAAGAGCGCTTGCTGCTGGTGGACGTCGGTGGCGAGCAGGTGCTGCTCGGCGTCACGGCGCAGCAGATCACCGCGTTGCATACTTGCGCATTGCCGGCGAGCGCTAAGGCGAACGCCGACATGGCTGCGGTAGAACTCGCTAACGCAGATGCCGGTGACCGCCGGCCGCCAGCTGAGCCTGCCTAAATAAAATGAGAGGCAAAGCACAAAACGCGGTAAAAGTCACAAACCGGCGCGCCTTTGCGCGCGTCTGGCTCAATTCTGTCGGCGGAATGTGGTAGCATGCCCGCCGCTGATTTCAACCTAATGTAATCCGATGCTTGATGTAGATAGCCTTGCCTGCGTGCGTGAAGACCGCACATTATTTGAGCGGTTGAATTTTCGCGTGCGCGCGGGGGATTTGCTGCAAATTGAAGGCCCCAATGGCGTGGGTAAAACCAGTTTATTGCGCCTGCTCACCGGTTTATCGCAACCGGCCGAGGGCGAAGTGCGCTGGCGCGGCGAGGCGATCCGCCATTGCCGCGATGAATACCACGCGCACTTGCTCTATCTTGGCCACCATCCTGGCGTCAAGGCCAGCCTCACGCCGCTGGAAAATTTGCGCTTTTATCAAGCGCTACACCGCGAGTCGGCGGCGCTCGATTTGTGGCAAGTTTTGGCGCAGGTCGGTTTAGCCGGTTTTGAAGATCAACCGACTGGCCAGCTTTCCGCCGGCCAGCAGCGCCGCGTGGCCTTAGCGCGTTTGTGGCTGTGCCAAACCCCCAAGGTGTGGATTCTAGATGAGCCTTTTACCGCCATAGATAAGGCCGGTGTTAAGGTGCTGGAGCAATTGTTTTTGCGCCATAGCGATCGCGGCGGCAGCGTGGTGCTGACCACCCACCAAGATTTAAGCCAAATGCAGGGGCGCCTATCGACGCTCACCTTGCGCGCGCACGGCCAGCAGCAATTGGTGCTGGCGCCCGCCGTGCCATTAGCTGCAGCTAGCCGGTTAAGTGCTGACTTTGAGCAAGGAGGCATCGCATGCTGCGTGCAGTAATTTTACTCATCCAGCGCGAATTGTTGATGGCGCTGCGCCAGCGCGCCGATATCGTCAATCCGCTGTGGTTTTTCTTAATTGTTATTACGCTATTTCCCCTCGGCATAGGCCCCGAGCCGCAGCTGTTGGCGCGCATTGCCCCAGGGATCATCTGGGTGGCAGCGTTGTTGGCGGCCATGCTCTCGCTCGAACGTTTATTTCGGGATGACTTTGCCGATGGCGCCTTGGAGCAGATGTTATTGCTGCCTGAACCGTTGGGCGTGCTGGCGCTGGCCAAAGTCGCCGCGCATTGGCTACTGACCGGTTTGCCGCTGTTGCTGCTATCGCCGCTGCTGGCGGTGTTACTGTCGCTGGACTGGCACACCTATTGGGCGGTGGTGGTGACCTTGGCCCTCGGCACGCCGATTTTAAGTTTGCTTGGTGCGGTGGGCGTGGCGCTCACTGTCGGCCTGCGCAAAGGCGGCGTGTTGCTGAGTTTACTTATTTTACCGCTGTATATTCCGGTGCTGATCTTTGCCACCGCGGCGATTGATGCCGCTGGCATGGGGCTGCCTTATGGCGGCCAAGTGGCGATGTTGGCCGCGATGCTGGCTGGCGCCTTGACCTTGTCACCGTTTGCAGTGTCCGCTGCGCTGCGCGTTAGCGTGAACTAAGCGGCGCCTGCGTCCCTCGAATGTTTGGTTTTTTCTTGAAGTAAGGTTGGGTCAATTATGTGGAAATGGTTACACCCCTACGCCAAGCCTGAGCGTGCCTACCAACTGGCAGGACGCCTCACGCCTTGGTTTGCGGGACTTGCACTGATCAGCTTTTGTGTGGCCACGGTGTGGGGGTTGGCCTTTGCACCGGCCGATTACCAGCAAGGCGACTCGTTTCGCATTATCTATGTGCATGTGCCTGCGGCCATTTTGTCTATGTTCGCCTATGCCGCCATGGCAGTCGCTGCCTTGATTGGCTTGGTGTGGCAGCAGCGCATGGCGGATATGCAGGTGGCGGCCATGGCGCCGGTCGGCGCGGTGTTTACCTTTATCGCGCTGTTTACCGGGGCGACCTGGGGCAAGCCGATGTGGGGCGCGTGGTGGGTGTGGGATGCGCGCTTAACCTCTGAACTGATCTTATTGTTTCTCTATCTCGGCGTGATTGCGCTGTACAACGCCTTTAATGACAAGGTGATCGCCGGCCGCGCGGCGGGCATTTTGGCGCTAGTCGGCGTGATTAACCTGCCGATCATCCATTTTTCCGTGCAGTGGTGGAACACTCTGCACCAAGGTGCCACTTTGACCAAATTTGCCAAGCCGTCTATTTCCGCCGACATGCTGTGGCCGCTGCTGATCATGCTGCTGGCGTTTAAGGCCTTTTTTGTTGCGCTAAGTTTGCTGCGTTTTCAAAATGAATTGGTGCGACGCGAATGGCATCGCCCGTGGGTTAAACAGTTAAGTGAGCCGGAGGCTTAAGCAATGCACTTTGCATCAGTGACAGATTTTCTTGCGATGGGTGGCTACGGCTTTTATGTCTGGCTCGCGTTTGGTGTGACATGGCTGGCGCTCGGCGGTTTGCTGCTGGCCACGCGCTTAACGACGCGCAATTTATTAACCGAGCTGCGGCACAAGCAAGCGCGTGAAGTTCGCCGCCAAGCCGCCACGCAACTGGAGAATACCCTGTGAATCCAAGACGTAAAAAACGCTTAAGTATTGCTTTGGCCATCACCTTGGGTGTGGGCGCGGTGGTGGGCTTGGTGGTGTATGCCTTAAGCCAAAATATCGATCTGTTTTATACCCCAAGCGAACTAGTGACCGGAAAAGGCGCAGATAAGATCAAACCGACCCCGGGCCAGCGTCTGCGGGTGGGCGGCTTGGTGGTGCCCGGCACAGTTAAGCGCGATGCCGCGAGTTTAAAGGTGAGCTTTAGCTTAATTGATAACGGTGGCCACCAAGTGGCGGTGAACTTTGATGGCATTTTGCCCGATCTGTTTCGTGAAGGTCAGGGCATAGTAGTGCAGGGCACCTTAACCGATGCCCGCACCGTGCAAGCGTTTGAAGTGCTGGCCAAGCACGATGAAAACTACATGCCGCCAGAAGTCGCGGAAGCAACTAACGGCCTGCACTATAAGCCGGAGTACACCGCCGAGCAGCTAAAAGGCGCTAAGGCGCCCGCTATGCCGATGGCGGTTAAGCCATCGCTGAGTGAACCGGCTGCTGCCGCGCAAGGAAGCCAGCCATGATCCCAGAAGTTGGCCAATTTGCCCTGATCTTAGGCATGCTCACCGCCGCGCTGCTCGGGGTGTATGCCTTACTCGGCGCGCAGTTTAATCGCTTAAGTTGGATGGCCACGGCGCGGCCGCTGGCGTATGCCCATTGTGCGTTTTTAACCTTGTCGTTTGCCTGCTTAACGTGGGCGTTTATTGATAACGATTTCACCGTGCAATATGTGGCAACAAATTCTAACAGCCAGTTGCCACTGATCTATCGCATCAGTGCGGTGTGGGGCGCCCATGAAGGCTCCTTGCTGCTGTGGGTGTTAACTTTATCGGGCTGGATTGCTGCGGTGGCGCGCTTTAGTCAGCGCTTACCACTCGAAGCGGTGGCGCGGGTGCTCGGTGTGCTCGGCTGGGTCGCGCTGGGTTTAACCGCCTTTGTGCTGTTTACCTCCGATCCTTTCATCCGCACCTTGCCGTTTTTCCCGATTGATGGCCGCGATTTAAATCCGCTGCTGCAAGATCCGGGTTTGATTTTCCATCCGCCGCTGCTGTACATGGGCTATGTCGGCTTTGCCGTGGCATTTGCTTTTGCTATCGCCGCGCTGATGACGGGGCGCTTAGATGCCACGTGGGCCCGTTGGTCGCGGCCGTGGACTATGGCGGCGTGGGTGTTTTTAACCCTCGGCATCGCGTTGGGCTCATGGTGGGCGTATTACGAGCTCGGTTGGGGCGGTTGGTGGTTCTGGGATCCGGTGGAAAACGCGTCGTTCATGCCGTGGCTTGCCGGTACCGCGCTGATCCATTCGCTGGCGGTGAGTGAAAAACGCGCCACCTTTAAGGCGTGGACTGTGCTGCTAGCGCTGTCGGCGTTTTCTTTAAGCCTGCTTGGCACCTTTTTGGTGCGCTCGGGTATTTTGGTCTCGGTGCATGCGTTTGCCTCGGATCCGGCGCGCGGCCTGTTTATCTTAGGTCTGCTGATTGCCGTGATTGGCGGCTCACTATTGCTGTTTGCGCTGAAAGGCTCGGAAGTAAAAAGCCACGGCAAATATGAGTTGGCTAGCCGCGAAACCTTGCTGCTGGCCAATAACATCTTATTGGTGGCGGGGCTGTTGGCTGTGTTGCTTGGCACTTTGTTGCCACTGGTGCACAAAGAGTTAGGTCTGGGCAGTATTTCTATCGGCACGCCGTTTTTTAACTCCATCTTTAGCTGGCTGATGCTGCCGTTTGCGCTACTGCTCGGCGCCGGCCCCTTGTTTCGCTGGCGCCGCCAAGCCATGGGCGAGATCAAAGGTTATTTGCTCAGCGCGCTGCTGCTAAGTGTGTTGCTGGCGGTGGGGCTGCCACTGGTGTTTGCGCACAGCGTTAAAGTCTGGGCTGCCATCGGCATTGGCTTGGGCGCGTTTATCATCATCACTAGCGCGCAAGAAACTTACGCCCGCGCCAGCTTTAAGCGCGGCTTCTGGCCAGGCATCACGACCTTGGGCAACAGCCACTGGGCGATGATTTTAGGCCACGCCGGCTTGGCGGTGAGTATGATCGGCATTGCCTGCACGCAAAATTACAGCATTGAAAAAGATGTGCGCATGCAAGCCGGTGACACGGTGCAATTTGCCGATGTGAGCTTTACCTTTAGCGACATACATCCGCACGATGGCCCCAATTACGACGGTTATCAGGCGCTGATCAAGGTGACGCAAAACGGCCACATGCTGGCTGAGTTGCGGCCAGAAAAGCGCGTGTATCGCGTGACGCGTATGCCGATGACTGAAGCGGCGATTGATGCCGGTATCACGCGCGATCTGTACGCGGCCCTCGGTGAGCCGCTGGATAATGGCGCGTGGGCGGTGCGGATTTACTACAAGCCGTTTGTACGCTGGATCTGGTGGGGAGCGCTGATTATGAGTTTGGGTGGCCTGCTGGCCATGCTCGATAAGCGCTATCGCTTTACCCGCGCGCCGCAAGCGGCCTTAAGTGCATCAACCAAGGAGAGCGCGCAATGAACAAGCGTCTGGCGCTGTTTTTAATACCACTGGGCTTATTTCTAGCCGGCGCGGTATTTTTGTTTCGCGGCCTTTATTCCGATCCGACCAAGCTGGAATCAGTGCTGATTGGTCAGCCGGTGCCGGTGTTTACCCTGCAAGATATGCGCGATTTAAGCAAAGTGCATGATCGCTCCATCTTGCAAGGCCGCCCGCTGCTGCTCAACGTTTGGGCCACATGGTGCCCGACCTGTTATGGTGAGCATACCTACTTAAAGCAGTTGGCCGGTGAAGGCGTGGCGATTGTGGGCATGAACTACAAAGATGAGCGGCCCAAAGCGCTGCGCTGGCTCGATGAGCTGGGCGATCCGTACGTGATTAATTTGTATGATCCAGACGGCATGCTGGGCTTAGATTTGGGCGTGTACGGCGCGCCTGAGACCTTTTTTATCGATAGCCAAGGCATTATCCGTTACCGCCATGTGGGGGATATTAACCCGCAAAACTGGGCTAAGACCTTAAAGCCTATCTATGAGGCGCTGCGCTAACCATGAAGCTGTTTTTTGTAGTGTTAAAACGTGTGGCGGCCAGCGCCCTGCTGGCGTTAAGCCTTGGCCTGAGTTTGCCCAGCCACGCTGCCATTGAGGTGTATACCTTTGACAGCGATGAGCAGCAGACGCTGTTTAAGCAGTTAACCAAAGAGTTGCGCTGCCCTAAGTGCCAAAACCAAGATATTTCTGATTCCAACGCCGGTTTAGCCAAAGATCTGCGCGATAAGACCTATCAGATGGTTAAAGCGGGGCAAGATAAGCAAGCGATCGTCGATTACATGGTGGCGCGCTATGGCAATTTTATTTTGTATAACCCGCCGCTGATGGCTTCTACCCTGATCCTTTGGCTGGGGCCGTTATTGGTGGTCGTGCTCGGGGCAGGGGTCATTTGGCGCGCGCGGCGCAAAGCAGCGCAGGCCGCGCATGGTGACGCTGGCGAATTATCCGCCGCCGAGCAGCAACGCTTAAGCGCGCTGCTGGCGCAAGAAAAAAAGTTAAAGGATAGCGATAAATGATGGGCTTATGGATTGCCTTAGTGGCTCTGCTGGCGGTGGCAGCGCTGTGCTTAGTGCTGCCGCAGTGGCACAGCCAGCCGCGGCCGAGCGTGAGCCGTTCGGCGTTAAACAAATGGTTATATCGCCAGCGTTTGAGTGAACTCGATGAGGAGTTAAACCAAGGCGTACTGGAAGATAAAGCTGCGAGCGAAGTGGAATTGGCGCGCAGTCTGCTTGACGATGTGCCGGATAACGAAGCGCAGGTGAGCCGCAATCTGGGCTGGGGTTGGCTGCCCGGTTTGCTGGCGCTAGTGCTGCTAGCGGGCGGCCTTTATTACCACTTAGGCGCGTGGCAAGCGGTGGGGCAGTGGCAAAGCGCCAGTGCGCGCTTTAGTGAGCTGAGTAACCGTATTTTGGTTGAGCGTGATAGCCGCGTAACTGAGCAAGATCTGCAAGATTTTTCGCTGGCGCTGCGCACGCGGCTGAAAGCGAACCCGAGTGATTACCGCAGTTGGCTGTTGCTGGGGCGCATGGCGCTTGATAGCAACGATGCTGATACCGCGCAGCAGGCCTTGACCCGCGCCTATAACTTAGCGCCGGATAAAAGTGTGGTAGCGGTGCCGTATGCGCAAGCCCTGATGATGACCGGCAACAGCAGCGAAGCGGAGCGGTTACTTATCCAAGCCCTAGCGCAAGATCCGCAAAATATTGAAGCGCACTCGATTTACGCCTTTATGGCGCTGCAACAAGAGCAGTTCCAGTTAGCCCTTGATCGCTGGCAGCAGCTGTTGCCGTTGCTTGAGGCCAATTCACCGCGCCGGTTAATGGTCGAGCGCTCGATGAGCTACGCGCGCGAGCAAATGGCCAAGCGCGGAATTGAAATTAAAACCGCGCCGGTAGCGGCCGTGACCGGCGGGTTTAACCTGCACGTAAGCTTGGCCGCAGGTCAAGTGGTGCCAACTGATCCGCATCTGTTTGTATTTGCATTGGTGCCCGGTCAAGGTGCCATGCCGGTGGCGGTCAAACGCCTGCGCGCGCCGACTTTGCCGGTGACGCTGACTCTCACCGACCGCGATGCGATGATGGCCGGCACCCAGCTCAGTCAGTACCCCAAGCTACAATTTAAAGCGCGTTTAGCCCAAGGGGCGGATGTGATGAGTAAAACGGGTGCGATTGAAGGCTTAAGTGCGGCCATTGATAGCGCGCAGGCGTCAAGCTCGGCCGAGCCGATAGTGATCGAGCTAAATCAAACCCTGTAATTACAGTCAAAGGAACAGGTTATGCCCAAATTGAGCTTATTGACCCCGCGCGCAGGTGTTGCCGTCCTGTTATTGGCCGCCTGCGGTCTCGGTGGTTGTGCTGGCGGACCGCCTAAAGCGGGGCCAGCGAATTTAGAGTTAAATCCCACCGCCTCGGCCATTGGCGCTAGCAGTGTGGCCAGCGACCCGCGCGACCCATTTCAGGGTGCTAACCGCAGCATGTGGTATGTGAACTACAACGTGCTCGAGCGCTATGTGGCCCGCCCCGTGGTGCACGCGTACGCCGACTATGTGCCGCTGTCGGTGCAAGAGAGCGTGGATAATTTGGTGGAAAACTTAAACGAGCCCAGCAGTATGGTTAACCACCTGCTAGTGGGTGATGTGCAAGGCTCGGGCAGCAACCTTGGCCGCTTTGCCATGAACTCCAGCGTCGGTGTGCTTGGTCTGTTTGATGTCGCCAAATACACCGGGCTCGAGCGAAAAAAGCTGGAATTTGACACTGTGCTGGGCAAAGCCGATATCGGTGATGGCGCTTATTTAATGTTGCCAGCCTATGGCCCGACCACCACGCGGAAATTAGTCGGCGATACCGTCGATGGCCTCTATTTCCCATTTAGCCTGTTCACCTTGCCGATCAAAGTCGCGCACTGGACGCTAGATGGCTTAGGCACACGGGCGAAATTGGTTAAACAAGAGCGCATCGTGGATAACGCGCTCGATCCGTACGCTTTGACCAAAGATATGTTCTTGCAACATACCCAAGCCAAAGTGGGCG
>JBOFMA010000013.1:0-8901 GCA_051658125.1 Aeromonas sp.
TTTGAACTGCTCGGAATGCACGATCCTTGGTTTGCGATGGGCAGTCACAGGTCACCTCGTTAGGAGATTGTACTCTCTTAATCTGGTGTCCAGTAGATGGGGATCGGATCAGGATCGGATCACATAGATTGACTAAAAAGCAATCAACAAACAAATGTGCTCTGAGCCCAGTAACGACGCGGTTCTTCATGCGGTTTCCGTGAAATAAAAGGTTGTTAAATGAAAAGTAAAATATTGCATGTATTTGATAATTCACATCATCATAATCTACCAATGATTGAATTCTTTTTGAATAAAGAATTCAATCATTATAGTCACTTTTTTTCCGTGATGGATAGGTCTTGTTCGAATTGGCAGTCTTTATATTCAGCGGTGATAAATATAAATTTATTCACTTCAAATAGTACTTTCTGTCCATGGTTAAGAAATTCTCATGCTGGATTTACATCAGTAATATTTCATGGTTCTTTTAATGATGCCGTCTGGGAGTTAATAGACGAATCAATAGATCTATGTGAAAAAAGTTCATGGTTAATGTTTGGTGGTGATTTGTATAACCATTTATACCGTGATGTAAATAGCGATTCTTTTTTGACATTAGAGTGTTTGAGAAAAAGAAATACTGAAAAATTGAAATCAGTAATATACAATGATGCATCTGAAGATGATATGTTGGTATATGATCTTAAATATCCAAGGCCAAAAAAAGTTCTAAGATATGCTTATAATAATCAAAATTTAATGTCAAGCAGTGAACCTAATGAAAAGTTAAAGTGTTTTTTATCTAATGGGGATGTTTGTTTATTAGGTAACTCGGCAGATCCAAAAAACGAGCACGAATTAGCAATCAAGCAGTTATTTATTAAAAATAAAAAATTAAAAATAGTTTGTCCGCTTAATTATGGTGGAGATGAAAAGTATATTAACGAGATTGTTTCTATTGGAAAAGAATTGTATGGAAATAGTTTTTTTCCTATCGACTATAAGCTAACATCTAGTGAATACACCTATGTGTTATCAAAGTGTAAATACATATTACTTTCGCATAAAAGGCAACAAGCTGTATTTCATTGGAAATATGCGGTAAAAGAAGGGAAAGTGCTGATAGCCTGTGAGCAGTCACCCGTTTACAAACAATTTAAAACAATGGGCTTTGATATATTAAACGTTAGCGATTTATCCGATCTTGAGTTGAGTTGCACAAATGTTGATTTTAAAAAAAATATGCTCATACATGATGAGAACTTCTCTTTAGATAAGGCCATTGAAATATGGAAATCCAATCTAAAAGAAATAGTTAAAAATTAGAAAATGAAAATTCAAGCATTCAAGCATGAATATCTCTAGGGGTTATTAATGAACGTAATAATTTATGGTACATCGAATAAGGCTTTAATGTATCTTCCTGCAATAGCGATAAAATATAATGTCGTTGGTTTTATTGATAGTGATAAGAGTAAAGCTGGGCAGATATGGATGTCTAAAAATGTTTATCATCCTAGCGCACTATCCGATTTGGATTTTGATTTAATAATCATAGCAAGCTCTTTTGTTAGCGAAATCAAAAGCGAGCTAACCAAATACAACTTACATGGTGAGATTGTTGATGATATCAAAGAAATAAATGAAATATTTCATGAGTATTCACTTTCTCAAATTGAGTTTTGTCAAAAGATAGAAGACAGCCTGCCAAAAACTAAGTTATTAGATAAACATATAAATCAGGCCGTTTTATTAAATGATCGCATGGAAATGATAAGCTTATTTCCTAAAAACGCAGTAATTGCAGAACTTGGTGTTGCTGCTGGAGATTTTAGTAAGCAAATTTTTAATATATGTAAGCCATCAAAGCTACACCTAGTTGATGTGTGGAATTCATCACGTTATGGTGATGAATCGTATCTTGGAGTCGATTGTTATTTCAAAGAGCATCAGGAACAAGGCCAAGTTGTTATACATAGAAAATATTCATTGGATGCTTTAAGTTCTTTTGAGGATGAATCGCTTGATATTGCATATATAGACACAACACACGCATATGAATTAACTAAGCAAGAGTTAATTCTTTGCTCTAAAAAAGTCAAGAAAACTGGGATCATTGCTGGTCATGATTATATTCAGGGTAATTGGTCATCTAAATGTCGTTATGGTGTAATTGAAGCAGTGCATGAATTTTGTTTTGAACATGATTATAAAATTTTATTTTTGACTATGGATATGTCTGAGAGTCTTAGTTTTGCTATAGCAAAAATATAAATATCTTATTAAAATTGCCAAAGATTCAAGTTTTATTAATTGAATATTAATGTCTATTACGGTATCCAGTGAGTTTGTTTGGTTCTCACCTATGGTGGGGTTTTAAGTTTTAAAATTGTAGTTGTTTAAAATTATGAGCAATCCAAAAGTATCTGTTTTGATGCCTTGTTATAATGCTGAGAAATATATTAGCGATGCGGTTATTTCCATAAAAAAACAGTCATTCAAAGATTTCAAAATAATTATATTGGATGATGCATCGGAAGATGGAACTTTAAAAATCGTTAAAGAACTAGCAGTAGATGATGATAGGTTTTGTATTTTACAAAATAAATCAAACCAAGGGATCGCTAAATCTAGAGATAAATTATTGTCTATGGTTGATACAGAGTTTTTTGCTTGGATGGATGCCGATGATATTTCTCATCCAGATAGACTTTCTATTCAATACGCCTATCTTAAAATGAATGGCGATGTAGGTGTTATTAGTTCATGGGCAAATATTTTAGGTGAAAATAAAACTTGCAATTATTTCCCATCAAAAGAAATGTCGCAAGATGAAATAAAAGCCACACTACTATTACATAACATAATTTGTAATCCGGTTGCAATGGTTAGATATAGTGTTTTTAAAAAATCTAAATTTTCTTTTAGTGATTGTGGTGTTGTTAGTGCAACTGATTATGCCTTTTGGGTCGAATTATTGAAGTTAACCAAAATAGAAATACTGAATGAGGTGCTGCTAGAGTACAGAATTCATCCTACACAGGAATCATCAAAAAATTTTAAAAATCAAAAAATAAGTGCAAAAAAAATATCTTTATCTCAGTTTTTATATCATGGCGTTTCCGTAAAATATACCGATGAATATATAAATGATATTTTTTTGTATAGAGAAGATAAGCCAAAGTTCAAGTCACCACGTGCCATCGGTAAGGTGTATAAAGAGTTAATAAATAAAAATAAATCAAGTGTGAATTATTGTAATGAAATGCTTGAAAATAAACTATCAATCGCATTTGCCCGATATTGTAAATTTTTTGGTATAAAAGGGTTTATTGCTTATGTTCGTTATATGGGGATAAATAACTTATTAAACAAGAAGAGTTTTGGTCTTGATTTATTTCTTAGGTGTTTGTTTTTTAAATATTGAGTAGTGTATGAAAAATAAAATAATTATTGCTGTTTATGGTACTGGTTCTTTGTTCAGAAGTTTTGAAAGTGAAATATTTCATAGGTTTAATGTTGTTGGCTTTATTCAATCTGAAATTAATGAAGGATCTCAGAATAAGATTAATGGATTGCCAATAGTTTCTATAAATGAAATTGATAAATTAGGCTTCTTTGATGGTGTGATTATTGCCTCTCAGTATAAAGCGGAAATAATAAATTCATTAAAAGAATCTGGTAATAAAAAATATATTGAATGTGATGTGTTAAAGCAATATAAAAATATTGTGCTAGATGATTTTGAGCATCATGAATATGAGTGCCCAATTTGTGGCTATGCTGGCCATTTTACATGTTTTCGTGAAAGAATTGATTGTCAATGTGTTGTTTGTGGAAGCTTAGAGCGACACAGATCTTTATGGTTGTCAATTGAGATTTTGAAAGAAAAATACAATATGGAATTAAGTGGCAATGTATTACATTTTGCACCTGAAACATGTCTAGAAGGCAAACTAAAAGAGTTGTTTAATGTATATAAAAGTGCAGACTTTATGCGAAATGATGTTGATTTAAACATAGATATGCAAAAGATTCTGTTACCAGATAATAGTTTTGAATTTGTTGTTGCATCGCATGTTTTAGAGCATATTAAATATGATTCGGCAGCTTTATCAGAAGTTAATAGGATTTTAAAAAATAATGGAGTGGCGATACTCCCTGTCCCTATTAATCCTCAATTAGATAATACATTAGAATATGATTCACCGGATCCATTGCAGGACTATCATGTAAGGATGCCAGGAAATGATTATTACGACCGTTATCAAGAACATTTTAGGCAAGTGGTTAAGTTAGATTTAATGCTTGAACTTGGAGAGTTAAAATTTAATAGATATAATCTATCAGATAAAGTTTTTCCGATTTGTATTAAATAAATCAACAGGTGGGAGTTGCATATAATTACTAATGGTTGAATAATGAAAAAAACATTTTTAATAATATTTTATAATAAGAGCTGGTTTGAATCTGACACACTGAATTCATTAATAAGATCAGAAGTCGATTTTAGTGAATGTGAATTGGTGTTATGGAATAATGGACCCCAAATAAATAACAGCAATGATCTTGCAGGGATAAAAAGTAAATTTAAGCAAATAATTACGTATCAATCCCAAATCAATTTTTCTTTGAGTAGAATCTATAATTATGTTATCGAGCGACATGCAGATGATTATTTGATTATTTTAGATCATGACACAGGATTATCTGATCAATATTTAACGGATGTTGTTGCATATTCAGGTGCGTCTTTAGCGGTGCCTCGTGTCGTGTTAAAAAATAACAATCCTCAACGTGAGGAGTTATATAATAGTTTTAATTTGCCAACAATTTATGATTCTCATCACACTACGCCATTATTACCCAAAGCAAGAATTGAAACAGTTGGCAGTGGTTTGGTCATTTCTCGGCAATTGCTAGACAATATAAAAAATGTTTATGGGGATTATTTTGACCCGCGATTTGCATTTTATTGTGCAGATTTATCATTTTTAACTAGGATTAGTGAGTTGGCGGTTGCTAATGAAGTTGTTTTTATTAGAGAAATCTATCACTCGTTATCAGAGTTTGAGCAAGAGAGTGCTGAAAAAATAGCATTCAGAATAAAGCAAAAAAGTATTGGTCGAGCGCTTTTAATTAGAGAGCACTATTTTCTATCTTTTGTGAAATGGAAAAGGTTATATAAGCAATTAGATAAGATTTTGACTATTGGCTGCTCTAAAACGCAAAGTCATAGCCGTTTTGATTTATGGGTTATGCTAAGATATTTTTTTATTGGTCGACATCCAAACCAAGTGGAAATCATGGATGATTTGTTGTGTATAGATATTGTTTAATGTTCAGGTGATAAAATGAAATTATTTTTGGTAGTGCTTTATAATAAAGCTATTGGTGAGTCATGTACTATCAAAACATTAATTGACTATATATCTAACTTAGAACATAAGCAGCAGATAAAGATAGTTATATGGAATAATGGGCCAGAAATTTTCTGTGATGAAACGTTTGGGGCAAATGCTTACGTTGAATTGATTCAGGATTGTACAAACAAACCATTAAGTTTTGTTTATAATTCAGTGTATGAAAAATTTAAGCCGGAATATTTTGCGATTTTTGATGATGATACCGAGTTAACATGTAACTATATTGAGGACATGCTTCGATTCAAAAAAATTGACGCATTCTTATTGCCTAAAGTTACTATGAATTATTCCCGTTCAGAGCTTGGTTATGATGCTGAAAAGTTGAAGTATCCAAAAGTCAATGGCTTAACCGTCGAGCTAGTGGTTAATTCGAACAGTATTATTACTGCCCCGATGAGCGGTGTTTTGTTGTCTAAAGGTCTATGTAATAATCTAAGGGATAGCTATGGCGATCTTTTTGATCAAGACTTTTCTCTTTATGGTGTAGACACGGTATTATTTACACGCATTGCTGAGTTAGGCTTAGCGCATAGAATGCATTTAGGTAGTGATATTAAGCATTCTGATTCATTTTTTCTTGATGAGCCGGATGAAAAAAAGAGGGCCTTTAGGCGAAAAGAACATAGTATCGCTAGAGGGATTCTTATCCGTAAGTATTATTTCAAGCAGTACCGTAATCCCATTAAAAGATATATTAAATTGCTATCGAAGCTAATTTCGGCGCATGTTTTTGCTAGCAAAGATGCAAGGCGAGTTTATTCTGGTTTTTATGTAATATTATATTTTTTTCTTGGTCGACATAAAAATAGTCTTGGCCTTGGTAAATAAAATGTTTTTGTTGGCTCAAGGTTTTTTGCTATATACAATATAGGTGTCTAATGTTTGCTGTTTTAAAGAAAGATAATGATGTTTATGTGGCTCATTCAGCATTAGGTACCTATCTTGCGCAGGCTAAGTACTTTTGGTGTCATGAACCGCGATTAACGGCGCAGTGGTTATCCGATTATACGCATTTATCTTTGATTGAATTAACGTCGGAGATAAAACAAAACTATAACCCTCTGTTAAGCAAACAAGCATTAGTGCTGTTGGATGAGAAGAAGAATATCCTACTACAGGTGCCATGTGCTTGGCTGGCGTTTGTGAATGTTAGCGATAATTTGGCATTATTAGCGCAGCTAAGAAAACAAGCGGTTGAGCAGCAAGCGTTGCTTGATTTATTGCTTCAGTTTGTTTTAACTAAAGATTTAATGCTTATCAATCAACTGATTGAGTTAGATAAACCATTTGATTTGCATCTATTTGCGTTGATCGAACAATTTTTTTCTGCGCCCACGTTTAGTTTGGTTGAAAAAATTATACGGCTATTGCAGCAAAATAGTATGGGGTCTGCGATAGCTGACTCGCCGAACGTTTCTGCATGTCCGTTACCGCCGGCGAAAATAAAAGCGCTGAGCCATGCCGCTTTGGCTGAACGAAAGTTAAATTTAAATCAGAGCTTAGAGCAGCAGCAACACTATCAGGCAGAGTTCAAGCGGGCGATCAACGCTGCGGTGGCAACAACAAAAGAAAAAAAGAATGTAGTTTTAGTTCATCTAGAAAGTTTATCCAATAAAATTTATCAAGAAAATCAGCATCTTTTACCGGCATTAGCGCAACTTGCGGCGCAGAGTTTGCAATTTAGGCGCTATTATTCGGCGGCGACTTCGACCGTGATGTCGATGTCCGCGGTTTTTTATGGCAATAAGTATGAGTGTGATCGGTTTAATACATTTGATGAGTGCTATGTGCGTGGCTATTATCAAGATAGCTTGTTTCATGTGCTGCAAAAATTAGGCTATGCACTGGGTTCTGCTTCATTAAGCAATGGCTTGGAGATTAATGAAAGTTTCATTAATCATGCGATAGAAAAAGAGCTGATCGATTTTAAACCAGTGGATAATTTCCCGGCGTTTTCTGCGCAAATTGCGCAGTTTATAACAGCGCATCAAGATGAGCCATTTTGTTTATTCATCGATAATCAGATCACGCATTGCAGTATTGAAGATCAAGAGAGTTGCTCTGGGCAAACGCATGAAGATAAAAAAGAGCTCGGATTTGTTTCGTTAAACAAAACTATTCAATGTATTGTCGATGAGTTAACCTCGCGGCAGTTGCTTGATGATACATTAATTGTATTATACGGTGATCATGGCGACGATAAATGGACGCGTGAAATAAACAATGGTTTTTCTCATATTACGGAACCTTACGGAAGCATTATATCTACACCCTTGATCATGTTTGATGCACGTTTTGCGCCAGGGATGATATTAGATGATTTAATCGGTTCTGCTGATTTGAAATCTACTTTACTCTATTTATTAGGTGATTTTGAGAAAGAAATATTAATTCATCAACCTCATCGTTCAGGTATTAATGTTTTTAAGCAATCCAATGCGTATGTTTTTTCTAATTCATTGTTTGCCAATCAAAATTCAATTGAGCAGATACAAAGCATAGATATGCAAATGTTGAACAATTTTTGCGATATTGAATATAAAAACAAATCTTATGCTGTAATCAATCATAAATATAATTTGGTGGTTTCCGAAAAAGGTTGTGAGTTATTTAATCTTAGTTCCGATCCAGATAATTACTGTAATTTATTGAATTTCTTTGCATTTGATGCCAATGGTTTGGCGACTAAATTTTTGCATCACGGTGCATGGCGTGGGCACTTTAGATTAGAGATGATGAGTTCTGCACAGGTTTATCAAAATTTATTAAACTATTATCAATTGCGCAAGGTATTGCAACAGCATGTAGCTTATCGAGAGGCACTGGTTAAAAAATTGCATTTGGAAAACTATCATCTGTTTGAAGATACTAATTTCATCAAGCCAAGACGGCACAAATATAACTGAGAATTACAATGTACAAGATGATCTGTTTTGGTACAGGTGGAATTTTCGATAATTTTTCAAAACTTATGGCGCCATTTATAGAGATATTAGCGGTCACTGATAATGCCTATAAAGATGAGCCATGCAAAAAAGGTTATCGATATATAGCTCCACAAAGTTTAAATAAAATCAGCCATGATTTTATTGTCATTTGTAGTGACGCATATACGGAGATTATTCAGAATTTAAAACAAATAGGAGTGCCATTAGAAAAAATAGTGGCTTTTAATGGTGCACTGTTTGATGTTAAAACGGCAAATAGGTGGCAGGAATTATTTAATGGAAAAGAGCAATTATCTAGTGCTGTTTTTGGAATGTCTTATGCGGGCTCATTTTTAGTTAAACAACCTGAACATTCGATATGTAATTTTGTTTCTGCTGGGCAAGACCTCGAGTTATCAGTATTGCTCTAAGTGCTCAATGAAATTTAACTGTAAAGTCAGAGCCATAACCATTTAGCATGCTGGTTAATTTTTCATCGAAAGTATCCTTGCCCCAAGCAATGAAACGCTGCCAGCGATGTTTCGCCTCTCGCCATACCATCTCGA
>JBOFMA010000014.1:0-7135 GCA_051658125.1 Aeromonas sp.
TGGCCACCGATGCCACCTATCACCCGCACGCGCCCATCGAGGCTATGATGCAGGCGTTTTATCAAACTACGCGGCGGGTCAGTGAATTAAGCGCGCTGCAACTGCAACTGTTTAGCGCCGCCTTTGCGCCGCCTTGCGCGCAAAACAAACTCAGCGCCGAGTTTTATCACTGCCTTGGCCACCTCGGCGCTTATGCGCCTGAGCGCTTTAGCCACGAGCCCACCGCCATTTTGCGCCTGTTTTACCAACTGGCGCAGCGCCCCGAGCTCACCGGCCTTGAGGCGCATACCCTGCGCGCACTGCTGGCCGCGCGGGCGCCATTTGCCGCGGCCAGTGACGATCCAGCCCTACGCCGCCTGTTTATGGCGCTGCTGCGCCACCCCAACGGTCTAGATCTGCCGCTGACGCTGTTACATCGCTACGGCCTGCTCGCGGCCTATCTGCCGGCGTGGTCACGCATTGTCGGCCAACTGCAATTTGACTTGTTTCACGCCTACACGGTGGATGAGCACACGGTGCGCTTATTAAAAAACATTCACCATTTTGCGCAAACCGCTGGCCGTGCGGCGCACCCCTTGTGCCATGAGGTGTTTGCCCGTTTGCGCAAACCTGAACTTTTGTATGTGGCCGCGTTGTTTCACGATATCGGCAAAGGCCGTGGTGGTGATCACAGTCAACTCGGCGCCATCGAGGCCGAAGCGTTTTGCCAAGCGCATGGCTTAGATCGCTACGAAAGCCGCTTGGTCGCCTGGCTGGTGCGCCATCACCTGTTGATGTCCACCACCGCGCAGCGCCGCGATATTTACGCCAGCGAGACCATCAGCGAATTTGCCCGCGTGGTGGGCGATGAGTTGCACTTAGATCTGCTCTACTGCCTCACCGTGGCCGATATTTGCGCCACCAACGACACGCTGTGGAATGGCTGGAAAGATGCGCTATTGCGCGAACTCTATTTTTCAACGCAAAAAGCGCTGCGCCAAGGCTTAGAAAACCCGCCGGATCTGCGCCTGCGAATTCGCGAACAGCAGCGTTTAGCCTTGCGCTTATTGGCGCTGCGCGCCGTTGATGGCGATGCGGCCAAGGTGCTGTGGCAAGACTTTAAAGCCGATTACTTTTTGCGCCACACCCCCGCGCAAATTGCTTGGCACACGCGCCACATTTTGCGCCGCACCGATCAGGCGGCGCCCTTGGTGCGCATTTTTGAGCAAAGCCCGCGCGGTGGTAGTGAAATTTTTATCTACTGCCAAGATGTGCCCAACCTATTTGCCACCGTGGCCAGCACCTTAGATCGGAAAAATTTAACCATCCACGATGCGCAGATCATGAGCTCGAAACGCCATTTTGTGCAGGACACCTTCGTGGTGCTGGAGCCCAATGGTCAACCGATCAGCAGTGACCGCATCCAGTCGGTGCGCGAAGCGCTAGAGCGCGCCTTAAGCGCACCGAGCAACGGGGTGCTGCGCGCCAAGCCTTTATCAAAACGTCAGTTGTCATTTGCCGTGCCCATTCGTGCCAGCTTTTTGGCCGCCAAAGCGCGCGATAAAGTCAGCACGCTGGAGTTATCCGCGCCCGACATGCCGGGGCTGTTAGCGCGGGTGGGTGCGGCGTTTCATCAGCAAGGACTTAATTTGCACAGCGCCAAAATCGCCACCTTAGGCGAGCGCGTGGAGGACTTCTTTAGCTTAACTAACGCCGCCGGCGCGCCGTTAACCGAGCACGAGCAGGCCAAATTACTTACGCAACTGCACGCCTTACTGGCCTGATGGCGCGCGCTGATGATTAGCACTGCGGCATCTACACGCAATGGTCATTAGCATCTTGCCGCTATTTACACGATAATGGCCGCCGTTTTCGCCGCGCGCTTTAAGGATCTGCCATGCGATTTGATTTACACAGCCACAGCACGGCATCCGATGGTCACTTAAGCCCAAGCGATCTGGTGCGCCGCGCCGCGCAGATGCAAGTCGATGTGCTGGCACTGACCGATCACGACACGCTGGCCGGTTTAGAGGAAGCGCGCGCGACGATGGCTAACGAAAACTTGCCACTACGTTTAATCGCTGGCTGCGAGTTGTCCACTACTTGGCAAAACCATGAAATTCATATCGTTGGGCTCGGGGTCAACACCGATGAGCCCACCCTGCGCGCCTTTTTAACTGCGCAAAGTGCGCGCCGCCGCGCCCGCGCCGAGGAAATTGGCGCGCGCTTAAGCAAACACAACCTGCCCGATACCTACCCGCGCGCCCAAGCGCTGGCCGGCGAGGGCGCCGTCACCCGCGCCCACTTTGCGCGTGTGTTGGTGGAGTTGGGCGCCGCGCCAAGCCTTGCACAGGTGTTTAAAAAATATTTAAGCCGCGGCAACCCCGGCTATGTGCCGCCGGTGTGGCCGGAGATGGACTGTACGATTGCCGCCATTCAAGCCGCCGGCGGTGTGGCCGTGCTAGCCCACGCCAGCCGCTATGATTTGAGTACCAAATGGGTTAAACGTCTGATCGGCGCGTTTAAAGCCGCCGGTGGCCAAGCGATGGAAGTGTCCCTCTCGCAGCAAACGCCGGTGGAGCGCGCTAATTTAGGCCAGTGGGCCAGCGAGCACGACTTGGCGATTTCGGTGGGTTCCGATTTTCACTTTATTGCCCAATGGACTGAACTTGGCCGTCATTTGTGGCTGCCAAAACAAGGCGAACCGGTGTGGTTGCGCTATCCACAGGCGTTTGCCTTAAGCGCCAGCGAAATCACCGCGCTTACCGCCAGCCGCTAATTTTTGCGCCAGCTTCAATGCGGCGAGGAGTAGTTATGAGTCAGCACTTTTATTTGCACCCAGAAAACCCGCAAGGGCGCTTGATTAAGCAAGCCGTCGAATTGATCAAGCAAGGCGGCGTGATCGCCTACCCCACCGATTCCGGTTACGCGCTGGGCTGTCAAATGGCTGATAAAGCGGCGCTAGAGCGCATTTGCCGCATTCGCCAAATTGATGCCAAGCACGATTTCACCTTGCTGTGCCGTGATTTATCCGAAATTGCCACCTACGCGCGAGTGGAAAACAGCGCGTTTCGTCACATCAAAAATCACACCCCCGGCGCTTACACCTTTATTTTTAAAGCAACCAAAGAGGTGCCACGGCGCCTAATGAACGAAAAGAAAAAGACCATCGGCATTCGCATTCCCGATAACGCCATCGCCCAAGCCTTGCTCGAAGCGCTTGGCGAGCCGATGCTCTCCACCAGCTTGATTTTGCCCGCCAGCGCCATGGCGCACAGCGATCCAGAAGAGATCTTTGATGCGCTGGGCAATCAACTCGATGCGGTGGTCAACGGCGGTTACGTTAGCGAGCAGCCGACCACGGTGGTGGATTTTTCTGACGACGAGCCCGTGCTGCGGCGCCGTGGCGGCGGCGATTGCACGCCGTTTGAGTAACGCTGTGCTGGCATCTGACTCGGTCTTGCCGCCGCTCGCTCGCCTGCGCGGCGAGCCACTGCACGATTTACCGCCCGATCTGTTTATTCCACCGCAGGCGCTCGAAGTTATTTTAGATAGCTTCGAGGGCCCGCTCGATCTCTTGCTCTACCTAATTCGCCGTCAGCAACTCGACATTTTGGACCTGCCGATGGTCGAGATCTCTCGGCAATACATGGCCTATGTCGAGCTGATGCAGGGGCTGAACTTAGAATTAGCCGCCGAATATTTGCTGATGGCGGCTTGGCTTGCCGAGATAAAATCGCGCCTACTACTGCCCAAGCCAGCTAAAACAAACAGCGAGGACGATGCAGCCGAGGCCGATCCACGGGCGCAATTAGTCGAACGCCTGCAAGCCTATGAAGAGCTAAAAAGCCGCACCGAGGCCATCGAGGCCCTGCCGCGCCTTGAGCGCGAGCTGTTTTTAGCCGCGGCCAATCCGCCGGATTTTGGCGGACTCACGCCATTAAGCCCCGAGGTGTCGCTGGCGCAATTGGCCAATTGCTTTAAAAAGCTAATGGCCAAAACCGTGGCGCACACGCCACATGTGATCTTGCGCGAAAGCATCCCCACCGCGCAGCGCATGGCTGAAATTTTGGCCCGCCTAGCCGATGGCAAAACGGTGGCACTGGGCGATTTGCTGCACCGCGATGAAGGGCGCATGGGGCTGCTGGTGACCTTTTTAGCCCTGCTGGAATTATGCAAGCGGGCGCAAATTTGGCTATTGCAAGCGAAGCCCTTGGGCGAGATCCATTTAGCCAAAGTCAGCGCCGCGCCGCACGCCGGCCATGCGCTGCCAACCGCTGATCAATTGCCAGAGGAACAAGACCATGACGCCGTCTGACACCCCGCTTAAAGCCTTGCTCGAAGCGGCTATTTTTGTCGCCGGTCGGCCGCTGAGTCACGGCGAACTGCTCGCCGGCGTGCTGGCTGATTACGATCTTAGCCACGAGGCGCTCAGCGCGTTATTGGCAGAACTAAGTCAAGACTACGCGGATCGAGGGGTCGAGCTAAAGCAAGTCGCCTCGGGCTGGCGCTTTCAAGCCCGCCAGTGCTATGCCAGTGAACTGGCCCGCCTGTGGCGCGAAAAGCCGCCGCGCTATTCGCGCAGCGTGCTAGAAACACTAACCATCATTGCTTATCACCAGCCCATTACCCGCGCCGAAATTGAAGCGCTGCGCGGCGTGAGCGTGACTAATAACGTGCTCACTACGCTCAAAGAACGCGGTTGGGTGCACTGTGTGGGGCATAAAGAGGTGGCCGGACGCCCGGAATTGCTCGCCACCACCGCAGAATTTTTAGATTATTTTAACCTGCAGCATCTCGATGAGCTTCCCGCTCAAGAGGCGCTGCAGCCACCGGCTTTGACCGCGACGGCGGATAAAGCACAACTGTTAGGTAACCCCGATGAGTGAAAAATTACAAAAAGTATTGGCCCGCGCGGGTCAAGGTTCCCGTCGTGAGATGGAGACTCTGATCACCGCTGGTCGGGTGAGTGTGGATGGCAAAGTCGCCAGCTTAGGCGATCGCGTCGAAGTGAATGCCGTGATCCGCGTCGATGGCCACCAAGTGCGCACCCGCGCCGCCGAAGAGGTGATCTGTCGCGTGCTGGCCTACCACAAGCCCGAAGGTGAAATGTGTACCCGTCACGATCCTGAAGGTCGTCCGACGGTGTTTGATCGCCTGCCAAAAATGGACGGCGCGCGCTGGATCGCTGTCGGCCGTTTGGACGTTAACACCTCTGGCCTGTTGATCTTTACCACTGACGGTGAACTGGCCAACCGCCTGATGCACCCGAGCCACGAAGTGGAGCGCGAATACGCCGTACGCGTGTTTGGTGAAGTCAACGAAGCCATGCTGCAACGCCTGCGCAAAGGCGTGCAACTTGAAGATGGCATGGCCAAATTTACCAAAATCAAACCGGCCGGCGGCGAAGGTTTAAACCAATGGTTTAACGTCACCCTGACCGAAGGCCGTAACCGTGAAGTGCGCCGCTTGTGGGAATCGCAAGAAGTGCAAGTCAGCCGCCTGATGCGCGTGCGTTATGGCGATGTCAAACTCGACCGCGCCATCCCACGCGGTGGCTGGCAAGAGCTGAAACTGGCCGAAGTTAACTACCTGCGCAGCCTCGTTAAGCTCACGCTAGAAACCGAGTCAAAAATCGACCTGCAACAAGACGGCAAAGTCAGCCGCCACAAGCAAGCGGCGCAAATTCGCCGCGCAGTAAAGCGCCACACTGAACTGCAAAACATGACCCCGCGCGAGCGCGCCAGCGTCGAACGCCGTCAGCAAAAGCCCAAACCCACCGCCTCACGCCGCAACTCCGGCACCGGCCGCTAAGGTTTTAGCTTTGGTCATACCGGCTCATCGCCAAACTAAGCTGCGCTGATATTTGGGCCAAAAAGACAAAAGGCAGACCTCAGCGGTCTGCCTTTTCCTTTACGCCCTTTTTCTTTGCGTCCAATGGCCTTAGCGCACCATCCCAAACCTTAACGCGGTCGGTCATTAGCCGCCAAGCGGCGCAAACTAACGTCCCCACCAGCGGCGCCATCACGTCAAATGATGCCCTACGGGCTAATCTGACCTACCTGAGCCGTGTTCCAATGCGGCTTGCTCGGCAAACGCTTGCTTAAACATCGGCACCAGCAACTTGTTACCAAATTCGCTCAAGTGGTTATCGTCGTAATACAGCGGCCGCCCGTCTTTACTGCCCCAGCAGCGACCGTCATGACATAGATAAGGCAGCGGATCTAAGATCTTTACCCCACATTGGCGCGCCGCTGCATCTTGCGCGGCCCACACCACCTTATGCCGCGTATGGTATTCTTCGAGCGAAATTGACACCTGTGGATCGGGCTTGCCAAACATCAGCGCCCGCGCCATGGTGTTAGGTACATCAATGCCCATTTCTGGAATAGGCCGCACCAAATAAACCCGTGATGGATTTTTTATCGAACACATGGTGTTTATTAATGATTTTTTATACTGTGAATTAAGCTCTGCATTTGGCGAGTCAAATTGTTGGTCATAAAATCCAGCTGGGATATTGTGACTCGAGTCATTCTCGTTATGACCCATAACATATCTAGAGCCTCGAGTAATAAATAATAGCATTTCATTTTCAGTCATAGAGTTAATTGTATCTGCTAACTGACCAGAGAATTCATAACACTTATTATTTGTATCGTGCCTAATCTTCATTCCTATAACTACAGGGCAACCTGCAAATGTCATTTCTGCGGTAGCAGATTTATTTGCAACCGTAATTGCACTTACACTGGCATTTGCATGACTATCACCTATAACAACAGCGGTTAACTTTCCTTGACCATAACGACATAGTGGAGATTTAATTATCTTTGAATTTATATCTAGCCAACATTCATTGCGCAGTGGATGATAATTTGATGCTTCATTAGCCGCAATTTGGACGGCTTGATCAATTCGCCAGTCAATTCTCTGGTATTGATATCTCGCCACTAACGCCATTAGGCCAACGAATGACAATGCAATCAGCAGCCAAACAAATTCTTTTTTCTGTGAGCATTTAGCCAATAATTTTCGTGTTGGGTTTTCCACCGCGCGCAAGGACAACTCGCCCAGCAGTAGACTCAACATCAGCCCCACGGCGACCCACTGCGGATTAGCTATTTCACCGGCGTAATTTAATACCACCACTAGC
>JBOFMA010000015.1:0-1526 GCA_051658125.1 Aeromonas sp.
GGCCACGGCGCGGCGCAGCGGCGTAAGCTTGCCTAGTTTAGGCCGATTTGCCGCATTTGGCGGCGCTTTTTGCTGGGCAAATAGCTCATTTAAGCGCTGTGAATTATCGCCCCAGCGCAGCAACGTGGCGAGCCGGCTAATCAAGCCTTCGCGGGTAAAGCCCTCGGGCACGCGCTTAATCAATTCAGCCGCCTGCTTGGCCACCTCAAATTTTCCCGCTTCACCGCTTAACGCGGCATCTTTGCCCAAGCGGTCAAACATGAACTCAGCAAACGGCTGCGCATCATCGAGCAGCGCCTCAAAGGCCGCGGTGCCAATTTGCCGCACCAACGAGTCAGGGTCTTCGCCATCGGGCAAAAAGACAAATTTCAGCGTGCGGCCGTCGGTTAAATGCGCCAAGGCATTATCTAGCGCGCGCCACGCCGCCTCACGCCCCGCACGGTCGCCGTCATAGCAACAGATGACCTCAGGCGTGGTGCGAAACAAGCTGTGCATGTGCTCGCCGGTGGTGGCGGTGCCAAGCGCCGCAACGGCGTAGTCGATATTAAACTGGCCCAGCGCGACCACGTCCATGTAGCCTTCAACCACTAAAATGCGTGGCGGCGCTTTGTGGGTCTGTTTAACTTCATACAGGCCAAACAACTCGCGGCCTTTGTGGAAAATCGGCGTTTCCGGCGAGTTTAAATACTTCGGCGTGCCATCACCGAGCACGCGGCCGCCAAAGCCAATCACCCGCCCGCGCTTATCGCGGATAGGGAACATGATGCGGTCGCGAAAGCGATCGTAGCAGCCTGGGCCATTGTCGCGGGCAATCAGCATGCCGCCCGAGATCAGCAGCTGCTCTTGCTCGCGGTTGCCGGCAAACCGGCGGCGCACCTGATCCCATTCGTTGGGCGCATAGCCAATGTTAAAGCGCTTAATCACTTCAGCACTTAGGCCGCGCTGCGCCACATACTCACTGGCAAGCGGCGTGTTGGGCAGTTGGCTGACGTAAAACGCGGTGATCTCTTCAAGCAAGCGATACAGATCTTTGCTCACCGGCAGCGCGCTGGGGCCGGCAAAGCCGCTTTGCTCACGCTCAACCTGCATACCGTTGAGGCTCGCTAGCTCTTCAATCGCGTCGGGAAATTCTAAGCCGTCATATTCCATGACAAAACTGATGGCGTTGCCATGGGCGCCGCAGCCAAAGCAATGGTAGAACTGCTTTTCTTGGCTAACGCTAAACGAAGGGCTTTTTTCGTTATGAAAGGGGCAGCAGGCTTGGTAGTTTTTGCCCGCCTTTTTCAAACGCACGCGGCTGTCGATCAATTCAACAATGTCGGTGCGCGCCAGCAGATCATCGATAAAGGCTTGGGTGATCCTTCCGGCCATAGTTCTCCTTTCCCTAACTTAAGTCTGCGGCAATGCAAAAAAAAAGCCGCGCACTGATAAGATGCACGGCTTCCTTGACTAACGAAGGCTGACCTACTACGCCAAGCGGGCTTTCACCAACGCACTGACGGCGCCAACGTCGGCGCGCCCCTGAA
>JBOFMA010000016.1:0-69012 GCA_051658125.1 Aeromonas sp.
GATCTTAAACTCACCGATAGATTCTGTGATCTAGGTAACATTTTTATGGGCCGGGCGTGACGCATGCCACGCCGCAAGATTGAGGCGGTTTTGGCTAAGGGCGTAGCGCCACGCTAAACGTAGGCCGAAAAGGCGGGCGTAATGGGTGATGGCAGGTCAGACCCGCGCTACTGCGCGGCATCTGGCATGTGCCCAGCACACTATGCCGCGATGGATGACACCCGCGGCGGTGAGTGGGGGGAGGATAGGAGAGCAGCGACGCGGTGCTGCGGTGCTGTTGATCTCCCCCGCCGAAAGGAAGGGGGCTTCGCTAACGGCTTAGCGACGGGCTTTTTTTCCCAGTGCTTGCTGGCGGGCGCGCTGCTTTTGCGCACCTTTACGTGGGCGGGGGGCGTCTAGCTCGGCGCTTAAATCCGGTTCAAAGCCGGGTAGCCACTGCTGCGGCAAGCGGATATCGAGCAGCATTTCAACTTTGCCCAGTTGCGGCGCGTCATCGTGACTAAATAAGGTGATGGCTAGCCCCGCTTGCCCCGCACGGCCGACGCGGCCACAGCGGTGCACATAATCTTCGGCCGCAAACGGCAACTCAACGTTGATCACGGTGCTGAGGGTTTTGATATCTAAACCACGGGCGGCAATGTCGGTGGCCACCAGCGCTTGCCATTGGCCTTGACGAAATTCTGCCAGCACGCGCTCGCGCGCGTTTTGGCTCAAATCGCCATGCAGCGCGGCAGCCTGCACGCCTTGGGCGGTTAAGTAGTGGCTGAGTTGATCACAGGTTTGCCGCGTGCGGCTAAAGATCAGTGCCGGCTGATGTTGCTGCAGCAAATGCGCTAGCACCGCGGTTTTGCGCGCTTTATCCACCACATACACCCGCTGCTCGATGAGCGGCGCCGGCGTCATGTCGGCCACCGCAATGCGCAGCGGATCACGCAGCCAGTGGCGGCTTAGGCTGTGCAGCGCGGCATCAAAGGTGGCAGAAAACAGCAAGGTTTGCCGCGTTTTCGGTACAAAGCGCAAAATAGCGTTGAGCTCGTCACTAAAGCCCAGATCCAGCAAGCGATCAGCCTCATCTAGCACCAACGCCGTCAGGTGCGTTAACTTCAGCGCATTACGTTTCAGCAGATCCAGCAGCCGGCCGGGCGTGGCCACCACTAAATGAGCCCCCGCGTTGACCGCCGCGATCTGCGCGTCATAGCTCGCGCCCCCCACTACCGCCGCCGCATGAAAATCGCTACCCGCGCTATAGCGCTGCGCGGCAGCTTGTACTTGCTGCGCCAGTTCCCGCGTCGGTGCCAATACCAAAAATTGCAGGCCCGGCGCCGGCGCACTGAGCCAACGCTGTAGCAGCGGCAATAAAAACGCGGCCGTTTTGCCGGTGCCGGTTTGCGCGCCCGCCAGCACATCGCGTCCGGCCAAAATAGCGGGCATGGCTTGGGCTTGAATCGGCGTGGGCGTGATGTAGTTGAGCGCGGTTAAGGTTGCCGGCAGCGGCGCGGTAAAAGCAAAATCAGCAAACGAGGCAGCAGAAGTCATAACGAGTCAGCGACAGTAAAAAGGGCGCGTAGGGTAGCACAGGCTGGGCGCGCAAAGCGTACAACCGCGGCAAAATGCGCTAGCATAGCCGCCTTGCGACTCTGCGCCCATTTCGTTTGAGTGTTTTTATTATGTCTGAGCAGTTTTTCTTTGGTCTGCGTCGCTTGTTTACCGCCGGCCACCGCTATTTAGCCTTTAAAGTGCTGGCTGCCATCAGTGCGGTGCTTGGCATGAGCTTGGCGCTAGACGATATGAACTTAGCGGTGCTGCTGTCGCTTGGCGTGGTGTCGGGGGCGATTGCCGAGACCGATGACAGCCTGTGGGGGCGAGTGAAAAACTTGAGCATGACGCAAGCGTGCTTTTTACTCGCCACCTTTAGCGTGCAATATCTGCTGCCTTATCCGTGGTTGTTTGCGCTGGGGCTGGTGAGTTCGAGCTTTTTGTTTGTCATGGTCGGCACGCTGGGCCCGCGCTACGCCACCATCAGTTTTGGCGCCTTGCTGCTGGCCATTTCCACCCTCGGCGCGCCAGAAACCAGCGATGTTTGGCACCGGCCGCTGATGCTCAGTGCCGGCGGGTTGTGGTATGGCGCGGTGTCGTTAGTTGCGCTGTATTGGTTGCCCTATAAAGGCTTGCATGAGCAGTTGGCCGAGTGCTATTTCGCCTTGAGCCGTTATCTACATGAAAAATCACGCTTTTTTCCCGCCGATGTCAACAGCGCCCAAACCATTGGCCACAACCTAGCCCAGCTCAATATCAACTTAGTCACCGCCTTGGCGCTAACCCAAGCCAACTTAGATCACCATGTGGCGGCCGGCCGCATGACGCGCGAATTGGCGCAAATGCAGCACTACTATGCGTTGGCCCATGCGTTAGCCGAGCGCGCCAGTGCTAGCCATTACCGCTATAGCGAGTTGGCGGCGGCGCTGGCGCAAACCCATTTGCTCGATGGCTTTCAAGAAGCGTTGCTGCAATTGAGCGAAGCGAGCCAAGCGTTAGGCTACGCCTTACTGCGCCATCAGCCCTATCAGGCGCCGAAAAGGCTGGCGTGGGTGGTCACGGCGCTCAGCGATCAGCTGGCCCTTTGGCGCCATCGCCACCGGCAACTGCCAGCGACCACGGCGCTCACGCCGGCGCAAATGCAAAGCCTGTCGCGGGCGCTGCGTTTTATGTGCCGCAACGTGCGCGCTATGGCTGAGTTACTCAACGATGCCGGCGCGTTAAGTCGCCGCGCGGCGCCGCCGTTATGGACGCCGCCGGCTGATGTCGCTGCCGGCGCAGTACCGGCGGCCAAACCAATCCGCGCGCAATTGGCCACCTGGCCGCAGGCACTGCGCGCACGGTTTAGTTTGGACTCACGGGTGTTTCGCCACGCGCTGCGCTTATCCCTTGGTTTGCTGCTGGGCTATGGCTTGATGCAGTTTGCGGGGCTGGAAAAAGGCTACTGGGTGATGCTCACCGTGCTGTTTGTCTGCCAGCCCAGCTACAGCGCCACGCGCAAGCGTTTAACCCAACGCATGCTGGGCACTTTTTTAGGCATAGTGCTGGGTGCGCCACTGCTGTGGCTATTACCCAATCTGCCGGCGCAACTGCTGTGCATGGGGCTGGCAGTGTTTTTGTTTTTTACCCAAGTGCGCAACAACTACAGCGCGGCGGTGTGCTTTATCACCCTATTTGTGTTGCTCGCGTTTAACTTGCACGGCAACGGCGGCTTTGCTGTGCTACTGCCCCGCTTGGTCGATACTGCGCTCGGCGGCTTGTTGGCCTATGGCTTGGTGGCGCTGCTGTGGCCCGACTGGCAATACCGGCGTTTGCCAGGCCTGATCAGCCAAGCGCTAAGTGCCAATGTGGCCTATTTGCAGGCGGTGGGCGCGCAACTTGGCGCGCAGCGCAGTGAACAGATTGACTATGTGCGCGTGCGCCAGCGCGCTTTGCACGCCGACAGTGAGTTGGCCACCGCGTGGCAAAGTATGCTGGTAGAGCCGGCCAAAGGGCGCAAGCAGCTTGATGCCTGCTACGCCTTGACGTGGCATAACCACTTACTGCTGTCGTATATATCTGCGCTGGGCGCGCACCGCGACCGCTTGCCGCCATTAAATGATCAAGCGCCGCTGCTGGCACTGTGTCACACCTTGCAGCAAGCGGCCGGTTTACTGGCCGGTGCCAGTAGTTCGCGCCTGCCCGACCTGCCCGAGCCGCCCGCGGCCACGCCACCCGATGAAGGCGCGGCTATGCTGGCGCAGCAATTAACTTTACTCAACCACTTAGCGAGCAGCCTGCTGGCCATTGCCATCACGCCGGTCGATGTGACCGCGGCGGCCGCTCCTCAGGAGCCGATATGACCCTTGTTAATGACGCCGGCCAACCGGTGGCCACCGATACCCACGGCTATTTACTCGATCCAAGCCGCTGGAGCGAAGCGCTGGCCAGACAACTGGCAGCCAGTGAACAGATCGAGCTCAGTGCCGCGCATTGGGAAGTGGTGCACTTTGTGCGCGCATTTTACTTAGAATTTAATACCTCGCCGGCCATCAGGGCCTTGGTCAAGGCCATGGAAAAGCACTACGGGCCAGAAAAAGGCAATAGTCGCTATCTGTATACCTTGTTTCCCGAAGGCCCAGCCAAGCAGGCGACCAAAATTGCCGGCCTGCCCAAACCGGTGAAGTGCATTTGATGCGCGCCGCGCCCCTGATCGCCCTGCGCTGCGATGCTGGCAGTGAGCTGGGGTTGGGCCACTTGATGCGCAGCTTAGCCTTAGCCGACACACTGGCCGCCCGCGGCGCCGAATGCGTGTTTTTATGCTACCAACTGCCGGCAGAGTTACGCGCCCGCGTGGCGCCGCATCGCCTGATCGCCCTCAGCTCGTTGACCGATAGCGCGCCACTAGCGGCCCTTGCCCCCGCTGCGCTGGTGGTGGATCACTATCAGTTAGATGCGCGCTGGGAAACGGCCGCCCGCGCCCAGTGTGGCCGCCTGCTGGTGATTGATGATTTGGCCGACCGGCCGCACTGCGCAGATATTCTGCTCGATCAAGGGCCACGGCGGCGCGCGCAGGAGTATGCGCCGCTGTTAAGCCCGCAGGTGCCATGCCAACTGCTGCTGGGCACACGCTACGCCCTGCTGCGGTCCGAGTTTCGCGCGCTGGCCGCCACGCGGCCAACACGCCCGCCCGCTGATTGGAAACGTGGCCTGATCTGCTTTGGTGGCGCCGATCCAACCGGCGCCTGCTTAAGCGCGCTCACTAGCTTGGCGCAAACGCCGTGGCTGACTCGCTTACACTGGACGCTAGTCGCCGGTAACGCCAATCGCCACTGGCCCACCATTGCCACGTGGGTCGCCGATTGGCAAGCCGCGCACCCAGAAGCGCCACTGACCTTGCTGCCCGCCACCGAGCAGATGGCCGCTCTTTTGGTGCAGCAAGATGTCACGCTCGGCGCCGCCGGCGGCATGACGTGGGAACGCGCCTGCTTGGGCGTGCCCACCGTGGTGGTGCCGATTGTGGATCATCAAGCGATTTATGCCGACTTAATCGCCGAAGAACGTTTAGGTGAAGTCTTGAGTTTGGCCGCCTTGGCTGAGCCGGCGGCTGTGGATGCCGCGCTCACGCGCTTGGCGGCCGATGCCAGCGGTGTTAGCGCCCGCAGCCAAGCGCTGGTGGATGGCTTGGGCCTCGAGCGCGTTGCCGATGCGCTGCTGGCGGTGCTGGCCCCCCCCCCGATTAACACGGGCAGCATTTAGCAATAAAAAACCCCACGCCAAGGCGTGGGGTTTTATCGCTTATCAGTGCCGCACAGGGCGCGATGGCAGCCTTACAGTACGTGGACTGAGGCGGTGTTGGTGGTGCCGCTTGGTACCAGTGCACCAGAGACCATCACCACGCAGTCACCCTTCTGACCCATACCCAGCTCCAGCGCAGCGGCCTTACCGATACGGTAGAAATCGTCAGTAGAGGCAATCGCATCCACTACGTGCGGTACCACACCTTTGGTCAAAACCAGCTGGTTAGCGGTCTTAGTGTTGGTGGTGATAGCTAAGATCCACGCTTTCGGGAAGTACTTACGGATGGCTTTAGCTGATTTGCCGCCTTCGGTAGCCACGACGATCAGTGGCGCTTCGAGCTTTTGTGAGGCTTCAACTGCACCTTTACATACCGCTTCAGTGATGCGCAGCTTGTTGCTGTCGTTAGCCACTGACAGGTCTGATGGCATGACGCCGTCAGTACGCTCACAGATGGTCGCCATGATGGTCACAGCTTCCAGTGGGTACTTACCCTTGGCTGATTCACCTGACAGCATTACAGCGTCAGTACCGTCGAGTACGGCGTTGGCCACGTCGCCCGCTTCAGCGCGAGTTGGACGTGGGTTTTTGATCATAGAGTCGAGCATTTGGGTAGCAGTGATAACCACTTTGCGCGCTTTATTACACTTAGCGATGATCATCTTCTGGGCAAAGATAACTTCTTCTACTGGGATCTCAACGCCCATGTCGCCACGTGCCACCATGATGCCGTCAGACACTTCTAAGATTTCGTCGAAGTTGTCCAAGCCTTCTTGGTTTTCGATCTTAGAGATGATCTGGATGTTGGCGCCGCCGTGTGCTTTTAAGTGCTCACGGATTTCCAACACGTCTTCTTTTTTACGGATGAAAGAGGCGGCAACGAAATCAACGCCTTGCTCGCAACCAAACACCAGATCCTTTTTGTCTTTTTCAGACAGCGCTGGCAGCTTGATAGACACGCCTGGCAGGTTGATGCCTTTGTTCTCACCCAGATCACCGTTGTTTAATACGGTACAGATCACTTCACGCTCGGTGATTTCCACCACGTCCATGGCGATCAAACCATCGTCAACCAGAATACGGTTGCCCACGCGCAGGTCGCTGGCAAAACCAGAATAGGTCACAGCCACGATCTCTTTGTTACCAACAACAGTCTGATCGGTGGTGAAGGTGAACTTCTGACCAGCTACCAGCGCAACATCGTTGCCGCCTTCCAGCTTGATGGTGCGAATTTCAGGACCTTTAGTGTCGAGCAAAATTGCCGCACGACGACCGGTATCTTTCATCACGTCACGCAGGGTGTTGATGCGCACGCTGTGCTCTTCAAAGTTACCGTGCGAGAAGTTCAGACGCATTACATTCATGCCCGCTTCGAGCATTTTGGTCAGCATCTCTTTGGATTCGGTCTTAGGACCGATGGTGCATACAATTTTGGTCTTTTTCATGACGTGTCTTCATGGTTGATGAGTTTTCGTCGCGCAATATACACTAATTTCTTCTGAAATTTGATGCTTAAGGCACAAGCTTTTACCCTAGATCACATTCTGAACATTTAATGGCGGCAAAGCCGCCCCGTTTGCGGGAAAATCCCTTGGCTGGCTGTACTTTCATCGTGTAACCGGTTACATTCGAGCATTTGCCTGCTTGCCGCGGTGTGCCCTGAAGGGGCAACGCCGCCAAAAATTGTCCCTTGGGCCGCGCGCACCCCGCACCACTGGCCCCGAGTAAGCGCACTGCGCGAGCCGGCGCGGTTAATTTCATCGGCTTGTTTATCGCCGAGCGGCGGACTTAAGGCACACACACCTCGCTGCGACCGCCGCCTTGGGCGCGCACCTCAATTTGCACACCAATGCGTTCAACCAAGCTTTGCACATGGGAAATCACCCCAATCTGGCGGCCGCTGGCTTGCAGCGCATCCAAACTGGCCAAGGCTTGATCCAAACTCGCCGGATCCAGCGTGCCAAAACCTTCATCAATAAACAGCGATTCAATGCGCGTTTGCTGAGAAGAGAGGCTTGAAAGGGCTAGCGCTAACGCCAGCGAGACTAAAAAGCTCTCACCGCCGGATAAAGATTCCACCGCACGCACTTCATCGCCCATATCCAAATCCACCACTTGCAGCGCTAAATCCGTGCCCGGAACGCGGGCCAAACGATAGCGCGGCGCTAAATCCTGCAACTGGGCGTTAGCCTCCAGCAGCAAACGTTCAAGGGTCAAACTTTGCGCAAAGGTGCGAAATTTCGCGCCATTGGCTTGGCCAATTAAGCTGCTTAACTGGGCAAAGCGGTCGGCTTGCGCGGTTTGCGCAGCCAATTCAACCTGCAACTGCCCCGCCCGCGCCGCAGCGTTGTCGGCCATGGCAAGCTGGTTTTTACGCGTAAAACTAGCCTGCGCTAACTGCTGGCCTTGCGCTTGGGTTTGCGCCAAACACGCGGCTAACTGCGCACTATCTAACGCCATCAGCTCGCTGTGATGTCTGTGGTAGCGGGTTAATTTAGCCTGCTCGGCTTGCGCGGCGCGCTCACGTTCAGTCACGCGGATCTGCGCCTCATTCAGCGCAGAGGCCCAGCCTTGCACCGTTACGCGCTGCGCTTTTAGCGCCTCAGGCGGCACGCGCAGTAATAGGCATAAGCGGGTTTCATCGAGCTGCAAGGCCTGCAAATGCTGCTGCCAAGCGTGCCGCGCCACGCGCTGCTGCTGTTGCAATGTTTGCATTGCTTGTTGTGTGTGGCTTAAGCGGGCCTGATGCGCGGCCAAGGTTTCGCGTGCAGCACTGGCCTGCTGCTGACACTGCTGCTGCGCCTGTTGCGCTGCGGTGAGTTCCGCTTGCCACTGCGCTTCAAGCGCGGCTGCCGGCTGGCCGCCAAGCGTTTGCGCGCGCTCAGCCTGCAGGTGCTGCGCTTGGGCGCGCAGCTCGGCTAACGCATCGGTCAGTTCGGTTAATAGCGCTGTTTGTGCGTCACGCCGCGCGCCCAGCGCACTGAGTTTGGGCGCTAGTAAATTGAGCTGCTGGCCCAGCTGCTGCCACGCCTGTTGCTGCGCCATATACTCGGCGCACGCCGCCTGCCACGCCTGACCATCATCAGTGAGCCAGCGCGACCAATCTGCGCCAAGCCCCGCGCACAAGCGTGCGTCATTGCGTGCTAAGCGCTCGGCTGCGGCGGCGATCTGCGCTTGCAGCGCCTGCTGTTCGCGGCGCAATGTCTGCTGCTGGTGCGCCAATTGCTGCTCGGCCTGCTGCTGGTTTTGCAGTTGCGCATTGGCCGACTGCCAAATTTGCCGGCGCGCGTGGTCCGCTTGTTGCTGCGCTTGCGCGTCCAGCAGTTGTTGCTCTGCGGCTTGTTGCGCGGCGTTATGCTGCTCAATTTGCTCGGCCAGCGCCTCGGCTTGCTGCTGCCACTGTTTGCCACTCAAGCGCGCCAATTGCGCCGTGGCCCGCCACGCTTCGCCGCCAAGTTGCGGCCAACGGGCGAGCAACGCCGCTAACTGCTGGCCCGTCGCCTCAACTTGGGCTTGGGCGCGCGTGGTATTGGCCTCATGGGCCGATAACTCGCCTGCCACTTGGTGCAGTTGCTGCTGCAGCTGCTGCGCTTGATCGCTGAGTGCGGCCACCCGCACGTGCTGGTGATTTAAAATGCTCGCTAAGGCGTCTTCGGCCTGCGGATACGGGTGCTCAAGGCTGCCGCACAAGGGGCATGGCTGACCATCGATCAGCGCCGCCCGCAGATCGCTTAGCGCTGCTTGCTCGCGCGCCTCGTCATAGGCGCGCTGCGCTTCAACATGCGCCACGCTCACATCGTGTAACCGGGCGACATCCTGCTCGCGCTGCTGCTGTAACTCGGCGCCGCGCGTCGCTAGGTGGGCTAAAAATTGCTGCTGCTCGGCTAACTGCTGGCCAAGCTGCGCGCCCTGCTCGCAGACGCTGCGCAAGGGTTGTAAAGCCGCGGCCGCCGCGCGCTGCTCTTGCAAGGCGGCGGTGGCGGCGCGCAGCTTGGCTTCCCACGGCGCGCTATGCTCCGCCGGCAAAGCAAGCTGGCTGGCTTGCACCGCTTGCTGACTCTGGCTTAGCGCCGCTTGCACTTGCGCACGCTGCGCTGCCAGCGGCGCCTCTTGCGCCAGCAGCGCAGCATGTTGCTGCTGCCACACCGCTTGCTGCTCGGCCTCATTGGCCCACTCGCGCATGCTTTGCCACCACAGCGCGGCTTGGGGCGCTAACTCGGCCAACGCCTGCTGGCTTTCAAGCCATTGCTGGTGCGCGTGATAGGCTTGGGTCACCTGTTGCTCTTGCACCAATAGCGCGTGCGCTTGTTGGTGCCGCGTCTCCTGTACGCGCTGCTGCTCGGCTAATTGCAGTTCGGTTTTTGCCAGTAACTGCGCCGCATCGTGCCAGCGTTGATCCAGCTGTTGGGCTTGCTTTAACTCCGGCTGCAGCGCCTGCCATTGGCGCATTAACTGCTGCCACGCGTGACTGGCCGCGTGCTCGGCTTGCGCGCTGGCGTGCTGCGCTTTGGCCAGCGGTGGCTGCGCCGCGTTGAGCTCATCGAGCGCTTGGGCCAGCGCCGCAAATTGCTGATTGACGCGATTAAATTCATCCCACGCGCTGCGTGCCACTTGCGCCGCTTCCAGCTGACTTAATTCATCCCGCGCCGTGCGCCCCGTCTCCCACGCGCTTTGCGCCGCGCTCAGGGCGGTTTGCGCCTGCGCGCAATCGGCTTGTAGAGCGCAAATACGCGCTTGCAGCGCGCTCACATCCGCCAAGCGCTCACCCAGCTGCTGGTTTTGCTTTAATTCAGCATCAATTTGCGCCAACTCCGCCTGCCACGTCGCGCGCTCCTCGGCGCTGGCCAAAGCCAAATCCCCCAAGCGCGCTTGCAAGCTCGCAAGCGCTTGCGTTTCTGCGCGGCTGCGTTCAAACGCCGCTTTAGAAATCGAGGAATAGAGTTCGGTGCCGGTCATACGCTCTAATAACTCGGCGCGCTCATTGGCATCGGCCTTTAAAAAAGCGGCAAATTCGCCTTGGGGCAAAATCACCGCGCGGCGAAATTGCTCCCAGGTTAAACCCACCAACTCATCAATGCGCTGCTGCACTTCGCGCTTTGCCCCGCTATACACTTGGCCGCTGGCCAAATGCGTCAGGCTGCGCTCTTCGTTTTGCATGCGCCCGTCACTGCGCAGCCGCGCGCGACGCACACGCCAACTAGCGCAATACAACTGGCCATCGGTGGCGCGAAAGGTGACTTCGGCCTGCGCGCTGGCTTGACCACGGCTAACAATACCGCGCACATCGTTGGCTTTTAATTTCTCTTCTTCATCCTGACGGCCCACTTCAGCCACCAGCTTGCGATGGGCCATTAAACGCGGCATTTGCCCATACAGCGCCAAACAAATGCCATCGAGCAGGGTACTTTTGCCGGCGCCGGTGTTGCCGGTGATAGCAAACAGACCCGCCGCGCCCAAGGCGCCGGCGGTAAAATCAATCGCAAAGGCGCCGGTTAAGCTGGCCAGATTTTCGCCGCTTAGGGTTAAAATTTTCACGCTTGACTCTCCTTGCTCTCGGCCAGCGGCGCCGCTTCGAGCGCCTCACCACTTAACACCTCGTGCAGCACCTCTTCAAAGGCGCTGAGTAACTCGGCCGGCGGCTCGCCGCTAAATTGACGCGCAAAACAGCGCGCAAACACCCCTTGCGGCGTTAAGTCATCGAGCGCTTGGCCACCGCTGTCGGCCAGCGCTTGCGCTGTGCCTGTGTATTCGATGGTGATGCGCGCTAAGCGCACCGCTTTGCCTTCTAGCGCGGCTAAAATGCGCTCACGTAGGCGCGCTGCGGGGGTTTCTAGCCGTAACCGCACCTCCAGCAGCGGCTGCGCTTCATGCGCCCGCGCGGGACAATCGAGCGCCGCCAGTGCGGCCAGCGCGCCAGCAACATCGGTTTTTGGCAGGCGCACTAGCTCCACCGCGCGGGGCACAAACAGCGGCGTGACCGTGACGCGCTCACGGCCGCGAAAACTGACCTCCAGCACTTGGTGGCGATAGTTCACTTCGCTAAACGACAAAGGCAGCGGTGAACCGCTGTAATAGACCGCTGGCGCGCTGGCTTGCGCCAAGTGCAAATGGCCCAGCGCGGTGTAATCGGCTGGGCTAAAAATATCCGCCGGCAGCGCATGTTGATTGCCGCCCAGCACTCGCCGCTCGGAGAGATCTGAGAGTTGCCCAGCGGCTAAATAAGCGTGGCCCAAGGCAATCAGCGGTTGATCAGGCAGGCAGCGGGCGCGGCCGGCGCTGAGCACCTCGGCATAGACTTGGCGCACCCCTTCGACCAACCGATCTTGCTCGGCCGTTAAATCGCTCGGGCGTAGATCGCTGCTGCGCAAAAACGGCACGGCGGCGCACCACGCCATCACCTCGCCGGCGGCATCGGTGAGCGGCACGAGCAGGCGATCAACTTCGAGCGCGCCCTGCTCATCGCGGCTAATGCTGCCGACTAGGTGCAGATCAAAGGCGCGCAGCAGCGCGTGCGGCGCATCGAGTTTTGAGGGCGAATCGTGATTACCACCCACCAGCACTATGTTCAACCGCGGGCAAGCGGCGCGCGCTTTGGCCAAAAAGCCATACAGCAGTTGCCACGCACTGGCCGACGGGTTGGCGGTATCAAACAGATCGCCAGCCACCACTAAGGCGTCAATTTCGCGTTCAATCAAGGTGGCCAGCAGCCAATCTAAAAAAGCGGCATGCTCATAACGGCGATCATGGCCGTGCAGTTGGTGGCCCAGATGCCAGTCGGCAGTGTGCAGTAATTTCATAACAACCTTCGCGGGGGCTAGCTAGCTCAATGGGGTCAATAGTGCGGGGGATGGCGCGCTTATTCAAGCGTCATGTGTGCAAAAGCTGCCGCTAGCGTACAATGCGCGCTTTGCCGTATCGAACACTTTGCCAGGAAGCCGCCATGTGGTTTAAAAATCTCCAACTGTTCCGTTTGACCCAACCGTTTAGCCACAGTGTGGAGGCGTTAGAAAGCTTGCTCGCCACTGACGCCTTTACCCCCTGCGCCAGCCAAGATATTTCCCGCTTTGGCTGGGTAAAACCGCTCGGCAAACAGGGCGATAGCCTGTGCCACGCCAACCGCGATGCGTTGCTAATTTGTGCGCGCAAAGAGGAAAAAATGGTCCCAAGCCACGTGGTTAAAGCACAACTGGCCGACAAAATTGAGCAATTGGAGCTGGAATTTAATCGCCCGCTGAAAAAGAGCGAAAAGCAAAGCTTAAAAGAAGAGGTGATGCAGACCTTGCTACCGCGCGCCTTTAGCCGCTTAAGCCAAACCCGCGCCTGGATTTGTGCTGCCGATGACCTGCTGATTGTGGAGGCGGGCAGCGTGAAAAAAGCCGATGACCTGTTATCGCTGCTGCGTAAAGCCTTAGGTTCACTGCCCGTGGTGCCGCTGACGGTAGCGCAGCCGGCGCAAATCACCTTAACCGCGTGGCTGAACGACGGTCACCTCGCCCCGGGTTTCAGCTTGGAAGAAGAGGCGGAACTGCGCAGTGTTATTGAGCACGGCGGCATTATTCGCTGCAAAGAACAGGAATTGTTGTGCGATGAAATCAAACAACATTTGGCCAATGACAAACAGGTGACCAAGCTGGCGCTTAATTGGCAAGAGCGGGTGAGCTTTGTGCTCGGCGAGGATTTAAGCCTAAAACGGCTGAAATTTTCTGACGCGCTGCGTGAGCAAAATGAAGATATTCCACGCGAAGATGTGCTGGCACGCCTTGATGCCGACTTTACCTTGATGAGTAGCGAGTTACGCGCACTGGTGCCGGCGCTGGTGGCCGCGCTCGGTGGCGAGTTGCCGCGTTTGACCGCTTAAATCCGAAAAAAAACCGCCCTCAAGCTGGGGGCGGTTTTTTCAGCACGCGCTTAAACGGCGCAATTACGACAAGCGACGCTTGAACTCGCCAGTGCGGCTGTCGATTTCGATTTTGTCACCGATCTCAACAAATGCAGCGACCGCCAGCTCATAGCCAGTACCTTGCAAACGGGCAGGCTTAGTCACTTTACCAGACGTGTCACCACGCGCTGATGGCTCGGTGTATTCAACTTCACGCACGATGGTGGTTGGCAGTTCAACTGAAATAGCTTTCTCGTTGTAGAAAGTCACTTCACAGATATCTTCCATGCCATCAACCATGTAGTTGAGCACGTCACCTAAGTTGTCTTTTTCTACGTCGTACTGGTTGTACTCGGCATCCATAAACACATACAAAGGATCGGAGAAGTAAGAGTAGGTGCACTCTTTACGCTCTAACTGCACCACTTCTAACTTGTCGTCAGCTTTAAATACAGTCTCGGTAGCGCTGCCGTTGAGCAGGCCTTTGAGCTTCATTTTAACTACGGCAGAGTTACGGCCAGATTTGTTAAATTCAGCTTTCTGAACCACCATCGGCTCGGTGCCGATCATCACTACGTTACCTGCGCGGATTTCCTGTGCTGTTTTCATAAATAATTCCTGTGCGTGAAACGGATATAAAAAACTGCGCGATTATAAACGGCTTTCTAAAAATTTCATCAATCGCGTCACCAGATCACCCTCTTTGAGCAGTTTTTCTGGCCAAATTGCTGCGTTTTGCGCCCAAATCGGCGCATATTGCTGCCACTGCGACCACAGCGAGGCATCCTCCTCGCCTTGGCTTAGAGCGATATTTTGCCGGCAAAGCCACGCGGCCAACGCGGTCGGCAACGCGGCGCCATAGTGGGCAAAAAAGGCGTTGAGCTTATCTAAATGCGCCGCATCATCTTGGGCATAAATGTGCCAAACAAACGGCCGTCCGGCCCACTGCGCGCGCACAAACGAGTCTTCGCCGCGCACAATATTCAGATCGCAACTCCACAACAGGCGGTCATACCCAGCCTGATCGGTCATCGGCAGCAACTTAACCGTTAGGTTATCCACCTGCACGAGGGCGCTAGGCGCCAGTGCGGGCAACTCAGCGCCGGCCAGCACATCGGCCACTGCGCGCCCTTGCGGCAGCAATAAAGTGACAGGCGTTGGGCTTTGCCGCCAAGCGCGCACCCAGGCGCGCAAAGTGGCACTTTCATAACTAAACAAACTAATGCGCGTTTCATTGACCGCGGCGGGCGGCAATCCTAAGCGCTGCCAAAAGGCCGCTTGCGCCGCGCTATCTTGCTGCCAAGCGCGCCGCGTGGCCAATAAACCCGGTTCACACAGCAAACCGCCGGTGCAGGCAGTAAACCCTGGGAAAAAGAAATATTTAGTCAGACTAGCGGCAGGCGCATGTGGCCGCGCTACACGCTGCGGCGAGGCCAGCGCATGGCACTCATCGACCCACGCTTCGGCGCTTAAATACTCTAAATTAAGCCACACCGGCGTGGGCTGGCCGGCAGCAGGCGTCGCCATCTGGCCAATAAACGCCGCTGGCAAGGCGCAAGCAAAGGCTTCAATCACCACCCGCGCAGGGTGCACTAGCTGCCATGCCAGCGCATCGCGCCAGTGCACCACCCAAATGCTATCGCACCACTGCGCGGGCAAGTGCACATCTAGCTCGGGGCAAATGCGGGCAAAACTGGCCAAATCATCTACCCATAGCCGCACCACGGGCGCAGAGCGCGGCGAGCTGGCAGTTGGCGTATCGGTTGCCGCCGCCAAGGTCGCAGCCATTGCATTGGGCAAAGGGGTATCGCGTAACTGGCGCGCCAAGCGCCACGTGACGCCGATATCGCCAAAGTTATCCACCACGCGGCAAAAAATATCCCACATGATCGCAGCCGCAGGTGGCGCGCACGGATCGCCCGCCGCAGTGAGGGGAGCAATAGGTGGAGTTAGATCATTTGCTGGCATAAAAACTCGCGCGCAGTAAGGCTTAGGGCAAGCCGAGAATTGATGGGCGCGAGCTTAGCACGCGCCTTGGCGCAGATTAAGCGCCTAGCCAAGAGAGAAGGCTGCTTTTTTGTCCGTTTTTGTGCTACTTTGCGCGGCTAAAATTTGTTACTCAGGAGTTTTTTATGATGCACAAGGCAGCACAACTGGCACTCGGCCTGTTGCTGGCAGGCAGCTGCAGCGTGGTATTGGCCCAAGCAAGCGAAGCGCCTGAGACCTACGGCTGGATTGAAAAGGGCTTGATCCTGCCCTATCCCAACGCCCGTAACCCACAAAAACAGGCTGTGACGGTCAAAATGAAACTCGATACCGGCGCACTGAGCTCGTCGCTCGATGCACGCCAGATCAAACTGTTTCGCCGCGATGGCAAACGCTGGGCGCGGTTTTGGCTCACGGTCAAAGATGCCAACACCGGTGATGAGGTCAAACATCAGCTGGAATTGCCGGTCAAGCGCTTAGTCACCGTGCGCGGTGCCGGCGGTAAAGATCGCCGCCCCGTGGTGCGCATGAGCTTTTGTTTGGGCGATAAACAGTTACAAGATTGGTTTACCTTGCGCGATCGCGGCGAGATGCTCTATCCGGTGCTCATTGGCCGCAACGTACTAAAAACCTTAGGCCCCGTCGACGCCGGCGCCACTTTCACACGCCAACCCAGCTGCCGCTAAGCACGTCGCTGGCAGTCTGCCGCCTTGGCCAATGGATTGGCCAGTTGACCGACTTATCACTTCGCGTTCTTTAAGTGAGCTGACCTTTACTGCGCTGGCTTTAACTTAACCACCGCTTGACGTGCCCGCCAATGTCATCACCCGCGGTAAGCGCACCGTGACCCACAAGCCGCACTCCGGCCATTGTCCACCTGAATTTAACCGCTATGCAGCGCGCAGTTCGCGGGCGCGTAAGCTCACCGACAGCGAGCGCAAATTGCTCGGATGGCACTCGCTAATGGCGTGGGTCAATTGTCCCAGTGGCGCCAGCGCGCACAACCAGCCACCACAACAGCCCCAACCACAGCGGCAACACCAGTAACTGCGGCTCTTCATCGCGCTCAGCCACAATCAACCAAGTGGCTGGCGCCGGGTCATATTGGGTAAAGGTGCGCCAGCGATGGCCGCCTTCATTAACGTCAGTAAACCCCGCTGCCAGCGCGCCGAGTGCTTTTTTCGGCGCATTCGGCGCGCGCCGGTCTATGACCTAAAACGTGAGGAGGTAGCTATAAAGATAGCTGACCGCGTCATTAAACAGGATGAACGATTAGGTATTTAGGCAACAACGCCGCTTAAAAGCGGCAAACTTAAGAAACCCTTAAGCGTGAAAAAAAGATGAAAAGTTTTTTTCTGCTTGCTTGGGCCCACGCGCCTTGGCAGGCTGCGCCTTTTTATGGCTCGCCTGATAAGGCGTTTTGCTGGGAGCGCATTATGTCCACCCTCTGTTGCCCGCTGTGTGCCAAGCGCGATCACTATCCGCTGCAGGTGGCGCAAAAAACCTATTACCGCTGCCGCCACTGCGCCCTCGTTTGGCTTGATAGCGCGTTTTATTTAGATAGCGCGGCCGAAAAAGCTGTGTATGACGGCCACGATAATCAAATTAACGACCCGCGCTATCGCGCCTTTTTAAGCCGCACGTGGCAGCAAGTTAGCGCGCGCTTTACCCCACCGGCCAACGGCTTAGATTTTGGCTGTGGGCCGGGGCCGGCACTGCTAGCCATGGCACAAGAAGCAGGCTTTACCATGTGGGGGTTTGATAAGTTTTATGCCAATGACGCGGCGCTCTTACAGCAATCGTATGACTTTATTACCTGTACTGAAGTGATTGAACATATCGCCGCGCCGCGAGAGGTGCTCGAGGGTTTGTGGGCGCAATTACGGCCCAATGGCATATTGGTGCTGCAAACCCAGCAGGTGCTCGATGATGCGCGTTTTGCCACGTGGCGCTATCGCCATGATCCGACCCACATCGTGTTTTTTGCCCGCGACAGTTTTGTTTATTTAGCCAACGCGTGGCAGTGCGCGCTACACACCCCCCACCCTGACGTAGTAGTGCTGATAAAACCAAGCGCGTAAAAAAAACGCCCAAGGGCAAGCCCCTGGGCGTTTTTTATCGGCAATACCGCGTTGGCTTAGGCCGCCAAGCGGGTTAGCACGCGTTTCAGCAGTTCAATACGTGGCGCGATGCTATCGAGCAGCAAGTATTCATCTTCGCTGTGAAAGCCCGCACCAATCGGGCCTAAACCGTCTAACGTCGGGATGCCCATCGAGGCGGTTAAGTTGGCATCAGAGCCGCCGCCCACCGCTTGCCAAGTGATTGGCAGGTTCATATCTGCACCGCAGATTTCCACCAAAGCCATCAGGCTTTCAGTACCGGCGCTAGGCACCATGGCGGGCTTGTGCGCCTCTTGCACTAGGGCAATTTTCACACCATCCACATGCGGGCGGGTGGCCAGATCGGTTAACGCCGCATGCAGGGCAGCAAAGTCGGCGTTATCCCAAAAACGCACATCCACCACGGCAGTGGCGTTGGCGGGCACGATATTTGAGCCGGTGCCACCGCTAACGGTACCGACGTTTAACGTGGTGCCGGTGTCAAAGTTGGTGTGGCTGTTGAGCGCTAGCACCCAGTGCGCCAATTCAGTGATAGCGCTGCGACCGGCTTGTGGATCATTGCCTGCGTGCGCCGCTTTACCGGTAAATTCAATCCGATAACGCGCCATCCCCTTGCGCGCTTTGACCAGCGAGCCATCAGCGCGCGCCGCTTCCGCCACCAGCACTTGCTTGGCATTTTTTGCCACACTGGCCAGCCACTCGGCAGAATAGGTTGAGCCAATTTCTTCATCCGGGTTCATGCAGATGCACAGGCTTAATTTATTGCGCACCGCCGGATCTAATGCACGCAAGGCGTAGACGATGTTAAGCAAGCCCGATTTCATATCCGACACGCCAGGGCCATAGGCTTTGACGCCATCGTGGCTCATCGGCCGCGCAGCCACTGTGCCGACGGGGAATACGGTATCCATGTGGCCAATGAGCATGACATCAATCTGTGGATTGGCCGGCTGATTGCGGATCTCTAAACCAACACCCGCCGCGCCACAGTCCACGCGCTTAATGTCCCAGCCACCCATCGCGCTGTATTTTTGCGCCAGCAATTCGGCCACTTGGGCAATGCCTGCTTGGTTTAAGGAACCGCAATCGACGTTAATCAGCGGCGCAAGCTCGGCCAAATAGTTTTCCACAGAAAAAGTCATAACCACTCCAACAGGGCACGCCAACCGGACCGACGCGCCATAGGCAAGAAAAAGGGGGCCATAAAAACGGCGCCAAGTGACTACAACTGCACGTCATAGCCCGCAAGGCGCCGTAGGATAGCATTGTTTAGGGCAGAATTAGAGGATGATGTTCATCACTAACATAGCGCCTAAGGCGTTCAGCACGGCAATGACAACCATCACGGGGATGTAACGGCCTTCGGTACCGATAGGCCCCATGATACGGCCCATGTACTGCACCAGTGAACCCATCAGATAAATCGCTGGCGCTAAAATAGCGATATGTTCACCGGTCAAGGTGCCGGCATCAAACAGGGTCATGACCACGCCCACGGCGCCGCCCATCGACATCAAGGCACTGATCAACACGGCCGCCGCTTCGCCCGGTAGGCCAAAGATGGCCATAACGGGTGCAAACAGGGTGCCCATGGCTTTCAGTGCGCCGGTGATCTGCAAGGCTTTGATGATCACAAATGCCATCATCACGTTCGGCACGGTGGACATGGTGGCGATAGTCCAACCTTTTTTCGCCCCTTCCACAAAGATATCAGTGATGATGGGCTTTTTTACGTTCGCTTGGCTCATTGGGCTTGCTCCTTTGCGGCGGACTCTTTGCCTTCAGTTAAATTTAAGTAAACACGGAACAGGTTGGCGCCGATGATCTTAAACACGAACATCACCATCACAGCCACACCCAGTGACGACGGCACGGCCAGTGAGCCATCCGCTGCGGTTAGGGTAAACAGCACGGCGCCCGAGGAGAAAAAGTTCACGATCATGGCACCGGCCGAGAACTGGAACATGGTGAAGATGTCGCCTTCACGCTTGGTGATTGAGCCTTCGTCCAGTAATTGACGGGTCATAGCGCCACCTGCATCGGTACTTTGCAGTGAACCAATTAAGGCCAAACCGGTGTTACCGGGAATACCCAGCAGCGGGCGCAATAGGGGAGTGAGCAATTGGCGGGCCGCATTTAATGCGCCGTAGTGCTCCAGCACGTTGATCATGCCCAGTGCAAACATCACGGTTGGGATCAGGGTTAAGGCAAATACGAAGCCATCACGGGCGCCGCTGCCGCCTTTACCACGAAAATCCGACATGGCGGTTTTAATTTCGCCGCCCGCGCTGGTGACGCTTTGCGCAACCTTACCGAACGAACCATTTAAGGTGGTGAAGTCAAAAACGCCATACCAGTCGGTGGACTGCAGGGCACCGGAAAAGAAGATCACCGCAAAGGCCAGCGCAATGTAGCCGCCAATCGAGACCTTGGTTGAGTTAGACATAGCTGTGTACTCCACAAGATAAAATTTTAATGGCGCACATTATCGTTGAAAAAACCGCACAGAAATTGATAAAGGTCAATTTGCCGCGCGCAAAATTGGCACGTTTTGTCAAAAATGTGACGGAACGCGCGCCATTAGCAGCGAAAACCGCGGTTGTTATCCGCGGCAGCGCGAGCAACAACGCCAGATCTCAGACATAAAAAAGCCGAGCACAAGGCTCGGCTTTTTTATTCGTACGCAGCTTAACGCAGTACCAGCGCCATCAGCAGACCAAAGGTCACGCCCGACACCAAGAAGGCGATGCCGTAGAACACATAGTGGTGCAGCTTGGTGGTGTGGATACCTAAGTCATGCAGACCGTGGTAAACGCGGTGCATACCGTGCCAAATCGGCAGGGCGATGATAGTTAAAATCACCAAAGCGCCAAACCAAGAGCTGGCAAACGCGCTCACACGCTCAAAGCTCATGCTTTCCACATCCATGATACCCATAGGCACCAACAGACCGGTGATCAGCACCAGTACCGGCAGCAGCATGGCTACCACCATACCACCGGCACCAAACAGACCCCAGTAAACGGGTTCGTCAGAACGTCTCATGTTTTTCTCCTTAAGCCGCCGCGACAACGATCAGCACAATCAATGACACTACCGCTAAGGCCACATACTGCGCCATGACGATAGGCTTCTCTGGCACTTGCTCTTCACCACGGAAAATGCGGATCGCTTTCGGGGCCAGCGCAAACCAGGTTTTCGCATGGAACAAGCAGGCTGCCAGTGCCACCAAGTGGAACAGGATAGACAGCGGGCTTTGCAGCGCTTCTAACCAACCGTTAAAGGCATCGGCACCTTGCACTAAACGCATCAGGCCCCACATCAGCACCACGGCATAGATAGAGACAAACAAGCTGGTGCCTTCACGGATCATGTAACCGGTATAGAAGGCGTTTTTCAGCCACCAGTCGCGCTTCATCTGGCGCACATACGGCTTACGTTTGCTTTGGGTATTGTTCATAACTTACTCCGGCTTAAACATGCCAATGACATAATCCTTGGCGCTTTCCACTTTGCCCAGCTGGATAGCGGCTGCAGGGTCTACACCCTTTGGACATACATCGGAGCAATAGCCCACGAATGTACAGCCCCAAACGCCTTCATCCTGGCTCAAGATCTTCATCCGCTCAGCGGCCGCGCCATCGCGGTTATCCGCGTTGTAACGATACGCCAGCGCCAAGGCCGCAGGGCCAATGAACTTATTGTTGATGCCGTACTGTGGGCACGCGGCGTAGCACAGACCACAGTTGATGCACATGGAGAACTGGTGATACTTCGCCATATCCGCAGGGGTCTGCTTGTATTCACCGTCACACAAGTTACGCGGCTCAGCCGGAATAATGTACGGCTTGATACGCTCGAGTTTCTCGATGAAATCCGACATATCCACCACCAGATCGCGCTCGATCGGGAAGTTGTTCAGCGGCTCGATGGTCATCTTGCCGGGCAAGTAATCGCGCAGGAAGGTTTTGCAGCCAAGCTTTGGCACGCCATTTACCATCATGCCGCACGAACCACAGATCGCCATCCGGCAAGACCAGCGGAAACTTAAGGTGGAGTCGAGCTTATCTTTGATGTACTGCAGCGCGTCAAGCAAAGACAACTCATGCTGATAAGGCACCTGGAAAGTTTGCATCCACGGCTCATTGTCCTGCTCTGGGCGATAGCGCAGGATCTCAATTTCAATCATCTCAGCCATTCTTCTTCGCCTCGTCTTGTTTCTCGCCTTCCGAACCGTATACGCGCTTGGCGGGTTGGGACTTAGTGATCTTCACATCGGAGTAATCGATGCTAGGTGAGCCCGCTTCGTTATAAAAAGAGAGCGTGTGCTTTAAGAAGTTAACGTCATCACGTGCTTCATAACCGTCTAAACGCTGGTGTGAACCGCGTGACTCTTTACGGTTAATCGCCGAGTGCGCCATGGCTTCTGCTACGTCGAGCATGTAACCCAGCTCAATGGCATACAGCAGATCGGTGTTAAATACCGACGACTTATCGTTGATCTTAATGTTCTTAAAGCGCGCTTTAAGTTCAGTAATCTTGTCAATGGTGCCTTGCATCAGCTCTTCAGTGCGGTAGATACCGACACCTGCTTCCATGGTCATGCCCAATTCGTTACGGATGTCCGCTGGGTTTTCGCTGCCATCGAGTTCCAGCAGCGCCATGTGCGCTTTGAGGGCGCTTTGCGCTTGCTTAAGCAGAGCGTCGGTATCGCCGTGTACTTGGCTTAACGCAAACTGCGCCGCCGTTTCACCAGCCACTTTACCAAACACCACGATCTCAGACAGTGAGTTCGAACCTAAGCGGTTAGCGCCATGCAGACCGACAGAAGCACACTCACCGGCGGCAAACAAACCGGGCAGGCGGGTGGCACACTGACCATTGGTCTCGATACCGCCCATGGTGTAGTGCGCGGTTGGCCGCACAGGGATTGGCTCTTTGACCGGATCCACACCCACATAGGCTTTAGCCAGTTCACAGATAAACGGTAGACGCTCTTTTAAGTACTTCTCGCCTAGGTGACGCAGGTCCAGGTGCACGTAATCACCTAATGGGCCATCCATAACGCGGCCTTTTTGCTGCTCTTGCCAGAACGCTTGCGACAAGCGGTCACGCGGACCTAATTCCATGTGCTTGTTTTTTGGCTGGCCGACTGGGGTTTCTGGGCCTAGGCCGTAATCTTGCAGATAGCGATAGCCATCTTTGTTTAGCAAAATACCGCCCTCACCACGACAACCTTCGGTCATCAGGATACCGGTGCCTGGCAGGCCGGTAGGGTGATACTGCACAAATTCCATATCGCGCAGCGGCACGCCGTGGCGATAAGCCATCGCCATGCCATCGCCGGTCACGATGCCGCCGTTGGTGTTGTAGCGATACACGCGGCCCGCGCCGCCGGTAGCCAAAATAACTGATTTGGCTTGGATCAAACGGGTCACGCCGTTTTGGATATCAAAGGTCAACACGCCCTGCACGCGGCCATCTTCTACCAGCAGATCTAAACAGAAATGCTCATCAAAGCGCTGGATGCTTGGGTATTTGATCGAGGTCTGGAACAGGGTATGCAGCATGTGAAAGCCGGACTTGTCCGCCGCAAACCAAGTGCGTGGGATCTTCATGCCGCCAAAGGCGCGTACGTTGGCCTTGCCATCGGGCTTACGGCTCCACGGGCAACCCCAATGCTCTAATTGCACCATTTCGTTGGTGGCATTTTCAACGAAATATTCCACCACGTCCTGCTCACACAACCAGTCGCCACCCGATACGGTGTCGTTAAAGTGGTTGTCGAGGCTGTCGTCCTCGCGCACTACGCCGGCGGCGCCACCTTCTGCGGCCACCGTGTGGCTACGCATCGGGTAGACCTTCGAGATCAGGGCGATCTCTAGCTCAGGATTAGCTTCGGCGATAGCGATGGCGGCCCGCAGGCCCGCACCACCAGCACCGACGATAGCTACGTCGGTCTTGATAATATCCACATCTGACTCCTTAGAGGAAAGATTTGCTCAGCACAATTTTGCGCTATGGGAAAAAAAATCGGCTTGATGCAAGTCAAACAGGGGCGCGATACCCATCCACTGGCCGTATTGCCCCCGCTACGGGGGGTGCGCCGCTTGACGGCGCTACCTATCGCATTGCCTGCTCGACAGCTCAGTATCAGGTGACACTTGGCTATACATTTAAGGGCGGTGATTATAACCAAATCCGCGCTATAAACATGCGCAATTAGCTAGTTTTTTGTAAATTTTAAAAACTTTTATACGCTTTAACGCAATTTATTGCGCAAGATCACACTTTTTACGCAATATTAAAGTTGACTAAAACGCTCAGGATAATTGCTAAAAATGCCATCCACGCCCATCGCCTGCAGCCAACGGCCATCCTCTGGCGCGTCCACGGTATACACCAACACCTGCAAGCCGCGCGCATGGGCGTCGGTCACCAACTGCGGCGAGATAAAGTCCACATCGCAGTTCACCGAACCTGCGCCCAAGTCACTAGCAAAGCGGGCTAGATCGAGCGGTAAGGAGGCCGTGAGCGCGCCCAAGCAAATGTCTGGCCGCTGCATGGCAAACTCACGCAAGGTCAAATGATTAAACGAAGAGACGCGCCACTGCGCAGGGGAAAAGTTAAGCGTGGCCTCCGCTTGGCTAAGCAGGGCCGCCACAGGCGCGGCGGTGTCAGCGCCTTTTAATTCCACATGCAGCTCAATTGGATAAGGGGCTTGGGCTAATAGGCACACGACCTGCCACAGGGTAGGAATACTTTCGCCGTCGCCGGCATCGAGCCCCGCCAAATAGTGCCGTGATTGGGCACTGAGCACGCCTGCGCCATTGCTGGTGCGCTCAAGACGGCGGTCATGAAACACCCACAGCTCGCCATCGGCACACTGCACATCAATTTCTACCGCGCGGGCGCCTTGGTTTAGGGCCAGTTGAATGGCTTTGAGGGTATTTTCTGGCGCCTGTCCACTGGCGCCGCGGTGAGCAATGATCTGCATCACGTCTCCTTTGTCGGCTAAAAATGGCAATCAAAAACAGCAAAAACCAACGGCAGCTTGCGCTGCCGTTGGGGTTAACCTAGGGGTTAAAAAATTTCATCACTCGACACCGGCCCGCTACTTTGGCTGGCTTCCGTGCTGTCATACAACTCGTTGCCGTCGGTGAGCGGAATCGTGCGCTTGGTCGGTTCGCTACCGGCTTTAAAGTACTCTTTAACGCCGGCATCAATCGCCAGTAAGCCGGTTTCTGGATCAATTTGCGTGGCAATCACGCCCATCGGCACCGGCATTTTCTCTTCGGGCAGATCTTTGAGCGCCACTTTCATGTAATCAATCCAGATAGGCTGAGCCGCACCACCACCAAACTCGCCTCGACCGAGGCCGCGCTGATGGTTATCAAAGCCGATCCACGCGGTGGCCGCCATCTGCGGGCTGTAGCCCGAGAACCACGCATCGCGCGATTCGTTGGTGGTGCCGGTTTTACCTGAAATATCGTGGCGCTTTAAATCACGCGCGGCGCGCCAGCCCGTGCCGCGCCAGTTTTTCCCACCCCAAATCGCCGAGGTTAAGGTATCGGTGATTAAAAATGCGGTTTCTGGGCTCACTACGCTGTTGGCCACGGGGCTATCTGCACCAGCACAAAGCACGCACGCCGGCGCAGCTTTAAACAGCTCTTTTTGCTCGCTATCGACCACGCGATCAATCAAGTAGGGCTCAACTAAATAGCCGCCATTGGCCAGCACCGAGTAGCCGCGCACCACTTCCAGCGGGGTAAATTCTGCCGCGCCAAGGGCGAGGGCTTCATGCGGCGAAATGTGCTCGCGAGGAAAGCCAAATTTTTCCAAGGTAGCAATGTAATTTTGCAGACCAATCGAGCGCATCAAACGCACGGACATCACGTTTTTAGATTTAGCCAAACCTAAGCGCAGCGGCGTCGGGCCGTCATATACCGCAGGGGCGTTTTTCGGCTGCCACATGGGGCCTTTTGACGGATCCCACTGGTTAATCGGCGCATCGTTGATAAGCGATGCCAAGGTGTAACCGTACTCCAAGGCACCGGCGTATAAGAAGGGCTTAATGTTGGAGCCAATCTGGCGCCGCGCTTGTTCAACACGGTTAAATTTCGACAAGTTAAAGCTAAAGCCACCCACCAGCGCCTCGAGCGCGCCCGAGCGGGGATTCATCGCCACCAGGGCCGAGTTCACCTCTGGCACTTGTGCCAGCAGCAGGTGCTCGCCTTTGGTCCGCACCCAAATTTGCGCGCCAACTTTAAGCACATCGTCTGGGCTCTTTGGACTCGCGCCTTGGCGGTCATCGTTGATAAAGGGGCGCGCCCACTTCATACCGGACCACGACAATTCGGCCGCTTGGCCATTTTTCAGCAGCACAATAGCGTGGGTTTTCTTAATCTCGGTGACCACGGCCGCTTGCAGCGGGTAGTAATTCGGCTGCTTGGCCAAATGCGCCAAAATCAGCTCATTGCTCCAGCTTGGTGTGTTCGCGCGCCACAATTGGCTCACCGGACCGCGGTAACCATGACGCATATCGTACGCTAATACCCCTTCAAGTAGGGCCTCTTGCGCAGCGGTTTGTCGCTCGGCGCTTACCGTGGTGTAGACGTGCAGGCCCAAGCCGTAGGCCTCTTCGCCAAATTTTTCCATCATCTGCTGGCGCGCCATCTCGCCGATATAAGGCGCATCAAGCTCAATTTCTGCGCCGTGATAACGGGCATTGATCGGCGCTTTACTGGCTACGTTGTATTGCGCCTGCGTGATTTTGCCGGTTTCGAGCATGCGCCCGAGCACCACATTACGCCGCGCAAAGGCGCGCGCGGGTGAGCGGATAGGGTTTAGCATCGAGGGCGCTTTGGGTAAGCCGGCAATAATGGCAATTTCATCCAAGCTCAGATCTTTAACTTCTTTACCAAAATAGACCTGAGCAGCCGCGCCGACACCAAACGAGCGGTAGCCGAGGGGAATTTTGTTCAAATACAAAGACAAAATCTCATCTTTGCTTAAATTTTGCTCAATGCGATAGGCCAAAAAGGCTTCTTTGACTTTACGCAGCAGGGTCTTTTCATTGGTTAAAAAGAAATTACGCGCCACCTGCTGGGTAATGGTACTCGCTCCTTGCCGCGCTTGGCCGCTGATGGCCCACACCATGGCCGCACGGGCAATACCGATAGGGTCGATGCCTGGGTGCTCATAAAAACGCACATCTTCGGTGGCAAGCACCGCATCGATCATCGCCTGCGGCATTTCATCTAAGCGCAGCGGGATACGGCGAATTTCGCCAAATTGCGCGATCAGTTGCCCCTCTTGGCTGTAAATACGCATCGGCGTGGCCAACTTCACATCGCGCAGCGCCGTCACATCCGGCAGTTGCGGTTTGATGTGGTAATAGATGCCAAACAGGCCAGAGATACCTAGTGCTCCGATAAGCACCATGACAACACACAGGCGAATAAGCCATTTCAACATGAGGGAGAACCAATCGTCTTAAATTTAGCCAAGGGGGCGCGATTATAGCCCGTTTCAAGCCGCAAATTCGAGGCCTTCGTGCGTAAAAAATGGCCGCGCAGTTTATCTCTTTGTTGTCAGTTTTACGCCAATAGGTTGCTTTTGAGGCTTGTCATAGGGTTAGATGGCGTGATAAGAGAAAAGAAACGAGTGCTTAGACCGCCGCTTGGCTGGGCAATTGCGCAGGAGCGCGCCCCCTGTACTGACTGGCGCGTATTGAGCGATGCCTCCCCCCTCACAACGCATGGATGTGTCTATGTTTGGGCTATTTAAAGAGAAGAAAAACCCGCAATTGGTCGGGATTGATTTAGGCAGCCACACCATCAAGGCACTGCTGCTTAGCAAGCGCGGCCCGCAGGTGCAAATTGATGCTGCGCTTGAAACCCTCACACCCAAAGGCGTGATGGTAGAATCCCAATTGCAAGATATTGAGCGGGCCGGGCAAGCGTTGAGCCAGCTTAAGCGCCAACTGCCCAGCCACTGCCGCGCCGTCGCCACTGCGGTGACCGGCGCCAATGTCATCAGTAAAGTTATCTCCGTTCCCCCCGATATCAAAACGCAAGACCTATCAAGTTATGTGCTGCACGAAGCCGAGCAACTGATCCCGTTTCCGCTTGATGAAGTGAGCTTAGATTTTGAACCCCTCCCCCAGCTTGCGAGCAACGGCAATCAAGCGGTGTTGCTCAGCGCCGCGCGCACCGAAAGCGTTAATGGCCGCGTCAGCGCCTTAAACGAAGCGGAGTTTCACACCGAAATTGTGGATGTCGGCGTGCATGCGCTAGCCCGCGCCGTGCTGGCGTGCGAGCCAAAACTGGCCTCGGCTAATTTGCCCGTCGCGCTGTTGGATTTGGGCGCCACCAGTTTGACCTTTGCCGCGTTGGAAAAAGGCGAGGTGATCTATTCGCGGGTGCAAAACTTTGGCGCCGAGCAATATGACCAAGCGCTGATGCAGGCCTTGGGCGTGAGCCGTGAAGAAGCCGAGCAGATTAAGCACAGCGGCCAATTAACCAGTGAGCAGCAAAGCCTGTTGCTGGTGCCCTACCTCACCCATGTGCTGCAGCAAATGCGCCGTCAGGTGCAGCTGTTTACCAGCAGCACCGGCAAAAAAGAGCTGGCATGTGTGGTGCTAAGCGGCGGCGGCAGCTTGCTGCCAGGGCTGTTGCCACAAGCGCGGCAAGAGTTTGCCTGCGAGGTGCTACAGCCCGATCCACTGGCACTGTTTGCCGCCAACGCGGCAGATAAAACGGCCTTGGCGCACGCGGGCAAGCACGGCAGCAAATACATGACCGCCTTTGGCTTAGCGTTACGGAGTTTTTGCCCATGTCCTCGATAAACCTCTTGCCGTGGCGTGAAGCCCGCGCCTCGCGCTTACAAAAGCAATTTGGCCTTTGGCTGGGGCTGTGCGCGTTGGCCACCTTTGCTGCGGCGCTGGCGTTAAATAGCTTGATCAACCATTGGCAACAACAACAACGTGAGCGCAACGACCTACTTAGCCGTGAAATTGGCCAAATTGATCTTAAATTAGGCCAACTCAATCAGCTCAAAGCCCGCCGCCAAGCGCTGCTTGACCGCATGAACTTAATCGAGCAATTGCAGCAGCGACGCAATTTACCGGTGCGCTTATTTAATCAATTGCCCACGCTGGTGCCCAATGGCGTGTATTTAAATAAATTAGCCCTCGCCGGTGATGGCATTGAAGTAACGGGCAAAACCGAAGCCTATGGCCGCGTGGCCAATATGATGCGCCATATCGATGCCGCCTCGTGGCTTGGTGAGTCAAAGATCAGCACCATTTTTAGCGCGCAAGAGCAAACCCCGGTGGCGCTCAATGAGTTTGCCATGACCTTTAAATTGCAAGCCAGCGCGGCCACCGCGCCCAGCCAGCCGGAGGCCAAATGAATTTAACTGAACTCAACGAGCTTGATTTAAGCCAAGTCGGCAGTTGGCCTAAAACCGCCAAAGCCTTACTGATCTTGTTTTGCTGCGCCTTAGTCGGCGGCGCCAGCTATTACCTGCTGATCCGCGACAGCCAAGTAGGTTTAAGTGCCGCAAAAAAAACCGAAGCGCAGCTAAAAACCACCTTTGAAAGCAAAGCCAAATTAGCGGCCAATATTCCGGCTTACCAAGCGCAGTTGGTAGAATTAAATCAACTGGTCGATGTGCAATTAAAGCAACTACCCAACACCCATGAAGTAGCCGGTTTGCTGGATGATATTAGCTTTATTGCCACCGATAACGGCCTGCAATTAAACCGGATTAATTGGGAAGCAGAAGTGTCCCACGATGTGTTTACCGAGCTGCCAATGCGCATTGATGTGCAGGGTAATTATCATCAAATTGGCAAATTTAGTGCCGATATGGCGGCGCTGCCGCGGATTGTGATTTTAGACTCGTTTACCTTAACCCCCGATAAAACTACGCCCGATCGCATCGCGATGTCGATGCTGGCTAAAACCTATAAATATAACGAGCAGAGCGATAAAAAAGCACCGGAGGCCAAACCATGAATCGTCTTGGCTTAATTTGTTGCTGCTGCGTACTGCTTAGCGCCTGCCAGCCTGAAGATAATTTAATCCGCTATATGGCGCAGGTAAAAGCCCAAGCGCCCAGCCCAACTGAAGCGCTGCCCAGTATTGGCGTGTTTATTCCCATGAGCTATTTGCAAAACGATGAGCGCAGCCCATTTATCACCCCACAGCCCGAGTTGATGGCGCAAAATGCCCGCGATGGCAGCCGCCGCTGCCCACAACCGGCCAGCGATCGAACCAAAGAAACACTGGAGTATTTTTCTCTGCCCAGCCTAGCGATGCAGGGCACGCTGGCTAAAGAGGGACAATTGTGGGGGTTGGTACGCACCCCTGATGGCCAATCGGTACGTGTAGCCGTTGGCCAATACCTCGGACTAAATTTGGGGCAAATAATGCGTATTAATGACACCAGCATTGAATTAATCGAAACCATCCCCGATGGGAAAGGTTGCTGGGTTGAACGGAGCACAGCCCTTGTTATGGCAAACCCAAAAGCACAAAACTAATCAAGGATGAAGCGCAATGAGATCGACGTTTAAATTAAGCCAAGCCGCCCTGTTGATTGGGCTGTGCGGCGGCCAGAGCGCATGGGCGGCCGCGATTTTAGAAGAAGTGAAAATTAATCCACTGAACCCACAAAGCTTAGTGCTCGAACTCAATTTCAGTGAACCGGTGAGCCATTTCACCGACCGCCTCACCGTGCAGCCCAATCAAGTGCGCCTGCATGTCAGCGATGCCAAAGGCGCACTGCCGACCAATCCATTGCGCATCGAGCGCCAAGGCGTACGCAAATTAAGCCTAAGCGAAGCGGGCACCGGCCTTGATGTGGCCGTCGATTTAGCCAACCTAATGCCCTACCAAGTGCGCCAACAAGGCAAGCAACTGCTGGTCACGTTAGGCGCGGCGAACGGTCTGGTCAGTGTGGCGAGCGCAACGGCAGCCGCGCCGGTGCCGGTCGCCGCGCCGCAAGGCTCGGCATTAATTAATGCCGCTGTGGTTGCCGCGCAAACGGGCGCGGCCACTAGCCGCCCACCAGCCGCCCCGAGCCAAGCGCAAACGCTGCCCGCCACTACGCCGGCACCGTTTAAAGCCACTACAGCGCCAGTGGCCAGTCGCCAATTTAACCAAGTAGACAGTGTGGATTTTCGCCGTGGTAAGCAAGGCGAAGGCGAATTACTAGTGAATTTAGCCAACAGCGCCGCCGCGGTGGATGTTACGCGCCGTGGCGCGCAGATCGTGGCCAAATTTCATGGCACCGATGTGCCGGCGCGGCTGCAAAATCTGATCAACGTGCAAGATTTTGCTACCCCCGTGAGCAGCATCGAGGTCACCCGCCAAGGCAATGACAGCGTACTGACCATCAATACCCAAGGTGAAGTGGATTTTAACTACGACCAAGCCAACGCGCTGTTTGTATTAAGCGTGAAAAAAGTCAGCGCCAACGCCACGCCCAAGGTGAAAACCTACCAAGGCAAACCGATATCACTCAACTTCCAAGATATTCCGGTGCGCACTGTGCTGCAGCTGATCGCCGATTTTAATAACTTAAATCTGGTCACCACCGATTCGGTGGACGGCAATATCACTTTGCGCCTAGATGGCGTGCCGTGGGAGCAAGCGCTGGATATTATTTTAAAAGTGCGCGGTTTAGATAAGCGCTTAGAAGATAACATCCTATTGGTGGCGCCGGCAGACGAGTTAGCCACCCGTGAAAAGCAACAGATGGAAAACCGCAATCAGGTGGCAGAACTGGCGCCGCTGGTCACTGAATATCTGCAGATCAATTATGCCAAAGCCAGCGAAGTGGCCAGCTTGCTGTCATCTGAAAGCACCAAGCTGCTTTCGGCCCGCGGCGCGGTCAGTGTGGATGAACGTACCAATATGCTGGTGATCAAAGATACCCGCGAAGTAATGGATAACGTCCGCCGCATGTTGCAGATCTTAGATATTCCGGTCAAGCAGGTGGTCATTGAAGCGCGCATGGTCACGATTGACGATGGCTTTGATGAAGCGCTGGGCGTGCGCTGGGGCGTGACCAAAAATGATGGTCACGGCAACAGCATTTCGGGCAGTCTGGAGGGCAACGATGATTCAGACAACGATAACGGCAGCGCCGGTATGGTACGCCCCGGCATCGATCAGCGTTTAAATGTCAACTTACCGGTGACCAATGCCGCCGGCACCTTGGCTTTTCAAGTGGCGCGTTTAGCTGATGGCACCTTGCTCGACTTAGAACTCTCTGCGCTCGAGCGAGAAAATAAAGCTGAAATTATCGCCAGCCCCCGCGTGACCACCGCTAACCAAAAGGCAGCGATGATTGAGCAGGGTACCGAGTTGCCGTATGTTGAATCCTCATCCAGTGGCGCGACCTCGGTTACCTTTAAAAAGGCCGTATTAAGCCTAAAAGTCACGCCGCAGATCACGCCCGATGATCGGGTAATTTTGGACTTGACCGTGACGCAAGATACCAAAGGCGAAACCGTGGACACCGCGACGGGGCCCGCCGTTTCGATCAACGCGCAATCGATCACCACTCAAGTGCTGGTGAGCAATGGTGAAACCTTGGTGCTGGGCGGTATTTATCAGCAAGCGATTAAAAATGACGTCACCAAAGTGCCGTTATTAGGCGATATTCCTGGCCTAGGTGCGCTGTTTCGCAAAACCACCAGTGAGAATAAAAAGCGCGAATTGCTGATTTTTGTCACGCCGAAGATTGTGACCGAAACACTTTGAGTGCTTTACATGTGACGCTAAAACACATATAACCTTACGCCCCAAACCGGTTGGGGCGCCAACTGGGGATCAGTTGGGGCGTAAGGGCGTTTGTCCCCGACTACGTCGCCCACCCTTTACGCCCAACCGACACATGATCGCACAGCTTTTTTTAGGTACCCCGCAGCGCTGGTTGTCGGGGTCGTACAGTTTGTAATTACGACACATAAACATGGCCGAGAAACGCAATATTTTTCTGATTGGGCCAATGGGTGCCGGTAAAAGCACCATTGGTAGACACCTAGCCGAACAGCTACATATGGAATTTTTTGATTCCGACCACGAAATTGAGCGCCGTAGTGGCGCCGATATCAGTTGGGTTTTTGACGTCGAAGGCGAAGAGGGCTTTCGCGTCCGTGAAGAGCGCGTGATTTCTGACCTTTCTGAGCAGCAAGGCATTGTTCTCGCTACCGGCGGTGGCGCCGTGATGAGCCGTGAAACGCGCAACAAACTCTCTGCGCGTGGCATAGTGGTGTATTTAGAAACCACCATCGAAAAGCAATTGGCACGCACCCAGCGTGACAAGCGCCGCCCACTGCTGCAAACCGAAGAGCCCGCGCGCGATGTACTCGAGCGTCTGGCCAAAGAGCGCAACGCGCTGTATGAAGAAGTGGCCGATTTTGTCGTGCATGCCGATGAGCAAAGCGCCAAAAACGTGGCAAGCCAAATCGTTAAGCTCATCGGCATGTAGCCTATGCACACTTTTTTGCCGCAGCCGCTAGGCACAAACTGCAAATGAGCACGCTAACCGTTGCGCTCGGCGCCCGCAGTTACCCCATCACTATTGGTGCGGGCACCTTAACGCGTGTGGACGGACTGCGCGCGATGCTGGGCACGACGCGGGTGCTGCTTATTTCGGATGAGCACGTGGCACCGCTCTATGCCGCGCCGCTGGTTCAAGCCCTGAGCGGACTTGCGCTAGAAACGCTGGTGTTGCCGGCAGGTGAGGCGCAAAAAAGCCTCGCCTGCTTTGAGCGTATTTGCACTCAACTGCTGCAAAGCGGCTATGGCCGCGATACTACGCTGATTGCTTTAGGCGGCGGCGTCATTGGCGATCTGGTCGGCTTTGTTGCCGCTTGCTATCAACGCGGCGTGCCGTTTGTGCAAATCCCCACCAGTTTACTGGCGCAGGTTGACTCCTCGGTGGGTGGCAAAACCGCCATTAATCATCCGCTGGGCAAAAATATGCTCGGCGCGATTTACCAGCCGCAGCTGGTCGTGATTGATACGACCTGCTTGGCCACCTTGCCGCGGCGTGAATTTGCCGCGGGTCTAGCAGAGGTGATTAAATACGGCGTGATGTGGGATAGCGAATTTTTTGCTTGGCTAGAAACGCATCTGCCGGCGCTGCTGGCGCACGATCAGGCGGCCTTAACGCACGCGATTAGCCGCTGCTGCGCCATTAAAGCCGACATCGTCGCCCGTGATGAAACCGAGCAAGGTGAACGTGCTTTACTTAATTTAGGCCACACCTTTGGCCATGCGATAGAAACCGCGCAAGGCTATGGCCAGTGGTTGCATGGCGAAGCCGTGGCCGTTGGCATCTGGCTGGCCGCCTTGTGCGCCGCCGCGCGTGGCCAGATGAGCGCAGGCGATCTGGTGCGCCTGCGCGCCCTGTTGCTGGCGGCCGAATTACCGATAGCGCCGCCCGCCGCCATGCCCGCGGAGAGCTTTTTACCCCTGATGCGGCGCGATAAGAAAAATCAAGCAGGCAAAATCCGTTTAGTTCTGCCAGTGGCGCTCGGACAAGCCCATTTAGTCGATAATGTGACAGACGCAGAAATTTTAGCCGCCATCACGCGCGCTAAAACCACTTAACCCGCTCTGCCACGCAAAAACCGCCGACCTTTGGGTCTCGGCGCCCCTGCCGCCGGCACATACCTCGCGCGGTTAAGCCTCACTGGGTGAGATTGGAGAAGAACAATGTCTGAACAGCAGCCTACGCCTTTGGCGCCTGAGCGTTCTATGAAAAAAATTGCCTTAGGCGTTGCCGCACTGGCCGCCGCCCTGTTGGCTTTTAGCTATGTTGACCAAGCCAAGCACGATGCGGCCCCAGCGCTGGAGAGCGCCACAGAAGCAGCACTAGCCGCCTCGACCGCACAACCTTCGTTTGCGGTGAGCGCCGCAGCCAGTGCCGCGGTGAGCGCAGCGCCAGCACTGACCGCCGAGGTTAGCGCGGCCGTCAGTGCCGCGGTGAGCAGCAGCGAGACCGAGACCTCGGTGGCCAGCGAGCCGATGCCGGCAGCACCGGTCGCCGTGAAAACGGTGCGCCACGCCGCCGTGCAACCGCTGCCGGCCGCGCCACTGCCTGTGGCCAGCCTGCCAAAAGCGCCCATTCCCGCGTCAACAGAAGATGCTGCGTTTATTCGCACGCCAAGCCAGCCAGGCTTTACCGCTGAAGCGCAACAGATTGTCACGGCCGCCAGCCCTGGCCAAGAAGCACCCTTTGTACAAATGCGCCCAGCGGCTAAGCCTGCCCAGCTAGCAGCAGCTAAAGCACCGGCTGGCGCCAAATCACTGGCATTAACCGATACAGCTTTGCTACGCAGCAAAGCGCCGCAGCATGTCACGCTGCAATTGATGGCCTCGGGCAATCACGCCGGCATCCAGGCGTTTTTAGCCAAGCAGCAACTGCAAACCAGCGCCTGGGTCTATGAGACCACGCGCCAAGGCAAGCCGTGGTTTGTTGTGCTGCTAGGCGATCACGCCACGCGCTCGGCGGCCAATACGGCGCTGCGCCAGTTGCCCGCGGCACTGAAAAAATTAAAGCCATGGCCGAAATCTTTTGCCCAAGTGCAAAAAGAGCTCAATTAATCCGTTTATACCAGAGAGGGGGCGCACGCCCCCTCGCTTTTCCTGTTTAGGCCAGAGTCACACATGCAAAAAACACGGGCGTTTTTAAAATGGGCCGGGGGAAAATATTCTCTCGTCGAAGAGATCCGCGCCCGTTTACCGGCGGGTCGTGTGTTGCTCGAGCCGTTTGTCGGCGCCGGCTCAGTATTTTTAAATACCGAGTATGAGGCTTATGTGCTCAATGATATCAATCCCGATCTTATCGAATTATATAAGCACCTCAAACATCAGCCGCTCAGCTTTATTCGCGATGTGCAGCAGTTATTTGTGCCAGAGCATAATAATAAAGCGGCCTATTACCGCTTTCGCGTTCAATTTAATCAAAGTCGCTGTAATTATGAACGCGCGCTGCTGTTTTTATATCTCAACCGACATGGCTTTAATGGCTTATGCCGTTATAGTAAAAAAGGTGGCTTTAATGTGCCGTTTGGCTCGTATAAAAAGCCTTATTTCCCCGAAAAAGAGTTAACCCTGTTTGCGCAAAAAGCCCAGCGCGCCACTTTTATTTGCGATAGCTATGCCAATGCCATGGCGCAGGCCGAAAAAGATTGGGTGATCTATTGTGATCCGCCGTATGCACCGCTGTCGACCACCGCCAGTTTTACCAGTTATGCCGCCAGTGGCTTTACGCTCGATGATCAAGCCCTGCTCGCCCGCATGGCCCGTGAATGCAGCCAGCAGCACGGTGTGCCGGTGCTCATTAGCAATCACGATATTCCACTCACCCGTGAGTTATATCGCGGCGCGAAACTCGATGAAATTCAAGTCAAACGCACGATTAGCCGCAATGGTGCTGGGCGCAATAAAGTGGCGGAATTATTTGCGCTGTATCGGGGCGTGAAAAAATAACGATAAAAAGCGCGCCTGAGCGCTTTTTAAACCTCTCTCGGTGAAAAGATCGTATTGCGCGATCTTTTACGATAAAATTGCGACATTTTTTGACCTGGGTGCAGATGTTAGCGCGCAGATAAGAGCCCACCAGCCCCTTAAATCCGCGCCTGTTGCTGTCCCACGTCGAGTTGTCGCTTAACGCAACGTGTTACAGGATGTTAACCATGAAAGATTATTTAATCGCGCCGTCTATCTTATCGGCAGATTTTGCTCGACTCGGCGACGATGTGGCCCAGGTGTTAACCGCTGGCGCTGATGTGGTGCACTTTGATGTGATGGATAACCACTATGTGCCTAACCTGACCATAGGCCCCATGGTGTGCGATGCGTTGCGCAATTACGGCATCACGGCGCCGATTGACGTGCACTTGATGGTCAAACCAGTAGATCGCCTGATCCCTGATTTTGCTAAAGCCGGCGCCTCGATTATTACCTTTCACCCAGAAGCATCTGAGCATATTGATCGCAGCTTGGGTCTGATTAAAGAGCAAGGCTGCCAAGCGGGCTTGGTATTAAATCCAGCCACGCCGTTGCATTATTTAGATTACGTTATGGATAAGCTCGACGTTATTTTATTAATGTCCGTGAATCCTGGCTTTGGCGGCCAGAGTTTTATTCCCGCCACATTAGATAAATTGCGCCAAGTGCGTGCCCGCATTGCGCAAAGCGGCCGCCCCATCCGGTTAGAGATCGATGGCGGCGTGAAAGTTGACAATATTGCGCAAATTGCGGCCGCTGGCGCCGATATGTTTGTGGCCGGTTCCGCCATTTTCTCGGCGCCCGATTACCGCGCAGTGATTGATCAAATGCGCCAAGCCTTGGCCAACGTGCCAACCGCCGGCTAATTGGCGCCAACCGAATCACGTCCGCCGCGCGACTGCGCGCGGCGCTTTAATAATTTAAGGATTGTGTCATGGCAAAACCTGTTGTTTTTAGTGGCGCCCAACCGTCTGGGCAATTAACCATCGGTAATTACATGGGCGCACTGCGTCAATGGGTGAATATGCAAGATGATTACGATTGCCTGTATTGCATCGTTGATCTGCACGCCATTACCACCCGCCAAGATCCCGCGGCCTTGCGCAGCGCTTGCTTAGATGCCGCCGCACTCTATTTAGCTGTGGGCATTGATCCCAATAAAAGCACGGTGTTTATTCAATCCCATGTGCCAGCGCACGCGCAATTAGGCTGGCTGCTCAATTGCTACACGCAAATGGGTGAGTTGTCGCGTATGACGCAGTTTAAAGATAAAGCCGCGCGCTTTGAAAACAACGTCAACGTCGGCTTATTTGATTATCCGGTGCTGATGGCCGCGGATATTTTGCTCTATCAGGCCAACCAAGTACCGGTCGGCGGCGATCAAAAGCAGCACTTAGAATTAACCCGCGATATTTGCACGCGCTTTAATAACCTGTATGGTGATATTTTCACCCTGCCGGAGCCATTTATTCCCACCGCGGGCGCACGCATTATGAGCTTGCAAGATCCGACGAAAAAAATGTCCAAGTCAGATGATAATGCCGCGAACTTTATTGGCCTGTTAGAAGACCCCAAGCAGATTGCCAAAAAAATTAAGCGCGCGATGACCGACTCTGACGATCCGGCCAGCGTACACTTTGATGTGGAAAATAAACCCGGCGTGGCCAATTTGCTCACCCTGCTCTCGGGCGCCTCGGGCCGGCCCATCAGCGAGTTGGAAGTGCATTTTAAGGACAAAATGTACGGCCACTTAAAAACTGAAACGGCCGAGGCAGTGGTCGCCCTGCTCGAGCCGATCCAAGCGCGCTTTCATGCCTTGCGCCAAGATGAAGCCCATTTGCAGGCGATTTTGGCCGATGGCGCGCGCAAAGCTAACGCCCGCGCACAAGCCACGCTGGCCCGTGTGTATGCCGCCGTGGGCTTAGTCGCCGGCGCGTAACTGGCGTTACGCGCACACCTAACCACGGGCGCTCGGTTGATACCGGCCCGTAGCGTAGCGTTACCTTATTTTTATTGACTAAATACAGAGTTCACTATGTTAGATGCCACCCTTAGCATGGCGGAGTTAAGCGATAAAGGCCATTGGCTGCGCAAATTTCGCAAATCAAAAAATGCCACCACCTTGCAATTAATGGTGTCCAACGCCATTGATCGCTACCACAACGTCCCCCCTGTCGCGGCCGCTATCTATCTGGCCGAGTGCCAGCGCGAGCGTGAAATAGAGCAAGGGCGCTACCTCGATCGTTAAGAGGTTCGGGGCCGGTAAAAAGATCCGCGATAGCTCAAATAATCGCTTGTCAACGCAGTGCCCCGAATGCAAAATACGCCGCCAATTTAAGGAACCGATGCTCGCGCATCGGTTTTTTACGTTGTTATGAAAAAAAACCCACCATAAAGAGGCCGGAATAACTCCGGAATTGATAGCTGAGATTGACAACAATCTCCTGACGTAAAGAGGAATAACATGGGGCGTATCAATGCTTTCCTGCCGGCGGTGTCCGGTGTGCGCTTCCCCGGCGCCTGTGATGTTTGTCTGCCACTGGCAGCAAGCTCGTTGCAAGTTTGTGCCCACACGCCCGTGTGCGCACTGATGGAGGAGAAAGCGTAATGGCAACTCAAAGCGCTAAGCTGCTGAAGACCCTTACCCTTGTTCAGGTCGTGGTGATGGGGCTAGCCTATCTCACGCCTATGGCGGTATTTGATACCTTTGCCATTGTCGGTGAGATCACCGATGGCCGAGTTGCCACTGCCTATTTGCTGGCGCTAGGGGGCATTTTGCTCACTGCGTTTAGTTATGGCCATTTGGTACGCAAATTCCCTTCAGCGGGGTCTGCTTATACCTACGCCCAGAAGGTGTTTAACCCTTACGTTGGCTTTATGGTGGGTTGGTCCTCCCTGCTGGACTATATGTTCATGCCGATGATCAATATCCTGCTGGCCAAGATCTATTTAGAAGCCATGTTCCCTATGGTCGATCCTTGGATCTATATCTTTGGCCTTGTCACTGTCATGACCTTTTTAAACCTGCGCGGTATCAGCGTGGTCGCCAATTTCAACGGCACCATCGTTTTGATCCAGTTGGCGATCATTGCTGTGTTTATTGGTCTGATGGCGTGGGGGATTTTCCACGGCGAAGGCGCGGCGACGTTAATCAGCAGCCGCCCGTTCCACTTTGCCTCGGCTGACATGGTGCCGCTGTTTACTGGCGCGACCATCTTGTGCTTCTCGTTCTTGGGCTTTGATGGTTTAAGCTCGCTGTCAGAAGAGACGCCCAACGCCGATAAAGTGATCCCCAAAGCTATAGTGCTCACCGCGCTGATTGGCGGCGTGATCTTTGTCTCGGTCTCTTACTGCTTGCAGCTCTATTTCCCTGATTTAGCGCGCTTTAGCTCGCCTGACGCTGTGCTGCCGGAAATTGCCCTGTATGTCGGCGGCACCTTGTTCCAAAGCGTCGTATTAGTGTGCACAACGGTGGCGGTACTGGCTTCCGGCATGGCGGCGCACGCCGGCGTATCGCGCATTTTGTATGTGATGGGCCGCGATCGCATGTTGCCTGAACGCGTGTTTGGCTACATTCACCCCGCGTGGCGCACGCCAGCGATTAACGTGCTGCTCGTCGGTGCCTTGGCGCTGTCAGCGGTCGCGTTTGATTTAGACACGGCGCTGGCACTGGTGAACTTTGGCGCCTTGGTGGCCTTTACCTTTGTCAACCTGTCCGTGATTGGCCAGTTCTGGATCAAAGACAAGCGCAACAAGTCGCTGGCCGATAACCTGCGCTATTTAGTGCTGCCGCTACTCGGCGCCTGCACTATCGGCGTGTTGTGGGCGAACTTAGAAGCCAGCTCGCTGGAATTAGGCTTGGCGTGGGGCGCCATTGGCGCGCTCTACCTGTTTATCCGCTTAGCAGTGCTGCGCATTCCCTTTCGCGAGTATGAAGAAGTCAGCGACGTGCAGTAATCCTGCCGGTTGCGTGACCGCGTAGCCAAAGTCCGGCTGCAATAAAAAAGAGAAGCTTCAGCTTCTCTTTTTTTTGTGCCCCATTGCCAGCCCTGCACTTGCCCCATTTATCGCCACCACGAGTTCTTTTCGCGCCCATCGCTTTGATGAACTCGGCTGTTGTCATCAAAGCGTCATAAAAACATCACATTGTCATATTTCTGTCATTAAGCATCGGTTTAATACGCCTGCCCATCGGGGCTGATGCGCGGCAACATGCCACGCGCTGTTCAACCTTGACCTCCACGGTCACCTGTTATGCCCAAGAGGAATGCTATGCCCCATGTCACCACGCCTTCACCCGCCCGCGCTGTGGCCAATTGGTTAAGTGTGATCGGTCTGGTTTATCTCATTTTGGTCGCGGTGGCGGCAATCTCCGCCGGCTTTAAGGATTTCTCTGGTGGCGCGGCAGGCGCGGCGCGCATTTTCGCTTTTGCCGACCACCCACTGGTGGCGCTGCTGCTGGGCATTTTGGCTACCGCCTTGGTGCAGTCATCGAGCACCGTGACCTCGGTTATTGTCGGTCTCGTGGCCGGCGGCCTGCCGATGGCGATGGCTATTCCCATGGTGATGGGCGCCAACCTTGGCACCACCATCACCAATACCATTGTCTCGCTCGGCCATGTACGTGATAACACCGAATTTCGCCGCGCGTTTAGCGCCGCCACCGTGCACGATTTTTTTAATTTGCTGGCCGTGGCCATTTTCTTGCCGCTGGAGTTGCTGTTTGGCCTGCTAGAAAAAAGTGCCGGTGCCCTGGCAGATTTTTTCGCCGGTGCGGGCAATGTGTCGATGCAGGGCATGGATTTTATGAAGCCACTGACCGCCCCAGCGATGGCGGCGATCAAGCAACTAGCGGCCTTATTGCCAGCTAAAGGCGCGGCGCTGGCGACGATTGCCTTAGGCATTGTGCTGATCTTGATTTGCGTCACGAGCCTTGGCAAAGTGCTAACGCAAGTACTGGTGGGCCGCGCAAAAGAGTGGCTGCACGCCGCCCTCGGCCGCGGCCCATTATTTGGCATCGGCTCAGGTACCTTAGTCACCATCATGGTACAGTCCTCATCCACCACCACCAGCCTGATGATCCCGCTGGCCGGCGGCGGCGTGTTTACCACCCGTCAGCTCTATCCTTTCACCTTAGGCACGAACATCGGCACCACGATTACGGCCCTGCTGGCCGCGACCGCCATCACCGGTGCGGCGGCCGAGTTGGCGCTGACCATTGCGCTGGTGCATGTGCTGTTTAACCTGTTTGCCGTGGCGCTGATTTATGGCATAGCGCCGCTGCGTGAATTGCCCCTGCTGGCCGCCGAATACCTTGCCCGCGTTGGCAGCGAGAATAAATGGCTGGCACTGAGCTATGTGCTGGGCCTGTTCTTTGCCCTGCCCGGCGCCATGCTGTGGTTAGTGCACTGATACCTCGCGGCCCGTTACCGAGGCGGGCAAAGATTTGTCCACCGCCGGCCCTCGCCAGCGCGCGTTGGCTGGGCTAAAATCGGCGCCTTGCGGGTTTTATGTAGGGAAGTGAAATGGTCAATGTAATTCTTGTGCTCGTGGTGTGCCTAAGCTTGGCTTTTTATCTCATCACCACGCGGCGCAATCAGCGGATTGCTCAGGATTTTTTAGAGCAAGCGGAAGAGTTTCTAGCGCAAAACCGCCGCCGCCCCGAAGTCAAAACCACCGCCTCTGGCCTACAGTATGAAGTGCTGACCCCTGGCAGTGGCAGCTTACACCCCAGTGCGCAAAGCCGCGTACGCGTGCACTACCAAGGCAAATTTATTGATGGCAAAGGCTTTGATGGCACCATCGGCCGCGGTGAGCCGCTGGAGTTTGCCTTAAAACAGGTGATCCCTGGTTGGCGTGAAGGGCTGCCGCTGATGGTGGAGGGCGAAGTGGCGCGCTTTTTTATCCCCGCCCATTTAGCCTATGGCGAGCAGGGCAGCGGCAAAATTCCCCCCGGCGCACTGCTGATCTTTGATGTGCAGCTGCTGAGCATTCACTAAGCGTTAAAAAAAGAGCCCGTCATCTGACGGGCTCTTTTTCTTTAGCGTGGCCGCTTATTGCACGCTAATGCGGGCAAATTTGCGCTTGCCGACTTGGTACACAGCGGTGCCGGCGCCAACGAGCAACTTGCCGTCTTCAACTTTTTCGCCGTCGATCTTCACGCCGCCTTGCTTGATCATGCGCAACGCTTCTGACGTTGTGTCTACCAGTTGCGCGGCTTTGAGCACATTGGCAATCGCTAAACCTGCGCCTTCGAGCGTCAAGGTCACTTCTGGCATTTCATCAGGAATGGCGTTTTTGCTAAAGCGCTGGGTGAAATCTTCATGCGCAGCTTCTGCGGCCGCAGCATCGTGATAGCGACCAATGATCTCTTTAGCCAGCCAAATTTTCACATCGCGTGGGTTTAACGTGCCGGCGGCAATGCCTGATTTAAAGCCGTCGATTTCTGCCAGCGGACGGGTGGAGAGCAGTTCGTAGTAATTCCACATCAGATCGTCGGTGATCGACATAATTTTACCGAACATCTCTGTGGGCGCATCGTGCACGCCAATGTAGTTAGCGGCCGATTTTGACATCTTTTTCACGCCATCTAAGCCCACCAGCAGCGGCATCATCAGCACACACTGCGCGGCCATACCCGCCTCTTTTTGCAATTCACGGCCCATCAGCAAGTTAAATTTCTGATCCGTGCCGCCTAACTCCACGTCGGCTTTCAACTCAACCGAATCATGACCTTGCAGCAGCGGATAGATAAATTCGTGAATGGCAATCGACTGACCACCAGCGTAGCGCTTTTTAAAGTCATCCCGCTCCATCATGCGCGCTACCGTCTGCTTTGACGCCAGCTTTAACATGCCCGCGGCGCCCAATTCACCCAGCCAGCTAGAGTTGTACACAATCTTGGTTTTCGCCGGATCGAGGATTTTAAACGCCTGTTCGGCGTAGGTTTGCGCGTTATGTTGAATAGCCTCGGCCGACAGCGGTGGACGCGTGGTGTTTTTGCCCGACGGATCGCCGACCATAGCGGTGAAATCACCAATTAGCAAAATCACTTCGTGACCCAGATCTTGGAAGGTTTTCAGCTTATTTAAGATCACGGTATGCCCCAGATGGATATCTGGCGCCGTCGGATCCATGCCTAATTTAATGCGCAAAGGACGACCTTCTTTTAATTTGGCAACCAGTTCACTTTCCACCAGAATTTCTTCCGCGCCGCGTTTGATCTCGGCTAACGCTACCTCAAGCTGGGACATTGTTGACTCTCCGTCACGAATAATAAAGTGGCTCATATTACAGATCTGCCGCCGGAAAGGGAAAGGTTGTAAACTGCCGCCGCGCCGGCGGTGGCGCGCCGAGCGATCCCAAGGAGATAAGATGGCAAATTACTACATTGGCCTGATGTCAGGCACCAGCCTTGATGGCATAGATGCGGTGTTAATTCACAGTGATGCCACGCATCCCTGCCGCGTGATTGCGGCGCTAGGCATGCCTTGGCCAAGCGCGGTGGCGCGGGAATTAAGCGCCTTATGTTTGCCCGGCGAGAATGAAATTGATCGCTTAGGCGTGGCGGATAATTTAGTCGCCGAGCAATTTGCTAAAGCCACCCACGCGCTGCTGGAAAAAGCGCAGCTCGAATCCAGTGCCATTTGCGCTATTGGCTCGCACGGCCAAACTATTCGCCATCGCCCAGGGCTTGGCTTTACGCTACAAATTGGCAATCCGGCCCTGCTGGCGGCGCGCACCGGCATCAACGTGGTGAGTGATTTTCGCCGCCCCGATATGGCGCAAGGCGGGCAAGGCGCGCCCTTGGTGCCGGCCTTTCACCAAGCCCTGTTTGCCCAGACCGGGCAGCTACGCGTGGTGTTAAATTTAGGCGGCATTGCCAATATCTCAGTGCTACCTGGGCCCGAGGAGGCGGTGGTGGGCTTTGACACCGGGCCGGCAAATACCCTGCTCGATGCGTGGTATCAGCGCCAGCACCCCCTCTGCCCCCGCGGCTACGATGCTAACGGCGCATGGGCCAGTCGTGGCGAGGTGCACACGGTCCTGCTCGCTCATCTGCTCAGCGAGCCGTACTTTAGCGCGCCTTATCCCAAAAGCACGGGCCGCGAGCACTTTACTTTGCCGTGGCTCGAAGCGCATGTGGCCGCGTTGGGGCTCACAGCGCTCGCGCCCGCCGATATTGCCCGTACGTTGCAAGCGCTCACCTGCCACTCGATTGCCCAGCAACTGCCACCGCTGGCCTCAGGCCAGCGCGCGGACTTGTTTGTCTGCGGCGGTGGGCGGCACAATGCGCCGCTACTAGCCGAACTGGCTAGCTTAACCCCGCAGTGGCAGCTCGCCGCCACCGATGCGCTGGGCATTGACGCCGATTGGGTGGAAGGCGCGGCCTTTGCGTGGCTGGCCATGCGCTACTGCCAGCAGCTCAGCGGTAATCTGCCGGCAGTCACGGGCGCTAAGCGAGCCGTGGTGCTAGGCGGCTTTTACCCCGCGCCCTGATCCCATCCCAACGCCTGCGCGCACAGCATAACAGCCCGCGGGCGCTTGCCACGCCTGCGGGCACGGATGCCGCGTGCAGATGTACGGATAGTGCGGCCAGCGCAAGCAAGCTAAAAATTCACACCAACACGCGTAACGTAACGTAGCACGATGGCAACAACCCAACCGCGGCGGTTTAAAGGCAAAAAGAAAACGAGCGCAGAAACACAGGTGAAATCTGCGTAAGGACAATAACGAGGAGATATGGAGGCACGTTCCGGAGTCGAACCGGACTAAACGGATTTGCAATCCGCTGCATAACCGCTTTGCTAACGCGCCACAGGCAATCTTGAAGAGTTCACAGAAGTGTGAAATTGGAGCGGGAAACGAGACTCGAACTCGCGACCCCGACCTTGGCAAGGTCGTGCTCTACCAACTGAGCTATTCCCGCAAAAGAAAGGCGTTATCGGTCACCCGATAACGCCGCGTATTATAGTGAGCCCTCTGCTAACTTCAAGTGCTTTTTTAGCACAACATCGCAAATGGCTATTTAAAACGCAATAACTGCCTATTTTTTAGCTGTTATGCGCAAAGGTTAGCATCACGCGCCATTGACCCATCAATGCAGGCAACAGACAAGGCGCGCGGCAGCCCAGCTTTAATCGACTTGCATCACCTTGCAGGTGTTGGTGCTGCCGATGGTCTCCATGGCATCACCGTGGGTCAAAATCACCGTATCACCCGCCGCCAGCCAGCCCTGCGCTTTAAGCGTGGCCAGCGCCGCGCGGCACACCTCATACACAGGTTTACTCTCATCGGCGTCAAACAGCACCGGCGTCACGCCGCGGTACAAGTTGCACCATGCCAAGGTTTTTTCGTGCTGTGATAGGGCAAAGATCGGCAAGCCAGAACTAATGCGCGACATCAATAGCGGCGTGGTGCCCGATTCGGTCAAGGCGACAATCGCTTTAACGCCTGCCAAATGGTTGGCGGCATACATAGTCGACATCGCCACCGCCTCTTCGGCATTGGTAAAGGTCGAGGTCATGCGGTGATTTGAGACATTAATGCTGGGGTGCTTTTCGGCGCCCAGGCAGACATTGCTCATCGCCGTCACCGTTTCCAGCGGGAACTGCCCCGCAGCCGTTTCGGCCGAGAGCATCACCGCATCGGTGCCATCTAACACCGCGTTGGCCACATCCATCACTTCGGCGCGGGTCGGCAACGGGGCTGAGATCATCGACTCCATCATCTGGGTGGCAGTGATCACCACTCGGTTCAGGCGCCGTGAATGGCGGATCAGCTTTTTCTGCACGCCAACTAATTCAGGATCGCCAATTTCCACCCCCAAATCGCCGCGCGCCACCATCACCGCGTCGCTGCCCAAAATAATATCTTCAATGGCCGCGTCACTGGCGACGGTTTCCGCGCGCTCCACTTTGGCCACAATTTTGGCATTCGAACCGGCCGCACGGGCTAGTTCGCGGGCATAGCGCAGATCATCGCCGCACTGCGGGAACGAGACCGCCAAATAGTCCACGCCCATTTTGGCCGCGGTTTTGATGTCCTCTTTGTCTTTATCGGTGAGCGCCGGCGCCGACAGGCCGCCACCTTGTTTATTAATACCCTTGTTATTTGACAGCACCCCCGCCACAGTCACCGCGGTGTGAATGCGCGTGCCGGCAACCTCCAGCACTTTTAGCTGCACGCGGCCATCATCGAGCAGCAAAATATCGCCCGCCTGCACATCCTCAGGCAGGCATTTGTAATCTATGCCTACTTGGGCTTGATCGCCGGCGCCTTTGCCGAGTGCGGCATCCAGCACAAAGCGATCGCCGATGGCCAGCGTGATTTTGCCCTCTTTGAAGGTGGATACGCGGATCTTCGGCCCTTGCAAATCACCCATGATCGCCACATGGCGGCCAAGGCTAGCGGCGATATCCCGCACTTGCTGCGCGCGCGCGATGTGATCTGCTGCGCTGCCGTGGGAAAAGTTCATCCGCACCATATCCGCACCCGCGGCAATAATGCCGGCCAACACGCCTGGGCGATCCGTAGCGGGTCCTAACGTGGTAACAATCTTGGTCCGTCTAGCCATGCCTTACTCCATGTAAATTTAACAAAGTGAACAGGACGCCAACTCGTGCGCTTGCAACCCAGCATCCACGCGTTTGAGGTGATCCAGCGTCTGCGCGCCGCGGCGCAGCGCAAAACCGGTGGCCAGCACATCAATTAGCGTCATTTGCGCCAAGCGTGAGGCCATCGGCATGTAGATATCATCATCACTCGCCTCGCACAGCGGCAGCAGTAGTTGCCCCGCGCTCGCCAGCGCAGAATCGGGCGCGGTGATCACCATCACTGTCGCCTGATGCGCCCGTGCCAGTTGCGCCATCTCGATAAGCGCCGCCTGCTGACCTCGGCGCGAAATCAACACCACCACATCGCCGCTACTGCAATTGAGCGCGCTCATGCGCATCATGGCGACATCGGCAAAGCTCATCACCGGCATGTTAAAGCGCAAAAACTTGTTTTGGGCATCGCGCGCCACCGCCGACGAGCCGCCTAAGGCGAAAAAATAAATGCGCCGCGCTTGGGTCAGCAGATCCACGCAGCGATTGACCAGCAGCGGGTCAAGGCTGGCTTTGGCCGCGTCCAAACAAGCAATGCTTGATTCAAAAATTTTCGCGCAATAAGTTTCTGGCCCGTCGTTTTGCTCGATATGGCGACTAACGTAGCTGGGGCTATTGGCCAAGCATTGGGCCAGATGCAGTTTTAAATCGGGGAAGCCTTTGGTTTCTAACCGGCGGCAAAAGCGGTTGACTGTCGGTTCACTCACGCCGGCCAACTGTGCCAGCGCCGCAATGCTTGAATGCATCGCCTCGTGCGGGACGCGCAAAATCGCCTCGGCCACCTTGCGCTCAGATTTACTTAATTTTTCCCAGTGATCCTTCATCTTCTCGAGGATATTCATCGCCACTCCTGTGCTTATCCCATGCTGCCAGCGTCCATCTTACGCGCGCCAAACCAGCCCGCACGCGGGGCTTTGTGCCCACCCCGAGGTCACCATACCCGAGTTTTTGCCCCAGCTCTAACTGCTAGGGGATAAAACATGATTGAGATCTAAAAATTGTGCCACCGGGGCTAGACACGCGTTGCCCCGACCACGGCCACTCGGTGCCTAGCCAGGCCGCCCATGGCGCCCTTTAGCCACTGGCCACGGGCAAAAATGTGCCCCGCGCCACGTTTAACGCGGCCCGCGCTGCCGCCGACAACGCAAATCCGCTAGCATCGGCGCGCACGGACGTTTTATTCACAGGAGTCGTTATGCAGCATACCCATGCGTTGGTCGGCGATGTGGGCGGCACCAATGCCCGCTTTGCCTTATGTGAACTGGCCACTGGCGCGCTAAGCCGCAGTGCCCACCTGAAGGGTGGTGATTTTCCCAGCCTTGAGGCGGCAGTTTTGCACTATCTGACGCGCGAGCAAGCCAATGTAGCGCAAGCCTGCATCGCCATTGCCTGCCCAGTGCAAGGTGACTGGGTGGCCATGACCAATCACAGTTGGGCGTTTTCCTGCCGCGAGTTGCAAAATAAATTGGGCCTAAAGCAGCTTACCGTCATCAACGATTTTACCGCCGTCTCTATGGCGATCCCGATGCTCGGCGCCAGCGATAGCGTGCGCTTGGGCGGCGGCGAGGTGCAAAGCGATAAGCCTTGCGTCATCTTTGGTGCAGGCACCGGCCTTGGCGTTGCGCACCTGCTACCGGTGGCAGGCCAATGGCTCAGTTTACCCGGTGAAGGCGGCCATGTGGATTTTGCCGCCACCAGCGCGCGCGAAGATGCGCTGCTTGCATGCCTGCGCAAAAAATTTGGCCACGTCTCGGCCGAGCGCCTGCTTTCGGGCAGCGGATTGGTCAATGTGTATGAAGCGTGGGTGGAAAGTGACGGCCGCACGCCGCAGGCTCTGACGCCAAGCGAGGTCACGCGCCGCGCACTTGAGCAAACCTGCCCCGATTGCCAAGCGGTGCTGGCCTTGTTTTGCGCGCAACTAGGCCGCTTTGCCGGCAATTTGGCGCTGTCGATGGCCACCTTTGGCGGCGTCTATCTGGCCGGCGGCATTGTGCCGCGCTTTGAGGCGTTCTTTTTGCGCTCGGGCTTTCGCGCCGCATTTGAAGATAAAGGCCGCTTTCGCGACTATGTGGCGGCCATTCCGGTGTTTCTCATCACCCATCCAGCGCCAGGTTTGCTGGGTGCTGGCGCCTATTTGCGCCAGCAACTCGGTTTTGCGCTTAGCCAAGCTCAAGCCTAACATCAGCAACATTCGGTATACGCGCGGGAGCAGGCAGATGGATGTAAGCCCATACCGGCGCCTTAACCGGTAAACTAACGCCCGAGGGCACTGCGCTCGGGCGTTAGGACTACGTTTGGCTTAGCATGCTAGCACGCGAGCATAACGCGCTATTGGGCTAGTGCTTTTAACGCGGTGGCGTTAGGCGGCTGCTGCCAATTGATCGGCCCATGGGTAAAGCGATAGACCAAGCGCGGCAGGGTTTCTTCCAGCCACTCGGTGCAAAAGTAATCATAACCGCGCGCCCAGTCAGGATCATTGGCCCAGCCGCAGTGCCGCAATTGCAAGCGGGTGCCGCTGCCTTCGGCCGTAAAATGCAAGGTCACTTGCGTTTTTTGCGTGCGCAGTTCAGGTAATGCGGGCGGAAAATTCCAGCTAAAGCTGAGCAAGTCATGCGGCATCACCGCCATCACGCGGCAGCCTTCAGTGCCCCGCTCGCCAAACGGCGCATCGGGGCGAAAATAGATCTCAAACGGGCCATTGGGCTCGGCAACGACTAAACATTCGGGGGCTAAAAAACTGCGCAAACCGCTTTCGGTGGTCCACGCGTGCCACACCGCTTCAATCTGTGCCGGTATATACACACTGGCGGTTAACTGCTTTATCTCCATAGATGTCACTCCTTAAGCTATCCATACTCGGGGTAAAAGCAGTATAACGAGCTGAGCCATCGATGATAGGAGCTGCGTCACAGCAATGGTTAAGCCATCGTTCCCGGCCTTTATTTTGCGCACGGCCACCGCCGCCGATGCGTCGCCACTGGCCACACTCTATTGGCAAGCACGCTGCCGCACCTTTCCATGGGTCAATCCGGCACAATTTGCCGTGGCCGATTTTTCCCCGCACACCCAAGGTGAGCAGATATGGCTGGCGCAAGCGCGTGCTACGGGCGTGTATTTAGGTTTTATCAGCCTGTGGGCGCCGGATAATTTCATCCATCACCTGTATGTGGCGCCCGATGGGCAGCGCGGTGGCCTTGGCCGTGCGCTGCTGGCTTTGGTCGCGCAGCAGGCCAGTGGCCGGTTAAGCCTCAAAGTAGCGAGTGCCAATCACCCCGCGCAGGCGTTTTATACCCACCTAGGCTGGGCGGCCAGCGAAGAGCGCGGTGTTTGCCCACTCACCGGCCCTTGGCAGCGTTGGTGGGCGCCGGTGTAGTCAGCAAATCGGTGGGCAAGGCAAAAAAAAACCGAAGCATTCGCTTCGGTTTTTTATGTCGGCATCATCACGCTATCGGCGTGATAGCTTACTTTTTGATGCGGATAACTGGGGTCTCGCCCACAACTACGCTACCGGTTAACTTCACCAGCTCTTTGATCTCGTCCATGTTCGAGATAACCACTGGGGTCAGAGTTGATTTAGCTTTGGCTTCCAATACAGCCAAGTCAAACTCGATGATGGTGTCACCGCGCTTAACTTGCTGGCCTTCTTGGGCGATACGCTTGAAACCTTCGCCTTTGAGCTCAACGGTGTCGATACCAAAGTGTACAAACAGTTCGATACCTGAATCTGATTCTAAAGAGAACGCGTGGTTGGTCTCAAAAATTTTACCGATGGTACCGTCGCAAGGCGCAACCATTTTGTTGCCCGCTGGCTTGATCGCAATACCGTCGCCAACGATTTTTTCAGCAAACACCACATCAGGCACATCTTCAATAGCCACGATTTCGCCAGAAAGTGGGGCAAAGATTTCGATGCCGCTGGTGTCTGCGCTTTCGCCAGAGAACGCTTTTTTGATTGAATCAAATAAACCCATGATGAGCTCCTAACAAATTGATTTTAGGCGCGGCCACTCATTGACCGCGCTGTTGGCAACGTATCCTAGCTTAGCAGGCGACGTTAGCCTTAATAAAATTATCTACGCAGCTTTCAATTTCGGCGGCGGTGGCAAAGCTTAAAGCTTCATCGGCCATGGCTTTGACTGCTGCAAAATTGGTGTTGCGGATGAGCTTTTTCACGCGTGGCACCGAGATGGCGCTCATTGAGAACTCATCTAAGCCCATACCCAGCAACAGCAGGGTCGCGCGCTCGTCACCGGCCAACTCGCCACACATGCCCGTCCACTTACCGGCTGCGTGCGAAGCATCTATCACCATCTTGATCAGTGTCAAGACAGACGGTGACAACGGGTTGTACATCGCGGAGATCATTTCGTTACCACGGTCAACGGCCAGTGTGTACTGGGTCAGGTCGTTGGTACCGATACTAAAGAAGTCCACTTCTTTAGCTAAATGGTGCGCCATGATCGCTGCCGCTGGGGTCTCGATCATGATGCCGACTTCGATGCTTTCATCAAAGGCGTGGCCTTCTGCGCGCAGCTCAGCTTTGAGCTGCTCGACGGTAGCTTTTAAGCTGCGGAACTCTTCAACCGAGATGATCATCGGGAACATAATGCGCAGTTTGCCAAACGCCGAGGCACGCAAAATGGCGCGCAGCTGGGTGTGCATAATGTCGGTGCGATCAAAGAAGATCCGCACGGCACGCCAGCCGAGGAACGGGTTCATCTCTTTCGGGAAGTTCATGTACGGCAGTTCTTTGTCGCCGCCAATGTCCATAGTGCGCACGATGATCGGCTGATCAGGCATGGCTTCTGCCACTTCTTTATACGCCTTGAATTGCTCATCTTCGGTTGGCAGCGCGTCACGGTCCATAAACAGGAACTCGGTACGGTACAGGCCCACACCTTCAGCGCCGTTGCGGATCGCGCCTTCGGTATCTTTTACGGTACCGATGTTGGCGCACACTTCCACTTGGTGGCCATCTAGGGTGATAGCCGGCAGATCTTTGAGCTTAGCCAGCTCATCTTTTTCGGCCTGGAACTGGGCTTGGATCGCTTTAAATTCAGCCAGTTGCGCGTCGCTTGGGTTGATAACAATCTGGTTGTTGATCGCATCTAAGACCAAAACATCGCCGTTTTGCACGCGACTGGTAATGTCGTTAGTGCCCACGATGGCTGGCAATTCTAATGAACGCGCCATGATGGAGGTGTGTGAGGTACGGCCACCGATGTCGGTGACAAAGCCCAGCACATATTTCAAGTTGATCTGCGCCGTCTCAGACGGGGTCAGATCGTTGGCCACTAAGATCACCTCTTCATCGATGGTGCTTAAGTTGACCACAGCAATACCGAGCACGTTTTTCACTAAACGGCTGCCGATATCGCGAAAATCGGTGGCGCGCTCGCGCAAGTATGGATCATCGAGTTCAGCCATCATGCAGGCGTACTGCTCGATCACCGCGTAGATCGCTTTGTCTGCGCTCGCCAAGTTGTCTTTAATGAAGGATCGGATATCCCCTTCGAGTTCCTCATCTTCGAGCAGCATGATGTGCCCCTCGAAAATAGCCTCTTTCTCCTCACCAAAGGTGCGGCCAGCCATCGCTTTGATAGCTTCGAGCTGAACGGCGGATTTGGCCCGTGCATCGAGGAAACGTTGGATTTCGCTCTCAATCTGGTCAGCAGAAATCTTGCTTTGATTGATAACGATTTCAGCTTCTTTAAGAAGCAGCGCCTTACCGAATGCGATACCGGGGGACGCGAGAATGCCAGATATCATAATCCTTCCTATTAAAAACGATGTTGAGGGGAAAGAGCGGAATTACTCCAGCTCATCCATCAGAGCAACCAACTTTTCAACCGCTTGCTGAGCATCGGCGCCTTCGGCTTGGATGGTCACTTCGGTGCCTTTGGTCAGACCTAAGGTCTGCAGCTTAAACAGGCTCTTGGCGCTGGCTGATTTGCCACCAGAAACAACGGTGATGTCTGATTCAAACTCTTTAGCTTCTTTTACAAACTGAGCCGCAGGACGAGTGTGCAGGCCGTTTTCAGCAGTAATAACAACAGACTTCTCAAACATGGATAACCCCATCAAATTAACAATAATTGGCGTTTTTCGCTGCCTTGACGCTCACGCCATTAATTTACCGCAAAAAATAACACACTGTTACTTTTGCCGCACTTAATGGATAAAACGTGCGTAACGGCGCACAGGATAGGGGATTTGCCCGCAGCTGTCTGCTTTTTTTGGCAAATTTGCGCCTGTTATTTTACGAAAAAAAATAACGCGTGATACTATTTTGCGGCCTGCTTTGCGGCCTGCGCCCTGCTTTGTGCAAAAAAGCAGCATATTGGCGATACTTTTACGCAAGCGCGGTTTTCATGCCTTTTATATGCCTATTTACCCCCGCCTATCGGCGATAAATTACCGCGCGCCACCCCAAGCTAGCAGCCATTTAGCGGCAATTAAGCGCCGCTTTTGCTGTAAAAATGCGCAGCTTGGCTGAGGGAGGGTGCCAAAGCAGGCCAAGTTTGCTATTCTGGCGCTTCATTTTTGTTAGTGCACGATAGAAAGCCCATGTATACGCAGTTTTTTGGCTTGTCCGAGCCCCCATTTTCAATTTCACCGCTGCAAGATCCCAAATCGCTGTTTATGAGCGAGCAGCACGGTGAGGCATTAGCGCACCTTGAATATGGCATTCAAACCGGCGCTAGCTTTATTCTGCTTACCGGTGAAGTCGGCACGGGCAAAACCACCATTGCGCGCTATTTGCTGCGTCAACTGCCGGCACAAACCCAGCCGATTTTCGTATTTAACCCCGCACTTAGCGGGCGCGATCTGCTGGCCACCATCTGTGATGAGCTAAAAATTAGCTATCACCCCGATGCCGGCATCAAAGAGCTGTTTGACCTTATTCGCCAGCAGCTGGTCGCCACGCATGAGGCCGGCCTCAACGGCGTCGCGCTGATTATTGACGAAGCGCAGTTGTTAAGTGCCGATGTGCTTGAGCTGCTGCGCTTGCTCACGAATCCCAACGCCACCGAGCAAGCACTGCTGCACATTGTGCTTATCGGCCAGCCAGAGCTACAGCTGATGCTGCGCCAAGCGGCGCTGCGCCAAGTGGATCAGCGTATTGGCGCGCGCTATCACCTGTTACCGCTGTCTCGCGATGATGTGGATGCTTATGTGCGCTTTCGCTTGCAGCTAGTTGGCTGCTTGCAGCCCATTTTTAGCGCCCGCGCTACCCAAGCGCTGCACCAATTAACCGGCGGCGTACCGCGCTTAATTAACTTGGTCTGTGATCGCGCGCTGATCTCGGCCTATGCGCGTGCCAGTCAGCGGGTAGATGAAGACGATATTCGCCGCGCCGCCTTTGAGGTGAGTGGACGCCAAGACCCAGGCCAAGGTAAATCGAGCCTGCCGCTGCTGGCTACAGTGGCCATGGCCTGCGCCTTTGCCGCTATCGGCTGGTTTGGCTGGCAAAAATTTGGCGCGCCGCCGGCGCCGGAAATCATTAAAGTCCCCGTGGCCGTCACTGTGGATGAAACGCCGCTGCAACAAAAGCAGCTCAGTGAGGCCATTTATGCCGCGCTGGATCACGATGTGGCGCTGGCAAACTTATTTGAAGTGTGGGGCTATGGCGTGCAGCCCGATGAATCCCACTGCGACAGCGCGCCGCGGGCGGGCCTGCGCTGCCTTGAGGGGGAAGCGAGCTTAAGCGAGCTGCGCCGCTGGCGGCATCCCGCCTTGGTCAGCTTAAATGACGCCACCAGTGGCGTGTATTACGCTACCTTGGTCAGCATTAAAGGGACGCAAGCTGAGTTGATGGTCGGCGCGCAGCGCTGGCAAATGACCACCCAGTGGTTAGAAGATCACTGGGCCGGCAGTTACACCCTGTTTTGGCGCCCAGCTTTAGGCGAGGCCACCACGATTGATCGCAGCGCCAGCCCCGCATTGTGGCAATGGCTTGATGACGCCTTAAGCCGCGCCAGCGCCCAGCCTGTGCGTCAGGTTAGTCAATTTGATGACACGCTGGCGTTAAAACTGCAGCAGTTTCAGCAAGCCCAAGGCCTACCCGCCGATGGCGTCGCCGGCAGCCACACCTTGATGCGCCTTAATGCGCTGGCCGGTGAAGCCATGCCGCGCTTAGAAGAGGTGGCGCCATGAGTTCGCTGCTGCATGCCTTGCGCCGCAAACAGGTGGTAAACCAGCCCAATGGCCCAGCCACCGCCTTTGCCACTACACACCACAGCCCAGCATCGACCCGCCATCGCTGGGTCTGGATCGCCGTATTGCTGGCGCTGGGGCTAGGCGCAGGCGGCCATTATGCATGGCAACAGCTCTCGCATCAGCCAATTGAGCAGAAAGTCGAAGTTAAAACGGTGATAAAGCCGGACTTTATCCGCGTCGAGCCCAAGGCGCTAACCACGCGGCCACTGCCGTTGCCGCCGGTGGAATTGCCGGCGCCCGCGCTAGTTGAGCCCGAGCCAGAACCGATGCCACGGCCTGCGCCCACACGCCAAGCGGCGCCGGCCAAGCCACGCGCCAGCCAGCCCAAACCGCCAAACGTCATCCGCTATAAGCCTAGTTTGGCCGAGCAGGTGCAACAGGCCTGGCAAGAGCTCCCTTAACCCCTCCTTCACGGACGAAGAGGCCAAGAGATTGGCCTCTTTGTTTTTAACTTAAGGGGTAAATGTGGCGCGCATCGGCGAAAAATGCCCGCGGCCAACGTCACGCTTTGGCTGCTTAAGTTAATGATTTATCAGGTAAATTTTAATTTTTGCCAAATTGTGTCGCTGTTTGCATTGAACATGCGCAAGCAAACGTAGAAAATAGCCGGCCAAATTTTGGCCCAAATCTTTGGTTCGCCCCAGGTTGATATGAGCATGAAGCCAATGTTAAGCAATGACAAATTGATGCAGTTGTGGGCCCAGTGCCAACGCTTGCCGCTGACTAAATTGCTGCAGCCCCTGTTTTGGGTGCTGCTGCTGATCTTGGCTCAGCAGTGCGCCAGTTTAACCTGGCACCTGATCGCCATGAGCACGCCGGCCAAGCCCACCATTTGGGTGCCAGCACTAGCGCAAGGCCAAGCGGGGCAACCAGCACGTCTGCAACTCGATAAGCTCAATCAGCTGGCGCTGTTTGGCAACGTGGAGAAGAAAAAGGTGCAAAAAGTGGATGCGCAAGCCGCCACCGATGCGCCGCAAACCCGCTTAAAAGCCGAATTGCACGGCGTGCTCGCGAGCACCAACCCGAGCAAGTCGATTGCCATTATCGCGATGAGTGGCAAACAAGCCTCATACGGTATTGATGAAGTGATCACCGGCACACAAGCGCGGATCCGCGAGATGTACAGTGACCGCATCATCATCGACCACGCCGGTCGGGATGAAACCTTGATGCTCGATGGCGAGAAATACGCCAAACCGCAGACCAAGCCGAGCGCCAGCAAAGCGGCGCCAAAAGCCGACAAGCCCAGCGCGGAGAACTTAGACGACTATCTCACCATTGCACCCGCGTGGGTCAATGGCGTAATTGTGGGTTATCGCTTAAATCCTGGGCGCAATCCGGCCCTGTTTGAACAAATTGGTCTAGAACCCAACGATCTAGCCGTGCGTATTGACGGCTTAGATCTGCGCGATCAAAAGCAAGCCATGCAAGTGATGCAGCAGCTCACCAGCAAGACCGAATTAACCGTTACTGTTGAGCGGCAAGGACAGCAGCTTGACCTCAGTATCTCGCTATCTGAATAAAGATTGGAGTCCTATCACGCATGATTATTAAAGGAAAAAACTGGCGTCTTGCCAGCCTCGCCGCCGCATTGATGATGACAGGCTCCGCTTGGGCAAACGAATACTCCGCCAGCTTTAAAAGCGTGGAAATTGAAGAGTTCATCAACACCGTTGGTAAGAACTTAAGCAAAACCATCATTATCGAGCCCTCGGTGCGCGGCAAAGTGAACGTACGCAGCTACGACTCCTTAACCGAAGGCCAGTATTATCAATTTTTCTTAAGCGTGCTGGATGTCTACGGCTTTGCCGTGGTGCCGATGAGCAACGGCGTGCTGAAAGTCGTGCGCGCCAAAGACGCCAAAACCTCCGCCATTCCGGTGGTCGATGATACCAATCCAGGTCAAGGCGATGAGATGGTCACCCGCGTGGTGCCGGTGCACAACGTATCTGTGCGTGAACTCGCACCGCTGCTGCGCCAGTTAAACGACAACGCCGGCGGCGGTAACGTGGTGCATTACGATCCCTCCAACGTGCTGCTGATCACCGGCCGCGCGGCGGTGGTCAATCGCTTGGTTGAAGTGGTGCGCCGCGTGGACCGCGCCGGTGACCAAGAAGTGGATATCATCAAACTCAACTATGCCTCCGCTGGCGAAATGGTGCGTTTAGTTAACAGCCTGACCCGCGATGGCAGTGCTGCAGGCGGCGCCGGCAACCAGCTGATGGCGCCTAAAGTGGTGGCCGATGAGCGCACTAACTCGGTGGTGATCAGCGGTGAACCGAAAGCGCGCGCGCGTATGGTCGATTTAGTGAACCGCTTAGATCAAGACTTAAAAAGCCAAGGCAACACCCGCGTGTTTTACCTCAAATACGCCAAAGCCAAAGAGTTAGTCGACGTGCTTAAGGGCGTTAGCTCCAGCATTGCCGCGGATAAGAAAGGCGGCTCGAACACTGGCGGTGGCGGCGCGATCGGCGGCGGCAAGCTGGCTATTTCTGGCGATGAGAAAACCAACGCCTTGATCATCACCGCCCAACCGGACGTGATGAGCGAGCTTGAGCAAGTTATTGCCAAACTCGATATTCGCCGCGCGCAAGTGCTGGTTGAAGCGATCATCGTTGAGCTGGCCGATAGCGATGGCTTGGGTCTGGGCGTGCAATGGGCCAATACCAATGGCGGCGGCACCCAGTTTACCAATGCCGGTGTACCGATTGGCAGCTTGGCCGGCGCGGTCGATAGCAATGGCAACATCGATACTGGCGATGAAGGGCTGCAAAACGCCTTAGCTGGTCTTAACGGCATGGCCGCTGGTTTTTATAAAGGTGACTGGGCCATGCTGGCCACCGCGCTGTCGTCTAATACCAAAAACGATATCCTGTCGACGCCAAGCATCGTCACCATGGATAACAAAGAGGCCTCGTTTAACGTTGGCCAAGAAGTTCCGGTTAAATCTGGCTCACAAAGCTCATCGTCTGGCGACAACATCTTTAACACCATCGAACGTAAAACGGTGGGGACCAAGCTGATTGTGACGCCACAGATCAACGAAGGCGACTCAGTACTGCTTAACATCGAGCAAGAAGTTTCTAGCGTTGCGAGTACCGCCGTTGGTGATGGCTCCGATGGCCCGACCTTTGATACTCGCACCATCAAAAACGCTGTGTTAGTGAAAAGTGGCGAAACCGTGGTGCTTGGCGGCTTGATGGATGAAAAATCCAGCGAAACGGTATCTAAAGTGCCATTGCTCGGCGATATCCCCGGCCTTGGCGTATTGTTCCGTTCCACCAACACCGGTAAATCAAAGCGCAATTTGATGGTGTTTATCCGCCCGACCATTTTGCGTGATGCCGCGGTGTACTCGAGCGTTTCCAGCAGCAAATACTCACTGTTCCGCGCCCAGCAATTGCAAGCGCAGGAAAATAAAAGCTACTGGACCTCACCCGATCGCTTAGTACTGCCGGAATATGGTCATGATGAGGTGACCACGCCAGAGATGCAGCAGCGCATTGATGACGCCCTCGCCTCACCGGCTATCCAAGCGCAAATGCAAGCCGCTGGCGTCAAGCCAGTAGCCGCTACCGTGGTGCCGGTGGCAACCTTGTCGCTACCGGCTCAGCCCGTCGGCCAGCCGTTTGTACAAGGCGGTAACACACAGGGTGCCAAGTAATGACCGAGAACCTGCACTTAGGCACGCAGTTGCCTGAATTGCCGTTCGCCTTTGCGCGCAACTTTGGCGTGGTCTTTACCGAGCGCGCCGGTGCGGTGGTGCTGGTGTGTCGCCGTGGCGTATCACCAGAAACACTGCTTGAAGTGCGCCGCGTCGCCGCTGGCACGCAATTTAGCATTGAGCAACTGGGCGCCGATGAGTTTGAGCAGCTGATGATGGAGCAGTACCAACGTGACTCTTCAGAAGCGCGCCAGCTGATGGAAGATCTTGGCAACGAGATGGACTTTTTCACCTTGGCCGAAGATTTACCGCAAGGCGAAGATCTGCTCGATGCCGATGATGACGCGCCGATTATTCGCTTAATCAACGCCATGCTCAGCGAAGCGATCAAAGAAGAGGCCTCGGATATTCATATCGAGACCTTTGAAAAAGCACTGGTGATCCGTTTTCGTATCGACGGCGTGCTGCGGGAAATTTTGCGCCCGCAGCGCAAACTGGCCTCGCTTTTAGTGTCGCGGATCAAAGTCATGTCGCGCATGGACATCGCCGAAAAGCGCGTGCCGCAAGATGGCCGTATCTCGTTGCGTATTGGCGGCCGCGCGGTAGACGTGCGGGTTTCCACCATGCCATCGAGCTATGGCGAGCGCGTAGTATTACGTTTGCTGGACAAAAACAACGTGCGCTTGGAGTTAAAGCAGCTCGGTATGACGCGCGGCAACCGCGACATTATCAGCAGCTGTATTCGTAAGCCGCACGGCATCATTTTGGTCACAGGCCCGACCGGTTCGGGTAAATCGACCACTTTGTATGCGGCGTTATCGGAAATCAACTCGCGCGATCGCAACATCTTAACAGTGGAAGATCCGATTGAATTTGACTTAGAAGGTGTCGGTCAAACGCAGGTTAATACCAAAGTGGATATGACCTTTGCCCGCGGCCTGCGCGCTATTTTGCGTCAAGACCCAGACGTGGTGATGATCGGTGAAATCCGAGATCTGGAAACTGCGCAAATTGCCGTGCAAGCCTCGCTGACCGGTCACTTGGTAATGAGCACTTTGCACACCAACACCGCCATCGGTGCCGTGACGCGCATGCGCGATATGGGCGTTGAGCCGTTTTTGCTTTCATCGTCCTTGCTCGCCGTACTCGCGCAGCGCCTGATCCGCACCCTGTGCCCAGATTGCCGCGCGCCGCGCTTAGCCACCGAGCAAGAGCGCCAAACCATGGGCATGGATTTGCCGCCAGATCAGCAAATTTGGCATCCAGTGGGCTGCGAAACCTGTAACCACAGCGGCTATAAAGGCCGAAGTGGCATCCACGAATTGTTGGTGGTAGACGATAACGTGCGTGAAGCGATTCACAGCGCCAAAGGTGAGCAAGAGATTGAACGCCTGATCCGCGCCCACACACCCAGCATCCGTCACGACGGCTTTGCGAAAGTGTTGGCCGGCAAAACCACCTTAGAAGAGATTTTGCGCGTCACCCGCGAAGATTAATTCGCCCGCGTAAACCACCCCCTTTGCGACTGGGCCTTGCGCCCAGCGCTGCCGGAGAATCACTGTGGCCGCATTTGAATACAAAGCGCTCGATAATAAGGGGCGCTCAAAACAGGGCGTGCTTGAGGGCGACTCGGCGCGGCAAGTGCGCCAGATCCTGCGCGAGCAGGGCATGACGCCGCTCGAGGTCAAGGAGACCAGCGAGAAAGTTAAGCAAGAAGCCAACCGCTTTGTGCTGCTGCGCCGCGGCGCGTCGACCTCAGAATTGGCTCTAATCACGCGGCAAATTGCCACCTTGGTCGGCGCGGGCTTGACCATTGAAGAAGCGCTGCGCGCCGTGGCCGAGCAGTGCGAAAAAGCCCATTTGCGCAGCATGGTCGCCACTGTGCGCAGTAAAGTGGTGGAAGGCTACTCGATGGCCGATTCGCTGGCAGCGTTTCCGCACATCTTTGATCAGCTGTTTCGCTCCATGGTGGCGGCGGGGGAGAAATCCGGTCACTTAGATAAAGTGCTGAACCGCTTGGCCGACTACACCGAGCAGCGCCAAGCGATGAAATCAAAAATGCTGCAAGCGATGATCTACCCTATCGTGCTGACTATGGTCGCCGTCGGGGTGATCACCGTGCTGCTGACCGCGGTGGTGCCCAAAGTGGTCGAGCAGTTTGTGCACATGGGGCAAACTCTGCCCGCCACTACGCGCCTTTTGATTAGCACCAGTGAATTGCTGCAAAATTACGGGTTCTATTTTGTCTTAGCCTTTGCCGGACTCGGTTTACTTTGGCAAGGCTGGCTCAAAAACGCCGACAATCGGCGTAAATGGCACCACGCAGTACTGAATTTGCCAGTAATTGGTCGCGTGAGCCGCGGCCTCAACACTGCCCGCTTTGCCCGCACCTTAAGCATTTTAAATGCCAGTGCCGTGCCATTATTAGAAGGCATGAAGATCTCGGGCGAGGTGTTGTCGAACGATTACGCGCGCATGCGCATCTCTGAGGCGACCGACCGCGTGCGCGAAGGCACCAGCCTGCGCTCGGCGCTGACTGAAACCAAGATTTTTCCGCCCATGATGCTGCACATGATCGCCTCCGGCGAGCAGAGCGGTGAGCTCGACAGCATGCTCGAGCGCGCGGCGGATAACCAAGACAAAGAGTTTGCCGCGCAAGTAACGCTGGCACTTGGCGTGTTTGAGCCCATGCTCGTGGTCTCAATGGCGGGGGTCGTACTGTTTATCGTGATGTCGATCCTGCAGCCGATCCTTGAACTTAATAATATGGTTAACTAATTTTAGTTACTTTGGAGTATGTAATGAACAAACGTCGTCAAGCCGGCTTTACGTTGCTGGAAGTTATGGTGGTTATCGTTATTTTGGGCATTTTGGCCAGTATGGTGGTGCCAAACTTAATGGGTAACAAAGAGAAAGCGGACCAGCAAAAAGCGGTGTCCGATATCGTGGCGCTGGAAAACGCGCTGGATATGTACAAGCTCGATAACAACCGTTACCCCACCACTGAGCAAGGCTTAGAAGCGCTGGTTACCAAGCCAGAAAGCGAGCCGGCGCCACGCAGCTACCGCTCTGATGGTTACATCAAGCGTCTGCCACAAGATCCATGGAGCAACCAGTACCAACTGCTGAGCCCGGGTCAATTTGGCAAAATGGACCTGTTCTCCATGGGGCCAGATGGCGAAGCCGGTAACGATGACGACATCGGCAACTGGAACATCAAGGATTTCCAGTAAGTGCTTAACCTCACCGTGCCCCGCGCCTTAGTGCATCAGCGCCGTGGCCTGCGTGGCCTTCGCTATGCGCGCGGCTTTACCATGCTGGAAATGATGCTTGTGGCGATGCTGATGGGCCTGATGGCTACGGGCGTTACGCTGTCGATGGGCGGGGCAAAAGGTGACAGAGAGCTTGAGCAGCAAGCGCGCAGTTTTATGGTGCGCCTGCAACAAGCGCAAGAGCATTCGGTGATGGATGGTGCGCTGCTTGGCTTGCGGATTGAAGAGAACGGTTGGCAATTTATGCGCCGTGATAAAACCCAAGCCAGCCAGTGGCTGGCCATTAGCGACGATAAAGTGCTCAAAGCCATCACCTTACCCGAAGAGATGCGCTTAAACCTCACGCTCGAAGGCTTTGACTGGCTGCCGGAAAACAAAGAGAGTGCGAGCGATCGCCCGCTGGATGAAAAAGAGCGCGCGCCGCAGATCTTAATTTTCCCAGGCGGCGAGTTAAGCCCGTTTACCCTGACCTTTACCCAGCAAGATGGCGACGAAGAATATCGCCGCTTGGTGCTGGGGGATGAACTCGGCACGCTGGCGCTGCGCTATGGCGATGAAGAAACGGCTATGGCCTTGGAGCCGTCGTTATGAGTTGGGCACCACGTAAACCTGCGCGGCCTGCCCGCGGCATGACGCTACTCGAGGTCATGGTGGCACTAGCTGTGTTTTCCGTGGCCGGCCTTGCGGCAATGAAAACCGCCGGTGAGCACTTAAACGGCCTGAATTATTTAGAAGAAAAAACGCTGGCCACTTGGGTCGCCGAAAACCAACTGGTGGAGCAAAAGCTATTAAAAAAATGGCCGGGCGACAGTTGGATTGAGGGCGAAGAAGAGATGGCGGGCAGTAAATGGTTTTGGCGTTATCGCGGGGAAGCCACCGGCGATGGCAACTTAAAAGCCTTAGATGTCGAGGTGCGCACCGAAGCGCGCGCCGAAAACCCGATCACAGTGATGCGCACGTATGTCAGCCGTTAATTTCCCTCGCCGCCAAGGCCGCCGCGCCTTGGCCGGTTTTACTCTGCTCGAGATGCTGGTCGCTATTGCGATTTTTGCTAGCTTAAGCGTGGGCGCCTATCAGGTGCTGCAAGGGGTGATTGCCAGTGACGAAGTGGCGCAGCGCAAAGAGGCGCGGCTCAAAGAGTTGCAGCGCGCCTTTACCTTGCTCGAACGCGACGTGGTGCAGATGCTACCGCGCAGTGGCCGCATTGCCGGTGAAAATAACACCGTGCTGCTGGCCGCCTCGCGCTTTGGCCAGCAAAGTGACGACTGGGGGATGGCGTTTATGCGCGGCGGTTGGCTCAACCCCGATGGCATTTTGCCGCGCTCGCAAATTCAGCGCGTAGGCTGGCGCTTAAAAGAGAACAAACTCGAGCGCTTAACCTTTCTTTATCCCGACCCGATTGTCGGCAGCGAGCCCAAGGTCACCGCGGTATTGACGCAAGTAAAAGGCCTGCGCCTGTTTTTCTTTGATAAAAACAGCTGGCAAGAGACATGGACCAGCCGTAACAGCCTGCCCTATGGCTTAGCTGTCGAGCTCGATTTAGACGATTACGGCACCTTGCGTCGGCAATTTTTAATCGGTGCCGGTGGTCAGCGCGCGCAAACGGAGATCAAGCCATGAATAGGCCGTTACGCTTAACCGCGCGCCCTGCCCGCGGCATGGCGCTGCTGGTGGTGTTGCTCATCCTCTCGGTGATGACGATTATCGCCAGCAGCATGAGCGCGCGTTTGCAGCTCGATCTGCGCCGCACTGGCAACCTGACCGCCGGCAAACAGGCCTGGTGGTACGCCATGTCGGCGGAAGCGCTGGTCATTAAAGTGCTGAACAAAGATTTTAAAGATGAGCCGACCATTAATCACTTGGGCCAGAATTGGGCGCGCAAAGAGAACACCTTTCCGGTCGATGGCGGCATGCTGCGTGGCAGTGTGACCGATGAACAGGCCTGTTTTAACTTAAATAGCTTAAGCGTGGCGAAAAAAGAGGGTGAAAATGAAGATGACCCGACCCAGCTAGCCTACCCAGTTAAGGTATTTCGTGAACTGCTCAAACAACTCGATGTAGAAGAGTACCAAGCGGCCCAGCTCACCGACGCGCTGCGCGATTGGACCGATGATGACACCATGCTGGTTTCAAGCCTTGGCGCGGAAGATGCCTATTATGAAGGCTTAAATCCGCCCTATTTAACCGCCAACCAATGGATGGTCACCGCCGATGAACTGCGGGCTGTGCGCGATGTTGATAGCGAGTTATTTGCCAAGCTGCTGCCCCATGTGTGCGCGCTGCCTAATGACCAACTAAAGATCAACATCAACACCTTAGATCCGGAAAAGCCGCAACTGCTAGCCGCGCTTTATCTGGGCAACATCGACAATGATGAAGCGACGCGGACGCTAAGCGATCGCCCAGAAAAAGGCTGGAAAGAGCCGAGCGAATTGGCACAAGCGTTGCAACCATTTGATGACATCCAAGGTTTAAGCGATGCCTTAGTGGTGAAAAGTAACTACTTCAAAGCCTTGGTGGTGGCGGAAGTGGGCGATAGCCGTGCCTGGCTCGAAACCCATTTTACCCGCTCAAAAGATAACAAATTAATCATGCTGCGCCGCCTTAATGGCGCTGCGCAATAACGCTGCCAGCGGGCTTAGTGCCCCTGATAGCTGGAATGAACGGCCGCTTAGGCGGCGTGTCGGCCACTTTGGTGCGCCGCCCACGCAGGAGATAGTTGAGTGAGCGAAAGTCTGGTCATCCGCTTGGGGACCACTAAACAACAAGCCGTCGAATGGGGGATCTGGTCACACACCGCCCTACATATGATTGATGCCGGTCAACTGCCTTCGGCGGAATACCTGAGCGAATTGGAAGAGTACAGCGACAATCGACCGCTGATCGTACTCGTACCAGCCACCGACCTATTATTTCGCCAAGTGCAACTGCCGGGGCGCTTTAACCGCCAATCGGCTGCGGCGCTGCCGTATATGCTCGAAGAGCAGATCGCCTCGGATGCCGAAGATCTGCACATCGTCGTGCAAAGCCACCACCAACAAGCGGTGGATTTGGTCGCAGTTAACCACGCCCAGATGCAGGCGTGGCTGAGCTGGCTGAGCGAAGCCAACCTCGCTACGGGGCAATTTATTCCCGACGTACTCACCTTGCCGATCTTTGAAGAGGGCTGGACTGCGCTAAAAATCGGTGACGACTGGCTGCTGCGCCAAGATATGTACCAAGGTCTAGCCGCTGATGAGTCACTACTGGCCATGCTGCTGGCCACGCAAGAAGAGCCGGTGCAACTGCTGTCGTACTCCACGCCCCCCGACAACCTCGCCGGGCAATGGCACGCGGCGGCCCCCGAAGAGCCGCTCGAGCTGCTGGCGAAAGGCATGAGCACTTGCCGAGTCAACCTGCTGACGGGCCCTTACCGGCCACAGACCGAATATGGCCGCTACTTTGCGCCATTTAAGCGCTTGATTATCGCCGGTGTGCTGCTGCTGTTAGTCACGCTCGGCCAACAAGGGCTGAAATTGCACCAGCTCACCCAGCAAGACGAGCAGCTAAAAGTGGAAACGCGGCAAGTGTATAAGCGTATTTTCCCAAGCGAAGCGCGGATTGTGAACGTGCGCAGCCAAATGACCCAGCACTTAAAGCTGCTGAGCGCGGCGCCGAAAAATGGCGTGCTACAGATGCTAAGCAAATTAACGCCGAGCTTTGCTGCCGTGCCAGGCATCAAGCCCCAGGTCTTGCGCTTTGATGCGGCGCGCGGCGAGCTGCGCTTGCAGGTTATCGCCAGCGGTTTTGCCGATTTAGAGCGGTTTCGTGAGCTAGCCGGTAAAGAATTTGAAGTGCTGCAAGGGGAAGTGCGCAGCGAAGAGGGCAAAGTGGAAGGCGCCCTAGTAATTAAAGGTAAAGCGGTATGATGGAAAAAATTCAAACCTGGTGGCACGCCATCTCGCCACGCGAGCAGCGGACCTATGGCATTGGTGCGGTGATGCTGCTGATCACTTTACTCTATGCCGGTCTTTGGCAGCCACTGGCCAATGCGGTCAATGCGCGGGAAAAACAGGTGCAGAACCAGCAAAAAACCTTAGCGTGGTTAAAAGAAAAAGGCCAAGAGGTGATGGCACTGCAGCGCACGCGCGGCAAGCCGCTAGATACCAGCGGCACGCTCGAAGGCGTGATCAACCGCACCGCCTTTAGCCATAAAATCAAAATTGCCCGCCTGCAGCCTCAAGGCGATGAGTTACAAGTGTGGATCGATCTAGTGGCGTTCGCTGATCTAACCCGCTGGCTCGCCGCGCTGAGTGAGCAATATGGCATTGAAGTGCAAGTCATCGAGCTGTCTCGTGAGGCGCAAGCCCCAGGGCAGGTGAAAGTTCGCCGTTTACAACTGAGCCGGGCCCAATGAGAAATAAAGTTATCATCGCATTAGTCTTTAGCTTTGCCTTTGCCTTTTTCTTGCTGTTGCAAGTGCCGGCTAACTTGGCGCTGCGCGCCCTGCCGGCGCAGTATGCCCGCAGCCTGAAAATTGAAGGCGTCAGCGGCACCCTGTGGCAAGGCCAAGCCAGCCGCGTGCAATATGGCAAAGAAGTGTTGGCGCCGCTTAGTTGGGATCTCAATGGCTGGTCGCTGCTGCGCGCCGCGCCCAGTGCCGCGATAAAATTTGGCAGCCGCAACACCATTAACGGCCAAGGCATAGTGGGCTGGAACAACGGCTTCACCGCCGAAGAGTTCACCTTAAACATGCCAGCGGCAGAATTGCTGCGCCGCCTAGCCAAATCCTTGCCTTTTCCACTCACTGTGGGCGGCCAAACCCAGCTGAAATTGCACCAGTTTGTGCAAGCTAAGCCGTGGTGTCAGCAGCTAGACGGCAAGCTGAACTGGTATAACGCGACCTTCTCTGGCCCCATGGGCGAGGTGGCCTTAGCCGATCCCACCATCACATTAAGCTGCCCCGAGGGCAAAGTGATCGCCGAGATCAAGCAGCAATCAGACGCTATGGCGCTGACCGGCCGCTTTACGCTGGAAACCGATGGCATGTATCTGTTCCAAGGCCAACTCAAAGCGGGCAAGAGCTTGCCCGCCGCGGTGGAAAAAGCCCTGAGCATGCTCGGTCAGCCCGATGCGCAAGGCCGCTTCCCACTGCGCTACCAAGGTAAGATCAAGCCATAAGCTGGCCGCCTAACGGCAGATGAAAAAAAAGCGCAGAGCTAGCTCTGCGCTTTTTTCTAGGCCGAAGCCGCCTGCTGCGTGCAATTAGATGATCGCAATCAGCTCAACTTCAAACACCAAAGCGCTGTATGGCGGGATAGAACCCGCGCCACGGGCACCGTAGGCCAAGTTGTGTGGAATGTAGAGCTTCCATTTTGAGCCAACAGGCATCAGCTGCAGCGCTTCAACCCAGCCAGCAATCACGCCGGTGACAGGGAATTCAGCCGGCTCGCCGCGCTCAACTGAGCTGTCAAACACGCCGCCATCGGTAAACATACCGTGGTAGTGCACGCGCACCGACTGACCTGCGACTGGCTTTTCGCCTTCACCTGCCACCAATACTTCATATTGCAGGCCAGATTCAGTCACGTTGATCTCGCTGCGCTGGGCATTTTCCGCCAAAAACGCTTCGCCAGCGGCTGCGGCCACTTGCGCTTGCGCTTCTTGCTCGACTTGCATTTTGCTAGTCAACGCTTGAAACGCGGTGTTGATCTCTTCGCGGCTCACGGCAAACTCAACGCCATTGAGGGCATCAGCCAGACCTTGCTGCAGGGCTGGAATATCCAGACCGGCGAAAGATTGCTGGGCTAACTGATCGCCCATGTTACGGCCGATACCGTAGCTGGCTTTAAGTTCCATGGTGCTGTATTGGGACATGACGACTCATCCATTGTGAAAGAAGCGGCGATGATAGCAGAGCCACCGCCCCTTTGGCCAAAAAAGCGCGCCAGCCGATGGGCCAAACCCGAGCTAGTCGGCTAAGGCGCGCAAGGTGGCGGCAATCTTTTCGCCATCGGCAATATTTAAGCGGCCATCATCCGCCGAGCCCATATTCACGCCATGGGATGTCATGCCCTCGCGCCAGCCCATGCCAGACATATGCACTTCTTTGACGCCGGTAAATTCAACCAAGGTGCGCACGTTATCGGCATTCACGCCGGCGCCGGGCATTAACATAGCGCGGCCTGCTAGGGCATGCTGCATGGCTTGCAAGGTTTCTAAGCCAGCTAGCGCATTGGTGGCGCAACCGGAACTTAAAATGCGCTCACAGCCAGCGGCCACAATCACTTCTAAATCGGCGCGCCAATCGCTGCACACGTCAATGGCACGGTGAAACGTGACACCCAACGGGCCGGCCGCTTGCACCAGCGCGGCTAATTTGTCCGCCGGCACTCGGCCTGCCGCATCCAGCAGCCCCACCACCACGCCTTGCAGCCCAGCAGCACGGGCAGCGTCGATATCGGCCAGCATGACGGCAAACTCGGCCTCGCTAAAACAAAAATCCCCCGCACGCGGCCGGATCATGGCATACACCGGCACGCGAGCATGGCGCACTGCTTGCTGCATAAAACCCACCGATGGGGTTAAACCACCCAGCAACAGGGCCGAGCACAGCTCAATGCGCTGCGCCCCCGCTGCTTGCGCGGTCAGTAACGATTCGAGGTTATCCACACACACTTCTAGGCAAGTCATGGCGACTCCTTAGCCAAGTACCTGCGCGCTACGATTAAGCAAGGCTTATACGCCACGCAGGCAACAACATGCACCGCCAACGGCACGGTCCCGCGTTAGCGGGCACCAAAGCCGGTGGCCATCGTTTTAATGGTCTTAAACACAATCAGCACATCCAGCCACAGGGAAAATTGCTGAATGTAGTAAAAGTCATGTTCAAGCTTAATTCGGGTGTCCGCCGTACCGGCGGTATAGCCTTGCATCACTTGTGCCCAGCCCGTGATCCCCGGCCGCACAATATGCCGATAACTGTAAAAGGCAATTTTTTTCTCAAATTCATCCACAAACACGCGCTGCTCAGGCCGCGGCCCAATCAAACTCATGTCCCCGCGCAAGATATTGAAAAATTGCGGTAATTCATCAATGCGCAAGGTGCGCAGCCACTGCCCTAAACGAGTGATGCGCGCATCAGCCGCACCCGCAAATTGCGCGCCATCGCGCTCTGAATCGGTGCACATGGTGCGAAATTTATAGATTTTAAAATCGCGATTGCCTTTGCCTACGCGGTTTTGCACAAATAACACTGGGCCTGGGCTATCGAATTTAATCATTACTGCGGTTAACAACAGCAGAGGACTGAGCAAAGGAATGGCGACTAACGCCGATAAAATATCAAATGCACGCTTAGCCAAGATGTAAATAGGTGATGGCATTAATGAACCAAGGTTATTTTCCTGCAAGCGCTCTATTTTTGCCCGCCC
>JBOFMA010000017.1:0-1840 GCA_051658125.1 Aeromonas sp.
GTCGGTGAAAAAGTGTGGGTAAGTTAAAAAAGATAATTTAAATTCGCGCTTAAATAATTTGATGACCTGCCATCGCGCGGGTGAGCGCTTCGCCGCGATAATCGGCCGCCGTCATGCCCAAATGATTGGATTTGTAATCCAGCACATACCAACGCCCTTGCCACTCGAATACCAAGTCGATAAAGCCTTTGAGCATGCCTTGCACCGCGCTAAAACTCAGCGCCGGACACGTGGCCGACAGCGGATCATGCGCGGCCAAGAGGGCCGAAAGCGCCGGCGCACTGACCCGCGCCATCGGCAAAAAGAACTCCAGCTCGACCTGTTTAGCCTCATTAGCAATCTGGTTTAAGCGCAGAGTCTGGCCGTTTTCTTCCAGCAATGGTGCGGCCAGTACGGCGCGCACCTGCTCGGCCAAGATCGGCGCCCAATCAGCCGTAAAGCCGCGGCGGGCCAAGGCTTGGGTGGCTTGCGCCAGCAAACGCTCGGGGTGCACCTGAGTAAAATTCACATGCTCAAATAACTCGTGCAGCAAGGTGCCGGGGCGCGCGCCACGCGGAAAGTTAAAAATGCTGCGCGTATCGCCCTCGGCCAGCGCCTGCCACACGCCGTGGCTGGCGCCCTCGTCATCAAAGCCGGGCGTCGTTAGTACGCCTTTATTGTGCTGATTGCCGTGCGCAGCCAGCCCCGAATAGGAGCTCACCCACCAATCACGTTCGAGCGGCGCACTAAACTGGCGCACCGTGGGCGCAGGGCGCAAGTCTGCTTGGCTAACCCACGGCGCCGGCCACTCACTGGGCGGTGGGCACACATGCACGCCACTTAACGTCGCCGCGAGGTTTGCCAGCGCCGAGCTTAGCGTTTGGGCATCGCCCGCCTTGCCGCCTTGCAACAAATAGCCAATAGCACTTTTGTGCAGATCGGTCTGCTCATCTTTGCTCCGGCCGGCTTTAAGCGGCGCGAGCCCCAACCAGGTGGCGTACACGCCGCGGGTGAGCGCCACATACAATAGGCGCAGGTCTTCAGCTAAACGCTCTTTATCTGCGGCAGCCAGCGCCGCTTCACTGGCGGCTAAATCCAGCACGCTCAGCGGCTCGCGCGTGGCATCCGCTGCGGCGTCGTCGCGGTGATACAGCGCCACCAATGCGGGGCGAAAATCACAAACAAACGGCAAAAACACCAGCGGATATTCCAAGCCTTTGGATTTATGAATGGTGATGATCTGCACCAGTTTGCGCTCAGATTCCAAACGCAAAATTTGCTCGTCTAGCTCGCCATCCGGGCGCTCTAACGCCGCTTCTAACCAGCGCAGCAGCGCAAACGGGCCATCGAGCTCGCCACTGACCTGCTGCAAGAGTTCAGCTAAGTGCAAATAGTTCGTTAAGCGCCGCTCACCGTCTGCGGCCGCCAGCATCACCGCGGCTAATTGGCGCCGCGCCAACAAGGCGCGCAGCATGGCCAGCACGCCACGCCGCTGCCACAGGCGCCGATAGCCGATAAATTCCTGCACCAACTGCTCCCAACGCAGCTCATCTTGGGCAAATTCATCTAACGCCGTGGCATCTAAATCAAACAATGCGGTGGCCAGCGCGGCGCGCAAACTGCGTTCATCACTTGGCGCTTGGCAGGCGCGCAGCACAAACAGCAGCTCTTGCGCTTCGCTTTGCAAAAACACGCTGTCGCGATTGGATAAATAAACCGAGACAATGTTTAAGCGCGCCAGCTCGCGCTGTACCCGTTTGCCTTCAGCGCCGGTGCGCACCAGCACCGCGATATCGCCAGCTTTCACCGCTGCTTGACCAATGTGCGCTTGGCCATCTTGCGCCAAGCTGAGCAGGCGATG
>JBOFMA010000018.1:0-26458 GCA_051658125.1 Aeromonas sp.
CGGCTGATCATGCTGCCCAGATTGCGGGCGTCGATAAACAGGGTCTCGCCACGGCGATCGCGATAGCCATATTTGACGCTGGCCGCTTTGCTCTTGCTGATAAACCACAGGCACACCGGAATTTGGGTGGTGAAAAACAGCTGCCCCGGCAGGGCGATCATGCATTCGATGCGGTCATCTTCAATCAGCTTTTGCCGGATCTCGCCTTCGCCGCTGCTGTTAGAGCTCATCGAGCCGTTGGCCAACACAAAGCCCGCGATGCCGTCTTCACTCAATTTAGAGAGCATATGCAAGATCCAACCGTAGTTGGCATTGCCGGTGGGCGGGGTGCGAAAGCCGGCAAAGCGTGGATCGTTGGTCAGCTCCGCCTCATTGCGCCACTCTTTCAAGTTAAACGGCGGGTTGGCGATGATGAAGTCGGCCTTAAGATCGGGGTGCTGATCGGCAAAGAAGGTATCGGCCGGGCGCTCACCCAAGTTACCCGACAGCCCACGCACCGCGAGGTTCATCTTGGCCAGCTTGTAGGTGATGGCGGTGAGCTCTTGGCCGTAAATGGCGATATCTTTGCTTTTGCCCTGATGGCTTTGCACAAATTTTAACGATTGCACGAACATGCCGCCCGAGCCGCAGCAGGGGTCGTAAATCTTGCCCTGATAGGGTTCGAGCATCTCGGCCAGCAGGGTAACAACGGCTTTGGGGGTATAGAACTCGCCGCCGCCTTTGCCTTCGGTCGCGGCAAAGCGGCCCAAGAAGTATTCGTAAACGCGGCCGACTAAATCTTCTTCGGTTAAGTCGCACTCGCTGGCCAGGGTGTCGATGTTTTCGATGCTGTCAATTAACGAGGCCAGTTTGGTGGCATCCAGCCCCAAGCGGGAGAAGTAGTTATCCGGCAGCGCGCCGGCGAGCGAGGCGTTGCACTGTTCGATGGTCGCGAGCGCCGAGTCGATTTGCAGGGCAATGTCATCTTGCTTGGCGCGGGCACGGATGTAGCCCCAGCGCGCGCTTTCAGGCAAAAAGAACACGTTGTCTTGCTGGTAAAACACATCCATATCGACAAAGGCTTCTTGGCCGCTGGCGATCAGTTGCGCGCGCTTGGCTTCAAACTTGTCGCTGATAAATTTCAGGAACACCAAACTTAAGACCACGTGCTTGTATTCAGAAGATTCCACAGTGCCACGCAGTTGCTTGGCGGTATCCCACAGGGTTTCTTCAAAGCCTTTGCTGGCTTTTTTGGTGGGCGATTTAGCCATTTGTTATTGTCTCACATTAACTTAATAGGGATAGTGCGCGCAGATTACCAATAACGTTGTGCTTTGGCTATGCCACAAGGGACTAGCGGTCAGCGCGGGGCGATCGTGGTGCGGAGTGCGCCTCGGGCGTGCCAGCGCCTCTTGGGCGTGTCAAAATAGCGGCCATTTTCATTTTCTAGCGAGCAGACCGATGACTACAGACACTATAGTGGCGCAAGCCACCGCTCCCGGCCGTGGCGGCGTGGGCATTTTGCGCATTTCGGGTCCAGCGGCGGAATTGGTCGCGACCACGGTGCTGGGCAAGCTGCCGCGTGTGCGTTACGCCGAGTATCTGCCGTTTAGTGACGAGCAGGGCGTGGCGCTCGATCAAGGCATCGCCTTGCTGTTTAAAGCGCCGTTTAGCTTTACCGGTGAAGATGTGCTCGAACTGCAAGGTCACGGCGGGCCGGTGATCATGGACATGCTGCTGCGGCGCATTCTGCTGATCCCCGGCGTGCGTGCGGCGCGGCCGGGTGAATTTAGTGAGCGGGCGTTTTTAAACGATAAGCTCGACTTAGCCCAAGCCGAAGCGATTGCCGATTTAATTGAAGCCTCCAGCGAGCAAGCGGCGCGCAGTGCCCTGCACTCGTTGCAGGGGCAGTTCTCTAGCAAGATCAACCAGTTGGTGGAAAGTGTCACCCGCCTGCGCATCTATGTGGAAGCGGCGATTGATTTTCCAGAAGAGGAGATCGACTTTTTATCTGACGGCAAAGTCGCCGGCGATCTGTATGCCATCATCGATGAATTGGCCGGCGTGCGCCGCGAAGCCAAACAAGGCGCACTGCTGCGTGAAGGCATGAAAGTGGTGATCGCGGGGCGGCCGAACGCCGGTAAATCCAGCTTGCTGAACGCCTTGGCGGGGCGAGAATCGGCGATTGTAACCGACATTGCCGGCACCACGCGCGATGTGCTGCGCGAGCATATTCACCTCGATGGCATGCCGCTGCACATTATCGACACTGCCGGTTTGCGCGAGACGCAAGATAAGGTCGAGCAGATCGGAATTGAGCGGGCGTGGGCAGAAATCGAACAGGCCGATCGGGTGCTGTTTATGCTCGATAGCACCACCACCGCCGCGACCGATCCGCGCCAGATTTGGCCGGAATTTATCGATCGCTTGCCCAAGCACATTGGCCTGACGGTGGTGCGTAACAAAGCGGATTTAACCGGCGAAGATTTGGCGCCCAGCGAGCATCAGGGGCATGCGGTATATCGCATTTCGGCCAAAACCGAGCTGGGTTTGCCGGCACTGCGGGAGCACTTAAAAGCCTGCATGGGTTTTCAAGGTGCCGGTGAGGGCGGCTTTATGGCGCGCAGCCGCCACCTTGATGCGCTGGCACGCGCCGCCGAGCGGATGGAACTGGCCAAAGAGCAGCTTGAGGTGTTTATGGCCGGTGAGTTAGTGGCCGAAGAGTTGCGCTTAGCGCAAGAAGCGTTAAGCGAGATCACCGGCGAATTTAGCTCCGATGATCTGCTCGGGCGGATTTTTTCGAGTTTTTGTATCGGTAAGTAATGGCTGCGGCATAACCGTATTTAACTCTTTGGGCTAGAACAGCCCCCCCCACCCTCTCCCTTGTAAAGGGAGGGGCTAAATAACTCGCAGGCTTAAGCTTTGGGCGAAACCGCGTGGCGCGCTACATAGAGTAGGCGAAAGGCGTTAGGGACAAAGTAAAACGAAAGTAGTGTGGTGAGTAGCGTGCCTCCCGCCATTGCCATGGCAAACGGTGGCCAAAAGCCGCCACCGCCGAGCAGCAGTGGTAAAAAGCCGCCGACGGTGGTCACCGTGGTGGAGAGAATATGCCGGCTGCAGCCCAACACCTCGTCGGCCAAGGCGGTTTTATCCCCGGCACGCGCTAACGGATTGCTGCGAAATTCGCAGAGTAATACGATGGCGGCATTGATCGCCAGTCCCACCAAGCCTAGCAGAGCGATGATCACGTTAAAGCCAAACGGATACCCCGCCAGCCACACGCAACCTATGCCCAGTCCCGCCGCTTGCACACCTACCAGCAGTACAATGCCCGCCAAGCGAAATGAGTTAAAGCTCAACACCAGTACCGCCACCAGTGCCACCGCCACCACGCTCACATGCGCCAGCAGTTGATTGACGGACTCGTCACGTTCGGCCGTCTCACCACCAAATTCCAAGCGATAAGCAGGCGCGAGGGGTAAGGGATTGGCTGCCAAATCGGCCTGCAATTGGCGCAATACCGTCTGTGGTAACACCTCGGCAGCCAGATACGCCTCGACGACATTCACCCGCTCAGCCCCACGGCGAGGAATTTCTTGCCACTGGGTGAGAAGCTGCGGCGTGGCCATGGCCGCCAACGTTAGCGGGTGGCCAGCGGCAGCGGTCGGGGCTGGCAAGGTCACGGCCAGCACATCGCTTATCTGCGAGCGCTGCGCTGCGGCCAACCGTACGCGAACAGGAATGGCTTCGGTGCCCTCAATTAGGCGAGCGCCCAAGGCTCCATCGAGCTGGCCGCTTAACTGTGCGGCTACCTCCGCCAAGCTCAGGCCGCTGGCTAGGGCAGCGCCTTCATCTACGGTCAGTTGCACACTCGGTGCCCCCGCCTGTAAGGTCGCGCGAGTGTGGCGCACCGCCGGTAATTGGCTTAAGCGCGCCCGTAGTTCCAATCCTAGTGCATGTAAGGTGTCTAACTCTGGGCCAAACAGGCGTACCTCAATGGGCGCATTAAACGGCGGGCCTTGTTCCAGCCCACGAACTATGATTTGCGCTTGTGGAAAGCGTTGATCTAGTTCGCGCTGGAATACAGGCAGCAGGCGCTTAGCGCTGGCGGCATCCGGCAGGGTGAGCATGCCTTGGGCGTAATCGGCGCGGCCTTTTTGCCGTGGCACCAAGTTGTAATAAAAACTTGGCACGTTGTCCCCCACCACCCAATCTTGTTGTAGTGCCCCCGGCGCCAGTCCGGTGCCGGGTAAGGTGGCCAGCGTGCGCTGAATCGCTTGGGCTAAGTCGCGGCTTTGGTTCAGGCTGGCAAAGGGCGACAAGCTGGCTTCGATGTGCAGCATATTGCGATCGGCGGGTGGGAAAAATTGCTCGGTTAAGTGCGTGCTGGCGACAAAACCAAGCAACGGCAACAGGCTCGCCAGCGCTAAGGTGTGCCACGGCCGCTGCAAACTGAGCTGTAATGTGCGGGCAAACCAAGCGCGTGTGCGTAGTAACTGGCCGCCGTGATGATACCAACGGGGATTGGCTGTGGTGTGCCCTAGCCAGCGCGCCGCTAAACTAGCCACTAGCAGGTGGGCGACCAAATAAGAGCCGACCAGCGCGCAAATCACCGCCAAGGCGATGCCGCTGACAAATTCCCCGGCCGCGCCCGGCAGCAAGATAATCGGCATAAACGCCAGCACGGTGGTGAGAGTTGAGCCGAGCAGCGGCAGCCACAAGTGGCGGATCGCTTCGAGCGCGGCATCGCTCATACCGCGGCCTTGCTGGCGCGCGGTTTGCACCCGATCGGCCATGACAATAGCGTTATCCACCATGATGCCGAGCGCCACGACCAAGCCGGTCACCGACATTTGGTGAATTGGCAAACCAATCACCTGCATACAGGCAAAGGTAAAAGCCACCGTCAGCGGTAGCGATAAGGCCACAATGATGGCGGCTTTAAGCCCCAAGCTGACCAGCAGTACAGCAAAGATCAGCACAAAACCTTGCAGCAAATTCAGCCCCAAGCCATCGAGCCGCTCGGCAGTGTAATGCGCTTGGTCAAAGCGCGTGCTTAAAGCAATGTTATCTGGTAACTCAGCCGCTAGGTTGGCCAGCATCGTATCTACCCGTGCTGACCAGCGATCAATGCGCTGATCGGGCGCCATACGCAGCCCCACCACCACCGTTTGCGCGCCATCGGCAAACGCCCATTGCGCCGGCGGGTTCTGCAGGCCGCGCTCAATCTGCGCTATATCGGCCAGACGTACGCTTTGGCCGTCAGCTAGGGTGCGAATGGGTATATCGCGCAAGCGCGCCAACGTGGTAAAGGCACCGGCTAATTCCACCTGCCAGCGATACTGCGCGCCGTGCAGTTCGCCGGCAGCGCCTTTCACATCGGCCGCAGCCAGGCGTTCGGCCAGTTGCGGCACGCTTAAGCCGCTGCTGGCCAACGCCAAGGGATCCACGTTGATGGTGATCTCTTCTTGCGGCGCGCCGATGCGCTCGACAAATTCCGTGCCCTCAAGCATACGCGCGCGGCGCTCTAGCTCGGCACTGTAGCGGGCTAAGCGATCCAGTTGCGGCTCGCCTGGGCCGCGCCAAGACAGATTGATCAGTCGGGTAAAAGGATAACCTTGCTCATCGTTTAAGGCCGGCACGCTGGCGCCGCGCGGCAGTTGGCTGGGTAGCGCGCTGAGTTTATCGCGCACTTTCGACCACACCGGCGCCACCTCGGTCACGCGTTCATCGAGCTCGATTTGCACCAGCGACAGCCCCGGCCGCGCGCTGGAGGTGAGCAACTTAACCGCACTGAGCGTGGCGAGCTGGTTTTCTAGCGGCTCGTTGATCAGCACCTCGATGCGCTCGGCACTCGCGCCGGGTAAGTAGGTGATTACACTGGCATAACGGCTGATCAGTTGCGGGTCTTCTGTGCGCGGTAGCACATTGAGTGCGGATAAACCCGCAGTCACGATCAGAGCGATCAGCAGCAGTAATAAACGAGTATTTTCAACTAGCCAGCGCATCATTGGCCGTTCCCCGCAGTGCTGGTGATGGCTGAGCGCGCTTGCACCGCTTGCCCCGGCACCACTTTATGCACGCCGCTTTGCACCACACGTTCAGCGCCGTGCAACGCGCCACGGACCCACACCTGCGCGTCATCTTGCGCTAGCAGGGTGACGTCGCGACTCACAATGCGCGGCGGCGCTTGTTCATCCAGTACATACACCTGCCACGTACCGCGCAGGCCATGCACTAAAGCACTCAGTGGCAGCACATAACTGGCGCTGGCCGTGCGTTCAGGCAGTGGTAACTCAAGCAATTGGCCGGCAGCCAGCGATGCGGCGTCCAAGGCAAAGCGCGCGCTTTGGGTGTGGGTTTGCCCATCCACTTGCGCCCCGATCGTCAGTAGCGTCGCCCCAATGGGCTGCGCGCCGCGATACAAGGTGTAGCGTTGGCCGATCTGCAGTTGTTCAACTAGCGCGCTTGGCACGCCAATATCGGCTTCCCAGCCATCGGTGCGGGTGAGGCTAAACAGTGTTTGCCCTGCGGCCACCACGGCGCCGAGCGCTTGGCTACGGCTGACAATGCGGCCAGCAAACGGCACGCGCAGCACGGATTTATCCTGCTTGACCTGATTGGCAGCGAGCGCCGCCTGCACTTGCTGCGCGTTAGCTTGCAGCGCGCGCACTTGGCTGGCCTGTTCATCGAGGCTTTGTAGTGAGCTAAATTTGGCGGCGCGTAGCGCCTCTAAGCGTTGCTGCGTGCGCTCAGCCAAGGTCAGTTGCGCGGCGATTTGCCGCTGCTGCGCCAGCAACTCATCGCGCTCGGCCAGAAGTAAGCGCGTATCGAGGCGTGCCAGCACCTCGCCCGCGGCAACCGCTTCGCCACGGCTTTTATACAGCTCAGCAATACGCCCCGGTAATTCAAAACCCAATTCACTGTATTGCGGCGCCACTACGCGGCCATTAAATTTCTGCGCACTGGGGTAGTGATCGCTCGCTTGTAGTGGTTGCACTAACACCGGTAATAGATCTGCCACAGGGGGATCTCCTTCCGGTTGGCAGGCGGTTAGCCACAGCAGTGAAAGGGAAAGTAGCAAATGGGGTAACCGGTGTGACATGGCCCAATCCTTGTTTTGCGCACAGCGCTAAGGTTAAATTTAGACTCATAAGTCTAATTTTAAAAAAAACTAGACTGTCTAGTTTGAATTTGGAGAAAAAATGCCCGCCTCCGTTAAAAACACGCCTAAACGGCAAGCGATTTTGGCCGCTGCTGGCGAACTGTTTTGCTCTGCTGGCGCGCATCGGGTCAGCATGGATCAAATTGCCAGCGCTGCTGGCGTGTCAAAGCAAACCTTGTATAGCTATTTCACCAATAAAGAAGCGCTGTTTAGCGCCGCCATTGCTAACAAGTGCGTTAGCTGCGATCTGCTGCCAGAAGCCCTCGCCCGCGGCCTAACCCTGCGCGATAGCCTGCTGGCTTTTGCCCGCAGCTTTTTGGCCTTGGTGCTGAGCGATGATGCGCTGGCCATGTTTCGCACCTGCGTCAGCCAGCAAGATCCGGCCTTGAGCTCGCTGTTTTTTCAAGCTGGCCCCGGCTATGTCACCACGGTATTAGCGCAGTGGCTGGAAGAGCAAAAGCAGCGCGGCCACTTGCAGCACCCCGATAGCCAAGCTGCCGCCATGCAATTGCTGTTGATGTGGCAAGGCCAAGCGCGCATGAGCCGTGAACTCGGCCTGCCGCTGGCCCAAACCGCCGCGCAAACCGAGGCTTGGCTAGCCAGTTGCACTGATCTGTTTTTAGCCAGCGCCTTGCTCGCCCCCACGACATAAAAACCACCGCCCATGGTGTTCGTTAGCAGGTGAATAAGGGGCGTTCGCGCGCCGCGGCTCTACTGCACGGATGTTTTTGCCGCTATAACTCTTGCTCGATCCCCCGTCCTATGGTTTTGCTCGGTGCCGTTTGGCTATCTATCCGGCGGCTAGGGGGGTTAAACTCGCCGGCTCTTTGGTGCCTTGGGCTTAATCGGGAATCTGGTGCAAAACCAGAACTGTCGCGCAGCGGTAAGGGGAACGAAACAACACGCAGACACTGCCATCGGTGGGAAGTCGTTGGAGTAGGTTAGGTTTGGTCAAATACGCCGCTGTTGGCGTGATGGCCAAGCCATGCCCTCAGTCCGAATATCGGCCAAGGAGTGTGGCGGCTAGCTGTGGTTAGCCGCGCTGAGACTTACGCGAATTTAAGGATCTGTGGTGAAATTTCGTCCCTATTTAGCGGCTTTGTTGCTGCCCGCTGCGGCGCATGCCGAATTGTTAAGCATCCCTGTTGAACCCACTATTGCCACTGTTAGCCGCATGGCGCAGTCGCTGGATTCAGTACTTATGCCGGTCACGGTAATTGAGCGCGCAGAGATTGCCGCGCGCCAAGTGCAAAATGTGCCCGATCTGCTGCGCAGCCTGCCCGGTGTGCAGTGGTCGCCAGCCGGTGGTCGTGGGCATGTGGGGAGCCTGTTTATTCGTGGCACCACGACCAATCAGACACTGATCTTGATCGATGGCCGCCCGTTGGCCGCTGCTATTACCGGTAGTGTGGATATCAGTCAGATCCCGCTCGCAAACATTGAGCGCGTGGAATATATCCGTGGCCCGCGTGCCGCGGTATATGGCTCGGACGCCATTGGTGGAGTAATTAACGTTATTACCCAAGGCGCCAGCCAAGGGCAAGCGCTTGGCGCGCAGCATCAATTGGCGCTGGGCGTGGGTAGTTTTGGTCAGATGCAGGGGCAATTTAGTGGCCAGCATGTATTAAGCCCAGCTACGCGAATTAATTTCTCCGCCGGTTATGAAAAGACCGATGGCTTTGATATTCGGGGACAAGATGGTTACAACCCGCTACAGCCAGATAACGATGGCTTTGCCGGTTATAACCTTTCTGCCGGCGTGACGCAGCAGATTAATTCGCAATGGCAAATTGCGCTTAATGGTATGCAGCAAAGCAATCAAATTGAAATTGATGGCTATGAGGATTGGGCGAGCGGATTTATTATCGATAAAAATTCGGTAGATAGTCAGCAGTTTGATCTTGGCCTAAAGTTTACTGGCGATATGCTGCGCAGTGAATTAAGTGCCAGTTATGGTGAAAATGAGTTAAAAAGCTGGTCAAATCTTCAGGGCGAACACGCAGCGACAATTACGCACACTGGAATTAAACAGTTAGCGTGGATTAATCACTTACAGTTGGCTAAACAAGCGAATTTAATCGCTGGTATTGATTGGAAAGAAGAAGGTTTAAAAGCAGACAGCGACTATTTAGCACCGGATAGAAATAATCAGGGTGTCTTTGCGTTAGCTAGTTACCAATGGTCAGATTGGTTGTTTGAGACGTCAGTACGCAGTGATGATAACGAACAGTATGGCCTGCATACCACGTGGTCTGCGGCTAGCGGTGTGCAGTTAAATTCGCAGCATCGCGCTCGCTTAAGTTACGCAACCGCGTTTCGTGCGCCGACATTTTCCGATCTTTATTATCCTGGCTCAGAAAATCCTAAGTTAAAGCCAGAAATGGCGGAAAACCTAGAGTTAGGTTTAAGCGGTCATTATCCAAATTTAGATTGGTCACTGGATTTATATCGCAATGATTTGACTGACATGATTGCTTTTGGTGATGATTTTAGATCCTATAACATCAATCAAGCGCGCTTATTAGGCGCTGAAGTTGGCGTTAATTTCAAAGCTGGTTTATTAACGCATCATCTGAGTTACGATTTTACCCGCGCGCAAGATCGAAGTGCTAATAAAAAGCAACTGGATCGTGTGGCCAAGCATAAAGGCAGTTGGCGCGGTGAGTTTAATTTCCGTGGCTTTACCAATAATGTCGAGGTGTTGTATGTCGGCGAACGCACAGATTTGGGCTCGCAGCCATTACCCAGCTACACCTTGCTTAATATCGCCACCCGTTATGACGTAACACCGGTGCTGAGTGTGGGCGGACGGATTGATAACCTGCTGGATCGTGATTATGAGGCGGTGTATGGCTTTGCCGCACCGGGCGTCACCGCGCAGGTGAATGCGCAGTATCGCTTTTAAGCGCGGCTAACTTGTTCAGTTTGCTCAATAGCGCCATCATGGCGCTATTTTTTTATTGCCCGCGCGGCAGTAAACACACAAGGAATGCAGCATGACAGAGATTATCCAGTTTGATTATTTGGTGATTGGCGGTGGCAGCGGCGGCATTGCCTCGGCCAATCGCGCGGCGATGTATGGGCAAAAAGTCGCGCTGATCGAGGCGGTGGCGTTGGGCGGCACTTGCGTGAATGTGGGCTGCGTGCCGAAAAAAGCCATGTGGTATGCCGGACAAATTGCCGAAGCGTTGCAACTTGGCGCCGATTACGGCTTTGATGTGACGCAAAATAAATTTGATTGGGCCAAATTGGTCGCCGCACGCGAGGCGTATATCGGCCGCATTCATCAGGCGTATGACAATGTGCTGGCGAAGAACAACATCACGGTAATTAACGGTTTTGCCCGTTTCATTGACGCGCAAACGGTGGAAGTGAACGGTCAGCGCTATCGCGGCGCCTATGTGTTGATCGCCACTGGTGGCCGGCCACAGATTCCAGCCATCCCCGGCGCAGAGCACGGCATTGATTCTGATGGCTTTTTTGCTTTGCAACAGCAGCCGAAGCGGGTGGCGGTGGTGGGTGCGGGTTATATCGCGGTGGAAATTGCCGGCGTGCTGCAGGCGCTGGGCAGTGACACGCATCTGTTGGTGCGCCAGCACGCGCCGCTGCGCAGTTTCGATCCCATGTTGAGCGAAACGTTAGTCGAGTTAATGGCGCAAGACGGGCCGACCTTGCACACTTTTGCTGTGCCGAAAGCGGTGGTGAAAAATGCCGATGCGTCGCTGACCCTGCAATTAGACGATGGCCGCGAGTTAACCGTGGACTGCTTGATTTGGGCCATTGGCCGCGCGCCGGCGACTGATCAGCTGAATTTAGCTGCGGCAGCTATTACGCTGGATAGCCAAGGATTTATCCCCACCGATAAGTTCCAAAATACCGCGGTGGCGGGAGTGTATGCCGTGGGCGATAACACCGGGCGCGTGCAGCTGACGCCGGTAGCGGTGGCGGCCGGTCGGCGCTTGAGCGAGCGTTTGTTTAATAACAAGCCTAATGAGCACTTAAATTACGATTTAGTGCCGACCGTGGTGTTTAGCCATCCGCCGATTGGCACCATTGGCTTAACCGAGCCCGAGGCCATCGCGCAGTTTGGCGCCGAGCAGGTGACGGTGTATCGCAGCCAATTTACCGCCATGTATCGTGCGTTAACCCGCCATCGCCAGCCGACGCGGATGAAGTTGGTATGCGTGGGGCCAGAGGAAAAAGTGGTCGGACTGCACGGCATTGGTTTGGCTATGGATGAAATTTTGCAAGGCTTTGGCGTGGCGATGAAAATGGGCGCCACTAAAGCCGATTTTGATAACTGCGTGGCTATTCATCCCACCAGTGCGGAAGAGTTTGTCACCATGCGGTAAGTCGGCTTGGCGCCGTGGGCGCGACAGCCAGACAAAAAAAACGGGAGCCTGATGGCTCCCATTTTTTTATGCAGCGCGCTTAATGGGTGAGCTGCGGCAAGATGGAAAACAGATAACGGCGCATTTCCGGTGCGGTTTGACTGACCCACATATCTAGCCCTAAGTGCAAAGCCAGTGGCAGCAAAAACAGCACCACAGCCAGCGCCGCCAGCAAATAGATAGGGCGCAGGCGCCAAGTGGGCGTGGCCAAATGCAGCGCGTTTACACGGCTGGGGCAGGCTTGGGCACAGCTTAAGCAGTTGGTGCATTCCAATTGACGCACCGCAAGCACTTGGTGCACGGGAATGCGCGCTGGACAGGCGCGGGCGCATTTATCGCAATCGTGACCGCGGCTGCGCAGGCAGCGCTGCGGGTTGCGGCGAATGCGCAGCGCAGTGAAGCGCCCGAGTAGGCTAAGCCACGCGCCATAGGGGCACAAATAACGGCAAAAGCCTTGGCGCACAGCGGCGGTCAGCAGCACCACCCACGCCAAACACAGCCCCGCCAGCGGCGTGAGGGTAAAGAAAAACGCGCCCATTTTCATGTCTGCGGCTTGGTGATACGGGCTGCTGAGGTAATAGGCTAACCCTGTGCTGGGCACGGCGAGCAGGATGATAAACAGCAAAAAGCCGAGCACGATAAACTTTTGGCTGCGCAAGAAATAATCCAGCGTTTTGGGCGGTGTCCAGTCGCCGGGCAGCAGGCGGCTGCGCAGGTGGTGCAACCAGTCACCTACCAGGCCAAGTGGGCAAATCCAGCTGCAAAAGGCGCGGCCAAGCAAGAGCGCCGACAAACTCACCACTAACACACTGATGGTGGCGGCCGGGTGGTGCAAATCGGTGATGCCTTGGGTCAGCCATGCGCGCAGACCCAAGCCGCCGGCAATCGGCAAAAAGCTATCAACAATATCTGGCCGCGTTACGCTGGGCTGGCCGCTATCGACCAGTTGCCACAGATAAAGGCCATACTGCACCGTGATCACGCCCCAGGCGGCTTGCAAAAAATAGCGTGTGGCTTGGCGCAATGATTGGCTGGGGGCGGTCTGCAGCCAGGGCTGCTTAGCAAATGGGGTTAATTCCCAGCCAAGGCGCAGCAGATAACCTGCCGCACAGGCGATGACAATCGCTTCGATTAAGCTCATCGGGGGCACTCGAATAAAAATGGGCGCTAAGGATACCTGAAGCGGGCGTACAACCCACATGTTACTTGACGCTTTTAGCGGCCAAGGTGCAGATTGAAGTGCACTGCGGTGGTCATTTTCTGCCACCTTCGGCGCGGGTGGATGGGCCTTCACTGGCTGAGATGGGCACAGTTTATAAGGAGACTGATATGAGCGTGGAGATGAAATTGGCATTGCTGACCACTCTGGCAGCACTTGCGGTGATCATGGGGATGAGCCTGATCGCGATTGGCTTAGCATAAGCGCTGGGCCACGTTGTTTGTCACCGGCCGTATGGCCGGTTTTATTTTTTGCGCGCGCAAGGCTATGCTGCGCGCCCGCGCTATTTCCACTCGCTGAAAAAAGAAGATGCCATGACCAATGTTCGCCCGCACTCATTAATGCAACTGGTGCTGATGGGGTTTTTATTAGTACTGATCCCGCTGGTGGTCGGGGTGTGGCATAACAATCAATCTATGGCCCAGATCGGTCGCCTCACGCGCGATGAGATGAGCTCGGTACTGCGCGATACGCGCCGTGCCAGTTTGCTGATCATGCAGTCAACCGAACTAGAACGTGCGCTGCGCCGCTTTGTGGTGCTGGGGGATCCGGGTTTGCTAGCAATCTATCAGCATGATCTAGCGGTGTATCGTGAGCTGCTGGGCGAGCATCGCGTACGTATTGAAGACATTGATGATTACAACAAATTGGAAGCCGATTTACGCTGGCTGGCGGTGGTGAACGATCAGGCAACAGCGCAGCAGGCGCTTACCCAAGTCAATTTTGAAGAGTTCAGCCGCGCTAACCAACAACTGCGTACGGTGACCGCAGAGCGGGTAGATAACCATATTTCCCGTGTGCGCTCGACTATTGCCCAGATCATGCAGCGCTTTTGGTGGGTGAGTGGTTTGGCGGGGGCGCTAACCTTAAGTTTGGCGCTGTTGTTTATCTTTTTGATTTTGCGTCCGATCCGGCAAATTGAGGCGCGCATTTTAAGTTTGGGCAGTGGCAATGCGCCCGATCTGGGCCCGGTGCAAGGGCCGGCCGAGCTGGTGGCCCTTGGCGAGCGCATCTCTTGGCTGCACGAACAACTCAAAGCCTTAGAGTTGCAGAAATATCAGTTTTTGCGCCACGTTTCCCACGAGTTAAAAACCCCGTTGGCCGTGCTGCGCGAAGGCGCCGATCTGCTTAGCGAAGAGGTGGCTGGGCCGCTGACTGCGGATCAGCGCGAGATTTGCGCGCTGCTAGATGAAAATAGCCGCCGCCTGCAAACGTTGATTGAGCGCTTGCTAGATTTTAATCGCTTAAGCCAGCAGGAGCAGTTCAGCTTGGCGCCGGTGCCGCTGGCGCCTATTTTGGCCGAGCTGCTGGCCGCGTATCGTTTGGCATTGGAATCGAAAGGCATTCAGGTGCATCTGCCCGAGCAAGCGATCACTCTGCATGCCGAGCCCTATCGGCTGCGTTTAATTTTGGATAATTTGTTTTCTAATGCGGTGAGCTATGGGGCTGCTGAAGGGCACATTTGGATCCGCGCCGGCCACGGCGCGGCACATGATTGGCTGGAAGTAGCCAATCTTGGCGTGCCGATTGTGGCCGAGGAGCTGGCGCGTATTTTTGAGCCGTTTGAGCAAGGTAGTGCGGTGCGCCATGGCTTGCTCAAAGGCTCAGGAATGGGCTTATCGATTGCCCGCGAATCGGCACTCAGTTTGGGCGGCGCGTTAGAGTTAGTCGCCGATGCCCAAGCGGATGTCTGCTTTCGTTTGACCTTAGCCCAAGGAGAATAAATGCAAGGCTATGTTGGGTTGCTGCTAGCTGTGCTGCTAGCTGGATGTAGCGCGCCGTTACGGTCGTTAGCTGACGTGGGGGCGCCCACGGTGACGGCGCCTTGCCTATTGCCGCAGGCGACGCCGACGTCGGTCTTGGATCAATTGCTCGCCCATGGCGAGTGGTTGTCACACAGCACGGCGAAAGAGCGTCAGCGCGCGGTTGGCTTATGGCAAGGACACACCGATGTGCTGGGGCGGGTGCAGTTGGCCATGCTCAACAGCCATCCGGACGCGCCACTGGCCGCGCGTGAAGCGGCGTTCGAGGAGTTGGAGCATTTACTGGCCGCGCTTGATGATCGCAGCCGCTTGCTGATGCGCCAGTGGTTGCTGCAAGGCATGCGTGTGGTGGCGAAAGAGCACGAGCAGCGTGTGTTGCATCAGCAACAGCACGAGCAACAGCACCAGCAATTGGAAGTACTGCGGCAGCAGATCCGGCGCTTAAGCGCGATTGACGAGCGCTTTAATCAGCGCAAACAGGTGCAATACAAAGAGGTGATGCAGTGAAGCGCATACTGCTGGTTGATGACGATTTGAGTTTGCTCAAACTCACCGCGCTGCGCTTGCGCAGCCAAGCGTTTATGGTGGTGGCGGTCGATAGTGCCGAAGCCGCCCTTGAGCAATTGCGCCAGCAGGCGTTTGATGTGGTACTCACCGACTTGTGCATGGCGGGCATGGACGGGTTGGCGCTGTTTGAGCGCATTGCTGCGCAGTGGCCGCGCTTGCCGGTGATCATCATGACCGCGCACGGCACGATTCCCGATGCGCTGGCCGCTACCCGTGCCGGCGTGTTTGGTTTTTTAACCAAACCGGTGGATAAAGTGCTGCTGTTTAGCACCTTAGAGCAGGCGTGCCAAATGGCGCCGGACAAGCTGAGCCGCTGGCAAGCCTTTATCCAGACCCGTAACCCCGTCTTAACCGGCTTGTTGGCCAAAGCGCAGGTGCTGGCGAAAACTGAAACGCCGATCTTGCTGCTGGGGCCGTCGGGCTCGGGTAAGCGACAACTAGCGCGGGCGCTGCACCAAGGTAGTGGCCGCCACGCCGAGCCGCTGCATTTGATCTCGTGCGCTGCCACCGCGAGGGAAACTCTTGATCGGCAACTGTTTAGCCCCAGCGAAGGCCTGTTTGCCACCGCGCACGGCGCCACGCTGTTTTTAGATGAAATCGCCAGTTTATCCGGCACCTTGCAGGCTAAATTAGCCGCTGCGCTCGAAGGCCCGCTGTCTGTGCGCTTAATTTGTGCCAGCCATGTTGATTTAGCCCACATTCTGCAACAAGGGCGGCTGCGTGAAGATTTGTACTACCGCTTGACGGTGAGCCAGCTCACCTTACCGGCATTGTGCGAGCGGCGCGAAGACGTGCCGCTGCTGGCGCGGCAGTTTTTGCTCAATTACCGGCAAGCCCATGCTGAGTGCGCGGCGGTGGATTTCGCCCCCGAGGCGCTGACGCTGCTGGCGGCGGCGGACTGGCCGGGGAATGTGCGCCAGCTGCGCAGCATGGTCGAGCAGTTGGCCAGCTTATGCAGCACGCCGCTGATTGGCCCGCCGATGGTGGAGTCGGCGCTGAGCTTAAGCGGCGGCAGCGGCGAAATCTTGTCGTTTAACGAGGCCCGCGCTGAATTTGAGCGCGAGTATCTGCTGCGCTTATTGCGCACGACCGAGGGCAATGTGACCGTGGCGGCGACAATGGCCGATCGCAATCGCACCGATTTTTACAAGTTGCTCAAACGTCACGGCATCGAGGCGGCCAATTTTAAGTTGCGCCACTAACGCTGCACGTTGGCCCAATGTGACGCACGCGCTGCGTTGACTTAGGCTGATCCGCGCGCTCGTGCGCCGAGTCACGCCTTGGGCCATCCCCTTCGTCGTTACTTTGCTCATCACCTTGACCAAGGTAACGTTTTTATCGCTAAGCTCTCTGGGTCAACCCGACGCAAGGAGCTGCTTATGTTGATAAAACACCCCCCTACTTACGCGCTGTCAGAACAGGCCGTCACCCCCGAGGCGGTTTATCACGACCGGCGCTTAATCTTAAAAGGCTTAGGTTTTGGCTTGGGGCTTGGCGCCATCAGTTGGGCGTGGCCAACGCAAGCCAGTGTGCTGGATTTACTCAAGCCCAATGCCGCGTCCGCCCCCATGCCGCGGCCACTGGTGGCCAAAGCCGCGGCGACCAGTGCACTGCCACTCACGCCGGAAAGCAAAGCCACGTCTTATAACAATTTCTATGAATTTGGCCCCGATAAGGCGGATCCGGCGCGTTTGGGGCATCAGCTGAAAGTTGAGCCGTGGCAACTGCGCATTGAAGGCGAGGTGGCTAAATCCACCACCGTGGATGTGTGGGAACTGATCCAGCGCGGCGCACTCGAAGAGCGCATTTATCGGATGCGCTGTGTGGAGGCGTGGTCGATGGTGCTGCCGTGGATCGGCGTGCCGCTGGCCAGTTTGCTCGCCGCCGCCGAGCCAACTAGTCGCGCTAAATATGTGGCGTTTGAAACCCTGTATGACCCGAAGCAATTTCCTGACCAAGCGCGTGGCCGCGCCGGCATTGATTACCCCTATGTCGAAGGGCTGCGCATGGATGAAGCGCTGCATCCGCTGACGATCTTGGCTGTGGGGCTGTACGGCAAAACTTTGCCGGCGCAAAACGGCGCGCCGATCCGCTTAGTGGTGCCGTGGAAATATGGCTTTAAGAGCATTAAAAGCATCGTGGCGATTCGCTTACAAGAAACGCCGCCGCCCACCACCTGGAATCAGCTGGCGCCAAAAGAGTATGGCTTTTATGCCAACGTCAATCCGGCGGTGGATCACCCGCGTTGGAGCCAAGCCAGTGAACGTTTTATTGGCGATGGCGGCCTGTTTGGTGCCAAGCGCCAAGCCACGCTGGCGTTTAACGGCTACGGCGAGGCGGTGGCTGGGCTATATCACGGCATGGATCTGCGGCAATGGTTCTAAATTGGGCGCCGCACAAGGCGCGGCTGGCTCAGGGTTTACATGGGTTAGTGCATGTAGGCAGCGCGGCGGCGCTGCTGTGGTTGGGCTGGGCGCTGCCGGCTGGGTATTTGGGTGGCGATCCTGTGCCGGAATTAATTGCCTATCTTGGCACGGGAGCGCTGAACTTATTGCTGCTGACGCTATGTGTGTCGCCGTTGGTGCGTGTTTTGCGCTGGGGCGCGCTGATCAAATTGCGTCGGCCGCTGGGGCTGTGGTGTTTTGCGTGGGCGCTGCTGCATAGCGCGGCATGGGTGTGGCTTGATCAAGGCTTGGCGTGGGGCGCGCTTAGCCGCGAATTGCTCAGTCGCGGTTATCTGTTGGTGGGGCTGGTCGCGTGGCTGATTTTGCTAGCGCTGGCCATCACGTCGCTGCCCGCCTTGATGCGCCGCTTAGGCCCGCGCTGGCAAAAGCTGCACAACTGGGTGTATGCCGTAGCGCTGCTGGCGCCACTGCATTACGCCTGGGGCGTGAAAAGTGGCCTGTGGTTGCCGGCGTGGTATGCGCTGGCCGCGCTGGGGTTATTGTGGCTGCGCCGTGAGCGGTTACTCAAACCTTGGCGCCGTTGAGTCGTGCTGTGCCTTGTCATGCAGCGGCTTGTGATACTCTTGCGGCGGGAAACAACCGTGCCGCAAGAGTGCAGGAGTCCGCGATGCGCGTATTAATTGTTGAAGATGAGCTCACCTTGGCCAGCCAGTTAGCTGAGCAACTGGCCCACGCCGGCTTTGTGACCGATCAGTGCCATGATGGCAATGATGCGGTGTTTTTAGGCGAAACCGAACCGTATGACGCGGTGGTGTTGGATTTGGGCTTGCCGGGGCGTGATGGGCTGAGTGTGCTCAAAGGCTGGCGCGCCAATGGTGTCGGCACGCCGGTGTTGGTGCTGACCGCGCGCGGGCAATTGCATGAAAAAATTGAAGGCTTAAATGCCGGTGCGGATGATTATCTAACCAAGCCGTTTCAGGCCGCCGAGCTGGTGGCACGGGTGCATGCTTTGGTGCGCCGAGCCGCGGGCAATGCCAGCTCGGTGCTGGAAATTGCTGGAGTGCGCTTAGATTTGGGCGCGTCACAAGTGTGGTATCAAGATTTGCCGATCAAGCTCACCGCCCACGAGCTTCGTGTGTTGAGCTATTTAATGCAGCATCGCGGCAAAGTGGTGTCGCGCAGCGAGCTAATTGATCACATCTATGCGCAGGACTTTGACCGCGATTCCAACACGGTGGAAGTGTTTATCGGCCGCATTCGTAAAAAGACCCACGGCGATCTCATCGAGACCGTACGCGGTTTGGGCTATCGGATTAATTAAATGGCGTTTGTGCATACCCTGCGTGGGCGACTGCTGACCATTGCGCTGCTGTGGTGCGGGCTGTTTTTGCTCGGACTGGGCTTTAGTTTGCAAAGCATGCTGCATGGCGACTGGCAGGCGGCAGAAGCTGATAGCCTGCGCGTGCAGATGGATGAGTTGCTGGTGCGGCTGAAAGTCGATAGCGCCGGCCGACCGGTGCTGAGTGAGCCGTTGGCCGACCCGCGTTTTTTGCAGCCAAGATCTGGTTATTACTGGCAGTTAGAACAAGGTGACGTGTTGGTGGGGCGCTCGCGCTCATTGGGCGAGCAGCGTTTGCCGAGCACGCCGCCGGCTAAAACTTTGCTGCCGGCGCTGTTTTCTTCTTCTGAGCTGTTTCATGCCAAAGGTGCGCGCCGCGAGCCGCTGCTGGTGATGACGCGCCGCGCCATGCTGCCGCAATCGGCGCGGGTGGTGACATTGGTGTTGGCCAAAAATAGCCGCGCCTTTACCCGTACCTTAAATAAAATGCGCTTGAGTTTATTGCTCGGCTTTGGCCTGGCCGCAGTGGGCTTGGTGCTGGGCTTAGTGTTGCAAGTTGGCTATGGCTTGCAGCCGCTGCGCGTGCTGCGCCGCGAGTTGGCGCGCCTGCACCAAGGCGAGCAAGAGGGCTTTACCCAGCGTTATCCGCAAGAAATTCAGCCGCTGGTCGATGACATTAACCGCTTGCTGCATCGCTATGGCGAGTTGCTTGGCCGCGCGCGCACCCACACCGGCAATTTGGCCCATGCGCTAAAAACCCCGCTCAGCGTGCTGCGCAATCAAGTCGCCGAGCTCGATAGCCGCCAGCAGGCGGCCTTAACTGAGCAGCTCGATCACATTCAACGCCACATTGATTATCACCTCGGCAAAGCGCGTATCACCGGTGCCGCTAGGGTGCTTGGCGTGTCAACGCCGCTGCGCGCGCGGATTGAATATATTTGCCGCGCCTTTAGCCGTTTGTATCCCGACAAGGTGCTGGATATTGATGTGCCAGCGCAGCTCGCCGTGGGGGTCGAAGAGCAAGATTTCGATGAAATGGTCGGCAACGTGCTGGAAAATGCGTTCAAATGGGCGCAAGCCAACATTCGCATCTCCACCGCCGAGCTCGGCGGCTGGATTTCGCTGCGCATTGAAGACGATGGCCCTGGCATGAGTGAGGGCGAAATTGCCCAAGCCGTGCTGCGTGGTGTGCGCTTAGATGAGCGCGTGCCAGGTTCGGGGCTGGGGTTAAATATCGTCACCGAATTGGCCAAAGCGTATCAGGGCAGTTTTATTATGGGCCGCGCGGAACTCGGCGGTTTGGCGGCGTCGCTGTCGCTGCCGAAAGTGGCGCGGCTGGCCAATTAAGCGCTTTTACTATTTATCTATCCCTTAACAAGAGAAACACCATGATCGATGACCCTTGGGCACTGTGCCATGTCGATGACTCGTTTGATGCCTCGGTGCTTGGTATACGCGGCGCGCAAATTGAGTGGTTTGCCGACCGCGCCAGTTTGATCGCCTTTTTGCAAGAAGAGTTTGTGGATCTGTTAGCCGATACCGGCGAGCTGGATGAAGAGCAAACCGAAGCGGCACGGGCGCGTTTTAGCCTGCTGGTGGAGCAAAGTTTGGATGACCACAGCTTGCGCGAGGCGATCAATGATTTGGCCTCAAGTTTGCGCCGCATTGCGTGGTTAGGGCCATTATCGGAACTGGCCGAATTAAGCGATGAGTTTGCCAGCGGCCTGCGCCGTTATTTTTGGGAGCAATATGGCGCCGATGAAGATGACCCTGAAGCGTGGGTGCCCGATGAGTTGTGGCCACAGCTGGTGGAATGCAGCTATGAGTACATGCAAGATGGTGATTTTTAACCGCCACATTCCCTTACGAGAGCTGCTCGATGCGCCTGTTTATTGCTGAAAAACCCAGCCTTGGCCGGGCGATTGCCGATGGCTTGCCTAAGCCGCACAAAAAAGGCGAGGGCTACATCGAAACCGCGCAGGGCGATGTCGTCACCTGGTGCATTGGTCATCTGCTAGAACAAGCGCAACCCGAGGCTTATGACGCCGCTTTTAAAGCTTGGCGCATGGAGCACTTGCCGATTGTGCCGCACACCTGGCAGCTGGTGGCCAAGCCAAAAACGCGGGCGCAACTAAGCGTAATTAAGCGCTTAATTAAAACCGCAGATTGCGTGGTTAATGCCGGTGACCCCGACCGCGAAGGGCAGCTGCTGGTGGATGAAGTGATCGATTTTTTGGGTTATCCAAAAACCAAACCGGTGCTGCGCTGCTTGATCAGTGACTTAAACCTGCCGGCGGTGCGCCGCGCGCTGGATAATTTGCGCGATAACCACGAATTTGTGCCACAGGCGGTGTCGGCTTTGGCTCGCTCGCGGGCCGATTGGCTGTATGGCATTAACTTAACCCGCGCTTACACCCTGCTTGGCCGCAAAGCGGGCTGCAACAGTTTGCTCTCGGTCGGGCGGGTGCAGACGCCGCTACTGGGGTTGGTGGTGCGGCGTGATTTGGCGATCAGCGCGTTTGTCAGTAAACCGTTTTATGAGGTGGACGCCCACCTGCTGACGGCCGCGGGCGAGACTTTCAGCGCTCGCTGGCAGCCTTCGGCGGCCTGTGCTGCTTGGCAAGATGAAGACGGCCGTGTGCTTAATCGCGCCTTGGCGCAAAAGGTGGTTGAACGCATCACCGGCCAGTCGGCCGGCGTTGAGGCGCTGGAGGAGCAGGCCCGCGAGCAGCCCGCGCCGCTGCTGTATAACCTGTCTAGCTTACAAATTGATGCCGCCAAACGCTTTGGCATGGACGCCAAGCGGGTGCTAGATGTGTGTCAAAGCTTGTATGAGCGGCACAAATTAATCACCTATCCCCGCTCCGATAGCCGTTATTTACCTAAAGAGCATTTAGCTCGTGCCGATAAAGTGCGCGCCGCCATTAGCCACACTGCGCCCGCCTTGGCCCGCGCCGTCGATGAGGCCGATGGGCAGCGCAAAAGTCGCGTGTGGAACGATGCCAAAGTCGATGCCCACCACGCCATTGTGCCGACGGAAAAGGCGGGTCACGGTGCGAGTTTGAGCGCCGATGAGGCCACGTTGTATGGCTTGATTGCGCGGCAATATGTGTTGCAGTTTTACCCGCCATTTAGCTATCGCGACAGCGTGGTGCAACTGCGTATTGGCGGCGGTTTGTTTCAAGCTAAGGCGCGGCGCATTGTCGCGGTGGGCTGGAAGGCGCTACTCGGTGTGGAAGAAGATGACGAGGCCAGCACGGCCAAATTACCCGCCTTAGCGCAAGGGGACACGCTCACCTGCACCCATGGTGAGTTGCTAGAAAAGCAGACCCAGCCGCCCAAAGCGTTTAACGATGCCAGCTTGTTGGCCGCCATGACCGGCATTGCCCGTTATGTGCACGATGATGCGATCCGTAAAACGCTGCGCGATACCGATGGCTTGGGCACTGAAGCTACGCGCGCCGGTATTATCGATCTGTTGTTTAAGCGCCAATTTTTGCAGCGCCAAGGCAAAAACATCACCGCCACCGCCACCGGACATGCGCTGATTGCCGCGTTACCGCTAAGCGCTACTACGCCGGATATGACGGCCTTATGGGAGCAAGGCTTGGCCAAGATTGCCGAGCGTGCCGGCAATTATTCGCAATTTATGCAGCCATTAGTGACCACCTTAACCGCGCTGATCGACAGTGCGCGGCATGACACTGGTGCCAGCTTTCGCGCCTTGCCGAAAACGCCAGCCAAAACCTTTGCTCGCGCCGGCGGCCGGCCACGCACAGCGGGCTCGCCTCGACCAGCCAAGCCGCGACGCACGAAAAATGCTAAAGCGGCACCTAAATCCTCGGTCTCATAGGCGCTAATTTGTGGCTAGGGCGTTAGTTGGGATAAACTGGTGACCCGCTTTTTTGTCGAGAAGTCATAATGCTGCTCACTGCTGATGCCGACCTACACCCTTTAAACAGCTTTGCCCTGCCCGCCCGCGCCCGCTATTTAGCGCGCATCGAGAGCGTGGCTGATCTGCACGCCTTGCGCGCCGATGATACGCTCAATAGCTTGCCGCGCTTGGTGCTTGGTGGCGGTAGTAATTTGCTGTTTACCTGTGATTTTGCCGGTGTGGTGGTGCAAAACCGCCTGCTGGGGCTGGAGGTCAGCGAAGATGACCACGCGTGGCACCTGCATGTGGGGGCGGGGGAAGATTGGCATCAACTGGTGTTTCATGCGCTGCAACAGGGCTGGCACGGGCTAGAAAACTTAGCCCTGATCCCTGGCACCGTGGGCGCGGCTCCCGTGCAGAATATCGGTGCCTACGGCTGTGAACTGGCCGATGTCTGCGCGTATGTAGAGGCATTTAACTGGCACACCGGTGAGATTGAGCGTTTGGATGCCGCGGCTTGCCAATTTGGCTATCGCGACAGCCTTTTTAAGCGGGCCTATCAGCACAGCCATATCATTACTGCCGTGGGCTTTTGCTTGCCCAAAGCATGGCAACCGTGCGCCGCGTATGGGCCGCTGGCCGCTTTAGGTGCGCAGCCGAGTGCGGCGGATATTTTTGATACGGTATGCGAAACCCGCCAAGCCAAGCTGCCCAATCCCGCCTTGTGCGGCAATGCGGGCAGTTTTTTCAAAAATCCTCTGATCAGTGCCGCGCAAGCGGCCGCGCTAGTTAGCGCGCATCCTGGTATGCCGACCTATCCACAGGCCGATGGCCAAGTGAAATTGGCGGCGGGCTGGCTTATCGATCAGTGCGGCTTAAAAGGCGTGAGCATCGGCGATGCCGCCGTGCACCAAGCACAAGCCTTGGTGCTGGTGAATCTTGGCCAGGCCAGTGCGGCCGAGGTTATCGCCCTTGCCGCCCATGTGCGCGCCACTGTGGCCACACGCTTTGGTGTAACGCTCGAGCCGGAAGTGCGCTTTATCGGCGCGCAGGGCGAAACTAATTTAGATCGAGTGCTGGCATGCGCTTAACCCCGACGCGTGAGCACTTCATCGATTTGGTCGCCGATGGCCAATTTCATTCTGGCGAAGAGATTGGTGCGGCGCTTGGTATCACGCGTGCGGCGGTGAGCAAGCACGCTCGCACTTTACGCAGTTTTGGTTTGGATCTGTTTAGTGTCTCCGGTAAGGGCTATCGCTTAGCTATGCCGCTGGCGCGTTATGCCGCCGAGCGCTTGCAGCAGGCGGCGCCGCTGGCGCCGATCCACTGCTTTGCTGTGCAAGATTCCACTAATCAATACCTGCTTGAGCGCACGGCAGATCTGGTCAATGGTGAAAGCTGCGTGGCCGAATGCCAAACCGCCGGCCGCGGCCGCCGTGGCCGGCCATGGATTTCGCCCTTCGGCTGCCAGTTGCTGCTTAGTATGTATTGGCGACTTAATGTGCCACCACAGCAACTCGGCGGCTTGAGCATTGCGCTGGCCGTGGCGGCAGTCGAAGCCCTGGCCGAACTCGGCTATCGCGGTGTGATGCTGAAATGGCCGAATGACATTTATTACCAAGGGCGCAAGCTGGCTGGGATTTTAATCGAGACCAGTGGTGTCAGTGTGCGCGGGTGCCATGCGGTGATGGGCATTGGTTTGAATGTGACCATACCTAGCGTGGAAGGGGCAAAGATCGATCAAACGTGGAGCGATTTACAAGATATTGTGGCTGGGGCGTTAGATAGAAACTTGTTGGCGGCGGCCATGCTGCGCCACTGGCAGCAGGCGCTGACTCAATTTGAGCAGGCCGGCTTAGAGCCCTTTTTATCGCGCTGGATGCGCTATGACCAGTTTGCCAACCGCCCAGTACGCTTGCTGCGGGAAAACGATGCAGTTGAAGGCACTGCCCGTGGCCTTGACGCCGATGGCGCCTTGTTAGTGGAAACGCCGCAGGGCTTGCTCAGTATCAGCATGGGCGAGGTGTCACTGCGCGGCGCCTAACGCACTGATTATTTGCGCAGTTTCACCTGCTCCACGGCGTGGGCTTGGCCTTTGGTCAAGATCAAGTTGGCCCGCTCGCGGGTGGGCAGAATATTTTCTTCTAAGTTGCGCAGGTTAATATCACGCCACACATTGCTGGCCAGCGCGATGGCTTCGTGCTCGGGCAGTTGCGTGTAGTGGTGAAAATAGGAGTCGGGGTCGGCAAAGGCGCCGCTGCGCAATTTCAAAAAACGCTCCAGATACCAAGTACGCAGCAGCGCCGTGTCAGCATCGACATAAATCGAAAAATCAACAAAATCTGATACAAACACGCGATGCGGGTCTTGCGGATAATCCATGCCGCTTTGCAGCACGTTTAACCCCTCTAAGATCAAAATATCCGGTTGCTCTATGACCTTCATCTCATCTGGCACTATGTCGTAAATCAGGTGCGAGTAAATCGGCGCCGCCACTTGCTCGTGGCCGGCACGGATCTTGGCAACAAAATCCACCAGTTGCCGAATGTTATACGACTCTGGAAAGCCTTTACGCCGCATCAGGCCGCGCGCTTCGAGCTCTTTATTGGGGTATAAAAAGCCATCAGTGGTGATGAGTTCAACACGGGGATGCTCGGGCCAGCGCTCCAGCAGCGCCTGTAAAATTCGCGCCGTGGTGCTTTTGCCGCCGGCGACGCTGCCCGCAATGCTGATGATATAGGTGCCATTGCCGCGCTTTTGCCCCAAAAACTGCTCGAGTACCCGACTGCGGCGCTGTTTGGCTTTGACATATAAGTTAAGCAAGCGCGACAGCGGCAGATAAATTTGCTCCACCTCACCAAGTGACACCCGATCGTGGATGCCGCGCAGCGTTTGTAGATCTTGCTCCGTTAACGTCATCGGAACGGCATCACGCAATAATGCCCACTGGTCACGGGTAAATTGCAGGTAGGGGTTGTGCTCGAGAGTCATGGTGTCATCACTGTTTTTTAGGCTCGGCGACCTTACACCAAGGGGGGCAAGGCGACAACAAATGCACGGTTGAACATCTCTTTTTTGCGCAATAAGCATAAAAAAGAGGCGAACATTTGCGTTTATCGCTTGCGCAGCAGTTGCATCGCCAAAAACCTTCCCCTAAAATGCGCGACGCTATGTCTGCTAATTCACCCTAGGGGTTAGTTAGCGCGCTACCCAAAGTAGCAAGGCTCTGCACGTGGAGGGGTTCCCGAGTGGCCAAAGGGATCAGACTGTAAATCTGACGGCTCTGCCTTCGAAGGTTCGAATCCTTCTCCCTCCACCATCTTTGCAGTTTCGCTGCATAGTCGTTATTTGCGGTTTGAGTTCTTTGGATTAAAGAGAAGTGCGGGCATCGTATAATGGCTATTACCTCAGCCTTCCAAGCTGATGATGCGGGTTCGATTCCCGCTGCCCGCTCCAATTGCTGATGTGGCTTTGGCCTTGCTGCCAGTCGTGTATCGGTAGCCATCCATCTATCCGCCTCAGCGCACCTTCCTTTAATTCCTGCAAACCCTTTTTCATATACAGTTCCGTGGTTGGCTTGCCACCGCGTACTCAGCGTTAGTTTAAAGAGGCGATCATGTCTAAAGAGAAATTTGAACGTAATAAACCGCACGTAAACGTGGGTACCATCGGCCACGTTGACCACGGTAAAACCACCCTGACTGCAGCAATCACCAACGTGCTGGCTAAGCACTTCGGTGGTAAAGCTTTCGCTTT
>JBOFMA010000019.1:0-70968 GCA_051658125.1 Aeromonas sp.
GTTCGGTTTTGTGAAAGCGCGCTACAAGGGGCTACTGAAAAACGATAACCAACTGGTGATGCTATTCACCCTAGCGAACCTATTTCGAGTAGAGCAGATGATACGGGCATGGGATAACTGTGCCAAAAATTCGAGATAAGCCTCAAAAATGAGGCTAAATGGCGTTCAATAGACCAATTTTTACGTAAAAAGTCATATTTTCGGAGTGATTGGGATTTCAATTACGGACAAAGAGTTCGTAATGAAGGTGCGACGCACTTGTTCGCACCTTTCTTAGGTGAATGCAAGCCTTTCGCCGCCAAGCTTAGGCCGCCTTATTTCGGCAGACTGTATTTGCCAAGGCACGATTTTGCTTTAAGCTCTGCGCCCCGCCAACACCGGCGTTACGACGAAAGGAGCTAAAGATGAGTTTATTAAAAGAGTTCAAGGCGTTTGCCGCGCGCGGCAACGTGGTGGATATGGCGGTGGGTATTATTATCGGCGCCGCGTTTGGCAAAATAGTGTCATCGTTTGTGGCCGACATTGTCATGCCACCGATTGGTGTGCTGCTAGGTGGGGTGAATTTTGCCCATCTGGCCATAGAACTAAAAGCCGCCGCAGGCACTACGCCTGCGGTGGTGATCGCCTATGGCAAATTTATCCAAACCATTTTGGACTTTTTGATCATCGCCTTTGCCGTGTTTATGGGCTTAAAAGCCACTATTAAGCTCAAGCTAACCCAAGAAAAAGCGCCGAGCGGCCCGACCAAAGATCAGGCACTGCTGGCCGAAATTCGCGACCTGCTTAAAGCGCACGCGCCCGCAAGTGAAGCGCCGGCTAACGAGATAAGCCGTAACGATGTGCCAGCAGAGCCCATTGCCACGCCCGCGACAAAATAGCCGGCAACTAGCGCCGCGCGGCTAAAATTTGGCTGTAGATCTGGGTGGTGGAGAGGCTGGCGTGACCAAGCAGTTGCTGCACCACCTGCACGTCGGCGCCGTGATGGAGCAAATGCAAACCAAAAGCGTGGCGCAAACTGTGCGGCGACAGATCATCGCGCACGCCGGCACGCTGGCAATAAAATTTGATGCGGTGCCAAAAGGTTTGCCGTGTCATTTGCCGTGCGCGGCGCGATGGAAACAGTACGTCGAGCTGATCGACGCCAAGAAAAGCGCCGCGCGCTTGCGCCACATAGTGGTTAAGCCAAAAGCTCGCCTCTTCACCCAGCGGCACCCGCCGCGCCTTACTACCTTCCCCTGCCAGCAACCAACCTTGCTGCAAATGCACCCGTTCCAGGGTCAATGCGACTAATTCAGACACACGAATACCGGTGGCATACAGCACTTCGAGCATCGCTTTATCGCGCAGCTCCAGCGCATCGTGCACGCGGGGCGCGGCCAACAAGGCTTCAACTTCAGCCTCAGAAAGCGCCAGCGGGGTGCTCGGCAATAACGCGGGCGTAGCAATTAGCGCGCTGGGGTCGTCATCGCGCAGCTGCTGATTGATTAAATATTGATAAAACCGGCGCAGGGTTGAGAGCAGGCGCACGTTTGAACTCGCCGCAAACTGCTCCTCGCTGCGCGCGGCTAAATAGGCCTCGATATCACTTTGCCCAGCCAGCAGCAGCGACTGGCCGCGGCTATCAAGCCAGCGAGCAAAATGGCTGACGTCGGTTTGATAGGCGCTCAACGAATAGGGCGATAAGTGCCGCGCGGCGTTTAGCGCGTCAATAAAAGCCTGCACCAGCGGTGGCGTGGGCGCTTTGTGGCTCGGCTCAACAAATTCCCGCATGACTTCCCGCATAGCACCTCCTTAACCCATCAGCAGTGAGCGCAAGCTCTCAACATCCAGCGCGGCAGCATCCGATTGCCCGCTGAGCAAGCCATCGGCCAGCGCGCGTTTTTCACCATGTAGCGCCACTATTTTTTCTTCTACCGTTTGCTCGCAAACCAAGCGATACACGGTCACCGGTTGGGTTTGCCCCATGCGGTGGGCCCGATCGCTGGCTTGATCTTCCACCGCGGGGTTCCACCAAGGATCTAAATGCAACACTGTGTCGGCTTGGGTCAGGTTTAAACCGGTGCCACCGGCTTTTAAGCTAATTAAAAATAGCGGCACCGGCTCGGCACGAAAGCGCAGCAGCGATTGTTGGCGCGATTTCGCCGAGCAGCCGCCATCGAGATAGCAGTAATCCCAGCCGGCGGTTTCAATCCGCGCGCGCAGTAAACTCAATAAATCCACAAATTGGCTAAACACCAGCACGCGGTGGCCGCCTTCAATCGCCTCGGCAAGCAGGGCCATCGCCTCGTCAAGCTTACTGGCGGTGTGCGGCCACGCCGGCATTACCAATTCTGGCGAGCAGCACAAGCGGCGCAGACGCGTTAAGCCGCTTAACACGTGCATTAAGGTGCGGCCATCGCTGCTTTGCACCTGCGCCACCACTTCGCGGCGGGTCGCTTCATACAACTCCCGCTCTTCGCTCGACAGGGCAATGTGGTGCACGATTTCAGTTTTCGCCGGCAATTCAGTCAGCACTTCTTGCTTTAAACGGCGCAAAATAAATGGGCTGATAATCGCACGCAGCCGCGCCATGTGGCCGGCATCTTTAGCCGCTTTACCAAAGCGGCGCTTAAATTCGCTTTGGCTGCCAAGCAGGCCGGGGTTAATAAAGCTAAACAGACTCCACAACTCGCCCAGATGGTTTTCAATCGGTGTGCCAGACAGCGCTAAGCGAAAATCGCCGCTCAGCTGAAACAGCAATTTGGCCCGCAGCGTGCTGGCATTTTTTATTTGCTGCGCTTCATCGAGCACAATCGAGGCCCAGCGCTGGGCTTTGAGCGCCGAAGAGAGGCCCGCGAGCATGCCGTAGTTGAGCAAAATAATATCGCCAGCTTTAGCATGGCGGATAAGTTCCGGCCGTTTAGCGGGGTTATCAAATGCCACCACGTTTAATTCTGGGGCAAAGCGCAGCACCTCTTCTTGCCAGTTGGTCACCACAGATTTTGGCACCACGACTAAGGCTGGACCGTCGCTGGCGCGCAAGCGCAATAAGGTCAACGCTTGTAAGGTTTTCCCCAGACCCATATCATCGGCTAAACAGGCGCCAAAGCCGTGCTGGGCTAAGTTTGCTAGCCAATACACGCCCTCTTTTTGATAATCTCGCAGCAGCTCAAGCAGTGCCAGCGGGCACTCGGCCGGTGTTTGCCACTGGGTTTGCAGCGCTTGCCAACCGGCATCGCCTTGGTTGCTAATCGCCGACAGCAATTGCCGCAGTGGGTAGGCTAACTGGCGGGTAAAGCGCTGCTCATCATCGAGCATGCTGCCCAAGGTGGTCAGGCGCTCAGCCAGCTGATCGCTGAGCACAATGCTGGTTTGCTCATCGAGTTGCACAGTGCGCGCCCCAGGGGTGAGCTGGCGCAAGATCAGGCGCAAATCCAGTACTTGCCCTTCATCTAGGCGCAGATCGCCTTCGACTTGAAACCACTCTTGGCGCTGCTCGATGCGCAGCGATAAGGCGGTTTCTTCTAATTTTTTCAAGCGGTTACTATCGGGGTGCCAATCAATCGGCACGCCAGCGGCAACCCACTGCGGCAAAGCGGTAATAATGCCCAGCGCTTCTTCACCTTCAAACCGCCACTGGCGGCCGGCCAACGCCAATCCCAACTGCGCGCGCAACTGCTCGGCTTGCTCGCGCTCGGCAAGCAGATCGCGCTGCCAGTAGTGTTTGACTACCGGCGCGGCGCTACGCTCTGCGGTCGGCACCCATGCCTGCGGCACCATGCTCTCGCCACTGCCCAGCGGCAAGGTGGGCAGCTCATCTTGCCGCGTCACCAGCGCCATATTGAGCTGTCCTTTGCGCCAATCTAATTGCACCACGGCTTGGCCCGGCCAAGGCGCCAAGCTGGCATTGCCTTTGAGCTGCAGATCATCGCTGTACCACGGCAATCCAGGCACGCTATCTAATGTGCTTTGAAGGGCAGCGTAACCGGCGCTATCGAGCGGCGGAATTGCGCTTAACGCCGGTAATTTGGCCAGCAATTGCGCCGGTGCCAAGCTCACTTGCCATAAATCAGGCGCCAACGGCAAAATCGATGCGCCCGCAGCGCAGCTGGCCGGATAAAGTCGCGCACTTAAACCGCTATCAACGGGCACCAACTGCAGTAACGGGGCGCGCAGCGCCAGTTGCAGTGGCTGGCCTTTGCTGTTGCACAGGCGCGGATGGCGCGCCAGTAACGGCCAAATGGCTGCCGGCAAGCGGCTAGCGCCCGCACTTAATAAGCGCACTAATGCCCAATCTTCTTCGGCAAGCAGCGCTGGGTATTGGCTCGCTAGCACGCTGACATCAATGCGCCGCCCGGCCGTCCACTCGCCTTTGGCATTAGTTTTTTGCAAGCGGCACTCTAGCTCGCGCCCTTCAGCCAGCAGCTGCCACATCAAGCGCTCTTGCACTTTGGGCACGCCACTGGCGCGACCTAAGCCTTGCAGCCAATTGAGCCAGTTGCCCGACGCGGGTTTAGCTTCGCTGTCAGCGTCATCGGTCACGGCTGACTCGAGATTAACGCGCAGCACACGCAGCGGCGCATGCAGCGGCGGCTGACCTTGCAGCAAGCGCAAGCGATCTTGGCATTGCGCCATCAGGCGGTGGGCCGGTGGCGCCTGCAGCACTTCACTTAAATCCCACTGACGCAGTTTTTCTTGCGCCACATGGTGCGCGCCTTGGCTCGCCAACAGGCATAAATCGAGCCACAGATAGCCCCACGGCACTTGTGCCAGCGGCAACTGCAAACTATCAAACAAATTTTGCGCCGAAAACACGCGCCCCTGACCGTAGGCTTTGAGTAAATCGGCGGCAAACGCCTCATTGACGCTTAAATAGCGCTGATAGCGGGCTGCCGCCGGCAAATCCACGCACTGCCACCAGCCCAACAGCAATAGATCCAGCAAGCTGGTTTCGGCCGCCGGCTCAGCTTGCGCCTGGGTCAAGGCCTCATGCAGGGCCGTCTCGCTGCCCGCAGCCAGCACCGCACTTAACGCGGGCCAAGCACTTAAAAGCGCCACCTCGTCTGCCGGTGCAAACAGCCATTGGCTCACGCTATCGTTCATAGCGTGCGCGTCTAACTGCTGCTGCCAGCGCGCCTGATGGTCAAGCACCTGTTGCCACGCCTCACTCAATCCCGCTTGGCAGGCCACCAGCAAGGGGCTATCGAGCCAATCGCTTAACAATGCCACCGGCAATGGAGCAATTAGCTCCGCCGCGGCGCCTTGGCTAAAGGCAAAGATCAGTGCTTGGGTGCTGGTCGGTTCACTTGGCAGCGTCAGCGCGCACAAGCCATGTTGCGCCGCCAAGATCAGCGCCAACATGCCGTCACAGGTCAACGTCCAGCGCTGGGTGCCGTGGGGCTTAATCCAGGCGGCCGCTTCCAGCGCCTCAAGACGCGCGTCGAGTTCAGCTTTACGCTCACTGACCGCCACCTGCCCCTGCGCGGTTAAACACACGGCTAACTGGGCGCCGGTTGCGCTGCTAGAAAAGTAGAGCTTTTGCAGCAAGAGCTGGCTTTGAGCAAACAGGGCGTGATCAAACGCCAACGGCGTGGGCAAAGTGGGGGCTAACATAAGGTTCACCGACAACAGCAAAAGGGCAATTTTAGCCACAAAACGCCGTTAACTCGATCCTTTAGGGTGAAATAAGGCGCAATTTATTAAATTTGTGGCGCGATCGCGCAGTAAATAAGCAAACGGCCGCAAAAGCGGCCGTTGGTTAACATAGAAAAACTTATTGGCGCAGCGCGCTGATGCGCTGCTCAAGCGGTGGGTGGCTCATAAACAGCTCGCTCATCGAGCGCTTACCGTTGATGCCAAACGCCATCATGGTGCCTTCCATTTGGGGCTCGCTGCCGCGTGACAAACGCTCAAGGGCGGCGATCATTTTCTCGCGGCCGGCCAATTTGGCTGCCCCCGCATCGGCGCGAAATTCACGCTGGCGGCTAAACCACATCACAATCATCGAGGCCAGCACGCCAAAGGCCATTTCCAGCACAAACACGGTGATCATGTAAGCAAAGCCGCCGCCTGCCGGTTGCTCGTCATCACTCGAGCTAAAGAAGTTGCTGATTATCCCCGCCACAATGCGGGCAAAGAACATGACAAAGGTGTTCACCACGCCTTGGATCAAAGTCAAAGTCACCATATCGCCATTGGCCACGTGGCTCACTTCATGGGCCAGCACCGCTTCGGCCTCATCGCGGCTCATGGCATACAACAGGCCCGATGACACCGCTACTAAGGCATCGTTACGCCGCGCGCCGGTCGCAAAAGCGTTCATTTCTGGTGAGTCATAAATGCCCACTTCCGGCATGTTAATGCCCGCTTCACGCGCTTGACGCGCCACCGTGCTCACCAGCCAATGCTCGGTTTCATTGCGCGGCTGCTCAATCACTTGCACGCCGTAGCTGCGTTTGGCCATCCATTTCGACATCAGCAGTGAGATAAACGAGCCACCAAAACCAAACACGGCGCAAAACACCAGCATGCCGGTGATACTCGATTTATTGATGCCCAGCACCGAGAAGACGATGTTTAACACCACGCCCAGCACCAGCATCACGGCCAGGTTAGTTACCAAAAATAAGACGATGCGTTTCATATCGACCTCGTTGATTGCTTGAAACGGCGGCAAGCTTCCTTACCCACCGCGAAATAACGCCGGCCATTGTAAAAGCCCACGCTGAATAATGCCTGAATATGCCGACCCACTCGCCGCGCCAGCGCAGGCCTATACAGCGGCGGCGACATTTTTGTTTTTTTATCCCCCCCGCGCGGTTAAGATTGCCCGTTATCTATTGATCTGCCAATGGCTTGCGCAGTCTGCTGCAAGCGGTTGGTCACCCGAACATGCTGGAGAATTGTTCATGACGCACGCCTCTGTATGCGATGTATTAAGCGGTAAATTTGCCGCAGGCACCACCTTAACTGTGCGCGGTTGGATCCGCACCCGCCGCGATTCGAAAGCGGGCATTTCGTTTTTAGCCATCACCGATGGCTCCGGCTTTCACCCCGTGCAAGCGGTCGTGCCCAATACCTTAGCCAACTACGAGAGCGAAGTGCAGCGCTTAACCACTGCCTGCTCGGTGACTGTCACCGGCGTAGTGGCCGCCTCGCAAGGCGCCGGCCAAGCGTTTGAACTGCAAGCCACCGATGTGACTGTGGTCGGTTGGGTCGAAGATCCAGACACCTACCCTATGTCAGCTAAGCGCCACAGCATTGAATACCTGCGTGAGCAAGCGCACCTGCGCCCACGCACCAACATTATTGGCGCCGTGACCCGTGTGCGTCACTGTTTGGCCCAAGCGATTCACCGCTTCTTCCATGAAGACGGTTTTGTTTGGGTGGCCACACCGCTTATTACTGCCTCAGATACCGAAGGCGCGGGCGAGATGTTCCGCGTTTCAACCTTGGATCTGGAAAATCTGCCACGCACCGATACAGGCGCGGTGGACTACAGCCAAGATTTCTTTGGTAAAGAGTCATTTTTAACCGTATCGGGTCAGCTCAACGCCGAGACCTATGCCTGCGCCTTATCTAAGGTGTATACCTTTGGCCCAACCTTTCGCGCTGAAAACTCCAACACCAGCCGCCACTTGGCCGAATTTTGGATGGTCGAACCCGAAGTGGCGTTTAACAACTTAGACGATAACGCTGCGCTGGCCGAAGCGATGCTCAAGTATGTGTTTAACGCCGTCCTCACCGAGCGCCGCGACGATCTGGAGTTTTTTGCCCAGCACGTTGATAAAGACGCCATCGCGCGTTTAGAGCGCTTTGTGGCCGCCGATTTTGCCCAAATCGACTACACCGACGCCATCACTGTGCTGCAAAACTGCGGTAAGCAGTTTGAGTTCCCTGTGTCATGGGGCATTGATTTAAGCTCAGAGCACGAGCGCTATTTGGCTGAAGAGCACTTTAAAGCGCCAGTCGTGGTGAAAAACTATCCAAAAGATATTAAAGCGTTTTATATGCGCTTAAACGATGACGGTAAAACCGTCGCGGCGATGGACGTTTTGGCCCCCGGCATTGGCGAAATCATCGGTGGCTCGCAGCGTGAAGAGCGTTTAGAGGTGCTCGATGCCCGCTTGGCGGAAATGGGCTTAGATCCGGCCGATTACGGCTGGTATCGCGATCTGCGCCGCTATGGCAGCGTGCCCCATTCAGGCTTTGGCTTGGGCTTTGAGCGTTTGGTGGTGTATGTCACCGGCATGGGCAACGTGCGCGATGTGATCCCCTTCCCACGCACCCCACGCAGCGCTGATTTCTAAGCCGCCTTTACGTCCGATAAAACCAGCCGACCTTGAGGTCGGCTTTTTATTAACTACCCGCAAAAAATGACCGCTGGTTTGGCCGCGCACATTGAGCGACCGACAACAGCCGGTTTGACGAGGAGATCGCATGCGCGCACTTATCTGCCTGAGTTTATTACTCGTTACTTGGCTGCCCCAGGCGCTGGCTGCCCCAGCGTTTTATCAGCTGGAGAAAGCCGGCAAAACCCACTGGCTGCTCGGCTCAATTCATATCGGTGATGACTCACTTTATCCCTTGCCACCGGCAGTGGAAAAAGGCTGGCAGGCCGCCAGCAGCTTAGTCCTAGAAACCAGTTTGAGCGTCTCGGCGCAAGAACTCAGTGAGATCCGTAAATTAACCCACCTGCAACAAGGCACGCTGGCCGAAGAATTAAGCCCCAAACTTTATCAGCGCACCGTGGCGGCGGCTGAGCGCCTTGGCATCAGCGCGCAAACGCTAAGCCCGCTCACGCCGTGGTATGGCTCGATACTACTAACCCAAGCAGCGCTAAAAAAAGCTGGTTTTTCCAGTAGCCAAGGCATTGATCAGCACTTTGAAAAACGCGCCAAACGGGCGAAAAAACCGGTGATCGGTTTAGAGAGTGCCAGCCAACAGTTGAACTATTTGGCCAGCCTAGGTGAAAGCCAGTTGCTCTTGCTGGAAAACAGCTTAAACGAGCTGCCAGAAATTCGCTTAAACACCAAAAAAGTGCTCAACGCGTGGCAAAAGGGCAATGAAAAGCAGCTGATGTTTCTGCTCAAAACCGAGCAAGCGCCGCCGGAATTAGCGCGCTGGCTCACCGTGACTTTGCTCGGCGAGCGCAATCTTGATTGGCTAGAAAAATGGCCGGGGCTGCCGGATAAAAGTTTTATCGTGGTGGGCGCCTTGCACTTGTATGAGCCGCAAGGCCTGCTTGCCGGCTTAGAAAAAGCCGGTTGGAAGGTCACGCGTTTGACCCACTAACGCGAGGTGTCGCTTTGGCGGGGCTTAGCCTTGGCGCATCTGCGCCTCAATCCACAGCAGTAACTGTTTGATAGGTCGCGACAAGACCTGATCTTGTCGCACCACATACCCCAGCGGCGTTGGCGGAATACTGCCCAGCACTTCACACGCCACCTCACGGCTGCGCACGCTGCTTAATGCCAGCTCCGGCACAATCGCCACACCAAACCCCGCACTGGCCCAATCAAGCTGGGCATCGACGCTATCGACCGCCATCACCCGATAGGCGCCTAAACCAAGGCGCGGCAAATAGGGCGCCAGCAAACTGTGCGTACGCGTCTCTTCGCCTAATAAAATCAAGGTCGGTTCATCGTGCCCCACGCGCGGCGCGCCCGCCGCTTGCGCCTGCCAGCGGCGCAAGCCATCGCCCACCGCGCACCACGGCACCGGCGCTAGGGGCGTGAAACTTAACGTCGCCACCCGCGGCTGCGCTAGCACCAAGCCTAAATCCGCTTTACCGCGTTTTACCAACTCGGCCGCTTGATCAGATGTGGTGTTATATAAGCGCAGATCAATGCCAGCAAACGCCTGCTTTAGTTGCTGCAAGGGCGCAATTAGTAAGCGGCGAGAGAGCATGTCACTGGCCGCAATCGCCAGTGCGCCTTGGCTGCCGGCCAGCGCATTGAGATCGCTTTGACACAACTGCAATTCATCCAGCACCAAACTTGCGCTGGCTAGCAATCGCTCACCGGCTGGGGTTAAGCGAAACGGCGCGCGCTCGATGAGTTTGGCCTTGGTGACTTGCTCTAAATTTTTTAGCTGCAAGCTGACATTGGGTTGGGTCATGTGCAAAGCGCTGGCCGCTTGGCCAAAGTGCTGCAAACGCGCCAAGGTAACAAAGGTGTGTAATTGATTAAGGTCGAGCATGTGCGCCTCGTCGCCGCTCAGCGGCTTTGATATGAAAATTTTATTGATTTAATAAATATAATTAATTTTATTAATCAATGCCCGCGTTTTAGCATGGCTCCATCTTGCGCGGTCCAGTTAACTTCACGCTAACGGCGGCGCGCTTATTCTCTGCTGCACCAAGGAGTGAGTCATGTCATCTATCGTAGTCGTCGGCGCCAACTGGGGCGATGAAGGCAAAGGTCGTATCGTGGATTATCTGGCGGGCAATGCCGCCGCCAGCATCCGTTTTCAAGGCGGCAACAATGCCGGCCACACGGTAGTTAATGACTTGGGCACCTTTAAACTGCACCAACTACCGAGCGGCGTGTTTAATCCCAACTGCTTGGTCGTGCTTGGCCCTGGCATGGTGATTAGCCCTGAGCCATTGACCCGCGAACTGGCCGAAGTGCGCGCCGCTGGCGTAAAACCGCGCTTAGCGATTTCTGATCGCGCCACTTTCTGCCTGCCTATTCACGCACTGGAAGACACCTTAGAAGAGCAGCGCTTAGGCGATGGCGCCTATGGCTCCACCCGCCAAGGCATTGCCCCAGCCTATGGTGATCGGGTAATGAAAAAGGCGATTTTGGTCGGCTGGCTCAAGCAACCCGAAGTGTTAGTTGAGCGCATCCAATTTTTCTTAGATTGGAAACTGCCGCAGTTAAAAGCGCTGTATCCTAGCTTTGAATTTGCGCAAAGCGCGCAAGAGATGGCCGACTGGCTGCTGGACGTTTCAGCACCATGGCGCGATGCCATTTGCAACGTCAGTGAACCACTCAAAGCCATTCAGGCCGAGCAAGGCACCTTATTGTTTGAAGCCCAATTGGGCGCCGGCCGCGATTTGATTTACGGCGAATACCCGTGGGTGACCTCATCGCACGTATCTGGCGCCTATGCCGGTATCGGCGGCGGTTTGCCTGCGCTGCGCCCAGAGCGCGTGATTGCAGTGGCCAAAGCCTTTAGTACCTCGGTGGGCACCGGCACCTTGATCACCGCGATGGAAAACCAAGAAGAGTTTCGCCAGTTTGCCAACGAATTTGGCGCCACCACCGGCCGCCCACGCGACATCGGCTACTTTGATGCCGTCGCCACCAAGCAAGGCTTAGAAATTCAAGCTGCCAACGAAGTGGCGCTGACCAAGCTTGATTGCCTGTCGGGCATGCCAGATTTAAAGATCTGCATCGCCTATGAAGGTGCGCACACTGAAAACCCCATTTGGCCACAAACAGCCGGTCTCAAACCGGTCTATGAAGCGATGGAAGGCTGGAGCCAAGATATCTCCGACTGCCGCCGCTTTGAGGAGCTGCCCGCTGCCGCCCAGCATTATGTGCTGCGCATTGAAGCGCTGCTAGGTGTGCCAGTACCGATGGTTTCGGTCGGTCCTGGTCGCGAGCAGATGATCCTGCGCTAAGCATCTTTTAAGCGTATAAGCCGACCCTAGGGTCGGCTTATTTGTTGCTGTAATAGGCGCATTTATGCGCACCGTTTGCGCGACTGGTCTGCTATCTGCCTTATCTGACCACTTCACGGCCTCACTTCTTCACCTGCACGGCCGGCTTACTTGGCAATCGCTGCCCAATCAATCGGCGTTTTACCTTGCGCAACCAGCAACTCGTTGGCCGCGCGAAAATGGCCGCAGTCAAAAAAGCCGCGATAGGCTGACAAAGGGCTTGGGTGCGCCGCCATGAGCACGTGATGGCGCGTGCTATCTATGTGCCGCGCTTTTTTTTGCGCCGGTTTACCCCAGAGCAAAAACACCACCCCGTGGCACTCTGCGCTGATCGCACTGATCAGCTGATCGGTAATAGCTTCCCAGCCCAAACCGGCATGGGAATTCGCTTGGCCGGCTTCCACGCTGAGTACGCTGTTTAGCAAGAGCACGCCTTGGCGCGCCCATGCCGCCAAATGGCCGTGCGCCGGCGCGATGAACGCGGGAAAATCGACAGTTAAGGCCTTATAGATGTTGCGCAGTGACGGCGGCACTGGGCAGCCTTTGGCCACAGAAAAGCTCAGTCCCTCGGCCTGCCCCGCGCCGTGATAAGGGTCTTGGCCCAAGATCACCACTTTTACCGCCTCCAGCGGCGTAAGCGCCAGTGCGCGCCACACCTCGCTGGCAGCTGGATAAATCAGCTTGCCCGCCGCTCGCTCTCGCGCCACCGCAGTTAAAGTCGCAGTCAGCGCGCCGGTCTGATTGCTTGCCGCTAGCGCCGCCTGCCAGCCGGCGCTAAGCGCCGCACTCGGTGAATCGGCGGCATTGAGTTCATCTAACGTCATATCGGTTATTGCCATCGCGTACCTCGGCCGTTGGGGTCATAAATTTTGCGCGGCAGCATAGAGGCTGGGCTGCGCAATAGCAATCACGTGGCCAAATGCGCGCTAAAGATGGTCGTTATTCACACCTTTAACTCGGCGCCGTTTTGCTCCCGTGGCCAGCACAGATTAAACCGCCTGAGACACAGGCCTTAGCCTGCACGGCCAACCACGGCGCCGAAAATGCCGCTTTACTTGATTTAGATCAGGTAACGGCATTAGTTACAGCAGAAATTTTTTCATAAAATTGATCAAAATCAGTTTTCGCCGGTCTAAGGCCATGTTATAAATGCGCCCATCGAAACAAAACATGTAAGACAAATCTTCTTTTGCTTTCAGGGATTTCACCGTCGAGCACAAGGAAGCGCAGGCGATAACAGCCCGTCTTACATTGCACTCTTTCCATGTTCTATGACTAATAGGAGTCATCTCATGATCAAAGGCATCCAAATCACCCAAACCAGCCACAGCGATCTGCAAAACTCATTTTGGCTGCTCGACGAAACCACCCAAATGGCACGTTGCCTGTGTGTGAAAGGCGATCGTTTCGTGGCTGACCAAGAAGTGGCAATGAGCGAACTGGGCCAGTTTGAATACCGTGAAGTGCCGATGCAAGCAGAGGCGCAGGTTGAAGGTGGTCAGCACCTGAACGTGAACGTGCTGCGTCGTGAAACCTTGGAAGATGCTGTAGCCAACCCTGAGAAGTACCCACAGTTGACCATCCGCGTGTCTGGCTATGCGGTGCGTTTTAATGCCCTGACCCCAGAGCAGCAGCGTGACGTGATCACCCGTACTTTCACCGAGAGCCTGTAAGTTCGGCTGAGGTAAAAAAGGCGCCTAACGGCGCCTTTTTTGTAGTTATCGCAGATTAGTCTGCAGTATCGAGCGGGGCAAAACTTTTCACCAGCTCATCAATCGCCTTCATCTGTGACAAGAAGCCTTCCAGTTTATCCAGCGGCAATGCACTCGGGCCATCGCAACGGGCGCCGTTTGGATTCGGGTGCGACTCAATAAATAAGCCGGCCAAACCCACCGCCATGCCAGCGCGCGCCAATTCGGTAACTTGCCCGCGGCGACCGCCAGAGGCGGCGCCCAACGGATCGCGGCACTGCAGCGAGTGGGTCACATCAAAGATCACCGGATAACCGCCAGTACTGTTTTTCATTACCCCTAAACCGAGCATGTCGACCACCAAGTTGTCATAGCCAAAGTTGGCGCCGCGCTCACACAAAATAAGCTGATCGTTGCCGCACTCTTCAAACTTGTCGGTAATGTTTTTCATCTGGCTTGGGCTTAAAAACTGCGGCTTTTTGATGTTAATCACGTTGCCAGTGCGCGCCATCGCCTCCACCAGATCGGTTTGCCGGGCTAAAAACGCGGGCAATTGGATCACGTCGACCACTTCTGCCACCGCTTTAGCCTGATGCGGCTCATGCAAATCAGAAATCACCGGCATGCCAAAGGTGGCTTTAAGCTCTTGGAAGATCTTCATACCTTCTTCTAAGCCAGGGCCACGGTAGGAGTGAATTGACGAGCGGTTGGCCTTATCCCAACTGGCTTTAAACACCAGCGGGATCCCCAGCTTAGTGGTGACTTCCATGTATTTTTCGCACATCATCATCGCCATATCGCGTGATTCCAGCACGTTCATACCACCAAACAGTACAAACGGCTGGTCATTCGCCACACTGATATTGGCCACTTGAATAATTTTTTGCTGCATTGGTTCTATCCTATAAAGTCGCCAAGCGACGGGCAAATGTGAGTGATATTGGCGCGGATCAGTGCAACGCCGGCGGCGACAAATCGAGCATCGCATGCTGCAATTTAACGATCTCCACCAGCGGATCTTCGGGGCACTGCGCCATAAAATAGTCAAAATCTTCGGCCGCCAGTTGGTGGCAACCCAGTAAGGCATAGACCAGACCGCGATCGCGCCGCAGTGCCGGATCGTCAGGAAACAGCGCCAGCAGTTGCTCGCTACAGGCCAGCGCTTCTGGTAAACGCTGCTCGTGCATCAAGGCGGCCTTGGCCACTTTGAGTAAACGGCGCAGCACATCGTGGCTGCTCGATGGCTGCAGATAGCTCTCTTCTAGCACGGCGCTATTGCCCCACGCGCCGCGCAAACGCACTTCCATCGCGTGCCAATCCAGTCGCTCGCCATTAGCCGCATCGATATACACTTCGCCCTCAAGGCCGGCAAAGCTTAAGAATAATTGGCCAGGAAAGCAGACCGCTTCCACATCGAGCCCCAGCGCGCGGCCAAGACTTAACAAAATAATGCCCAGCGCCACCGGATTGCCTTGTCGGCTCTGTAGCACCTGCTGCACATCGGTGCGATCGGCGCCGAAAAAATGCTGCCAATCGCAATGAAAGCCCAAGCGCTGATAAAAGCCGGCGATCAGTTGCTCACGCACCTCATCGCAATCGCCTTCGTTAATTTCATCATCCAGCCACTGCTCTAGCACGCACACTTCTTGCTCAGCGGCCTCCGGCGGCACATCACTGGCAAACACGGCCGCGCACGCGCGCAGCGCCCAGTGCAAAATCTCTGGCGCCGACGCCTCAGCCGGCGGCTGGCGTAGCAAGCTGAGCACTTGCTCAGCCACGTGTTCATCGGCCGAACTTACTGCCGAGGTGTCTGCCAGCGGGGTGTTATCAACTAAGGTATCACGCGCCATCGCGCCTCCTTAAGCAAAGATCACGGCGTGCTTGGTCAGGGCAAGCTTGGCTATGGCATACAGCCAGCCCAGCGCTCCTAGCAAGCACGCGTGGCGGATCAGCACGTGCCGCGCACGATTAGCCATCACCACCAAAAAGACAAAAATTAAGATCGCGGCAAATTTATCACTCAGCCACGGCACCGCATTATTCAGCGGATTTAGCCCCAGTACGGCGCACAGCCCAACGCCCGACAAAGTAACCAAACCATACAAGGCGCCGAGCAGTTTGCTCGCCAGCACTGCGCGCGGTAACGCCGTCTCGCTGCCTTGCGTTTGCCAAACATGGCGCAAACAAAGCAGCAAGGCGGTGAGGCCTAACAGGGCAAAATGCAGGTGTTTTAATGCAAAATAGATAGCCATAGCAACCTTAAATCCTCAGGTTTATCGCGAGTCAAGAGCGCGCTCACGCTGGCGCTTGCGCCAGTGTCACGCGTTCATTGCCGCCAAAATCTTTTTCAGTGCAGATCTGCCGATAACCGGCTGCGGCAAATAGATCGCGCACCGCCGCGCCTTGCTGCCAACCGTGCTCAAGCAGCAGCCAACCGTCGGTAGTTAAAAACTGCGGCGCGCCAGCAATGATTTCGCGCAGATCAGCCAAGCCCACGTCATCGGCCACCAGCGCTGAACGCGGCTCAAAGCGCACATCACCTTGCGCCAAATGCGGATCAGCGGCGTCAATATAGGGCGGATTAGACACGATCACGGCAAAACGCGGCGCACTCGCCGTGGCCAGTGGCGTAAACCAGCGCCCAGTCAACACGGTCAATGGCAAATTAAGCGCCACGCTGTTGCGCGCGGCGAGCGCCGCCGCTTCAGCCGAAACATCCAGCGCCCAGAGCGCAGCATCCGCACGCTCAGATTTTAGCGCTAAGGCAATCGCCCCTGTCCCCGTGCCTAAATCCAACACAGCGCAGGGCACCGCGGGCAGCTTGGCCAGCGCCAGCTCGACCAATACTTCGGTATCGGGGCGCGGGATCAGGGTGCTGGCATTGACTGCCAGCGGCAGCGACCAAAATTCACGCACACCGAGAATATGCGCGATGGGCTCGCCCGCTTGCCGGCGCGCCAGCCATGCGCGCAGCGTCGCGAGCTCATGGGCGCTCAGCACATGCTCCGGCCAGGTGTGTAAAAAACTGCGGCCACGGCCAAGCAGATGACACAGCAAGGCATCACTGTCGGCCGCCGGCGATTCGCCGGGGCTGAGCGCCTCGCGCAGCCAAGCCCGCGCTTGGTCTAAGCGCATTAGGCGCCTTCGGCCAAGGAGGCGAGCTGATCGGCTTGATACTCATGCACCAGTGGCGTGATCACGCAGTCTAAATCGCCTTCCAAAATTTCGTTTAAGCGATACAAGGTCAAGTTGATGCGGTGCTCAGATAACCGGCCTTGCGGGTAGTTATAGGTGCGAATGCGCTCAGAGCGATCGCCAGAACCGACCAAATTGCGGCGCGTGCTTTGCTCCGCGGCGCGGTGGCGTTCATCTTCTGCCGCTTGCAAGCGTGCCGAGAGCACCGACATCGCTTTGGCGCGGTTTTTATGCTGCGAGCGCTCATCTTGACACTCCACCACCAAACCTGTGGGCAAGTGGGTGATACGAATCGCCGAGTCGGTTTTGTTCACGTGCTGACCACCGGCGCCCGAGGCGCGGAAGGTGTCAATTTTTAGCTCGCTGGGGTTAATTTCAATCTGCTCGGCTTCCGGCACTTCCGGCAGCACAGCCACCGTACACGCCGAGGTGTGCACGCGGCCTTGCGATTCAGTTTCTGGTACGCGCTGCACGCGGTGGCCGCCCGATTCAAATTTCATGCGGCCATACACATGCTCGCCGTCGATTTTGGCGATCATCTCTTTAAAGCCACCGTGCTCGCCTTCGTTACAGCTCACCACCGCCACGCGCCAGCCTTGGCGCTCGGCAAAGCGCGAGTACATGCGAAACAGATCGCCGGCAAAAATCGCCGCCTCATCGCCACCGGCGCCCGCACGAATCTCCAAATAGCAGTTGTTGTCATCTTTCGGATCTTTGGGCAGCAGCAGCACTTGCAGCGCCTGCTCGCCCTCTTCCAGCGCCGCTTTCGCCAGCGGCAGCTCCTCTTGCGCCATCTCGCGCAGATCACTGTCACTGTCTTCGAGCATTAATTCCGTCGCGGCCAAATCCTCTTGCGCTTGGCTGTAACGGGCAAACACCGTCACCACTTCTTCTAATTGCGAGTACTCACGGGTCAAGGCACGGTAGCGCTCTTGATCGCTAACCACATCCGGCTCGCCCAGCATGGCTTGCACTTCTTCGTGGCGCTCAATCAGCCCTTCTAGTTTTTTAATCAACGATGGATTCATAACAACAACGATCTCTAAAGTTAAGGGGCCAAGGGCCCAGCCATGGCCATGCCACAGCGATTAATCTGTCGATAGCCCCAGTGCTTGGCGCAATTGGTGCAACGAATGCTGGTCACCGAGCGTGGCCGCTTGGCGCAGCGCTTGGGTCGGCGCATGGATAAGTTTATTCGTCAGGCGATGGGCCAAACCTTGCAGCGCGGTTTCCGCGTTCTCGCCTTGTGCCAGCGCGGCCAGCGCGCGGCCGAGTTCTTCTTGCGCGGTGTGCGCGGCCAGTTCGCGATACGAGCGGATCAGCGCCACCGAATGCTGGCTGCGATACCAGCCCATAAAATTTTCCCGCTCTTCTAGCACGATGACTTCGGCTTGCGCGGCGGCTTTTTTGCGCGTTTCAAGGTTTTGCTCAATGATGCCGTGCAGATCATCGACCGTGTACAAATACGCATCGGCTAACTCATCGACTTCTGGTTCGATATCGCGCGGCACGGCGATATCGACTAAAAACATCGGCGTATGTCGGCGCGCTTTGAGCGCCCGCTCAACCATCCCCTTACCGATAATTGGCAAAGGACTGGCCGTCGAGCTAATCACAATATCCGCCTCGGGCAGATGCTCTGGAATTGATTCCAGCGTAATGACTTTTGCGCCAAACTCCGCCGCCAAATGCTCGGCACGAGCCAGGGTGCGGTTTGCGACCGTCATACGCGTGACGTTTTGCTCACGCAAATGGCGCGCCACCAGCTCAATGGTTTCCCCCGCGCCAACTAGCAGCACGCGGGTTTGTGCCAAATCGCTAAAGATACGCCGGCCAAGGCTTACCGCGGCAAACGCCACCGACACGGCGCTGGCGCCAATTTCGGTGTCAGTGCGCACGCGCTTGGCCACCGAAAACGTCTTTTGAAACAAACGCTCTAGTGCGCCTTGCACGCTGCCGGCTTGCTGCGCGTTGGCATATGCCTGTTTGATCTGGCCCAAGATTTGCGGCTCGCCCAGCACCAGTGAATCAAGACCACAGGCCACGCGCATAAGGTGGCGCACCGCGTCTTCATCCTGATGCCAAAACAGGGCCTCTTTCAGCGCCGCGCGGTCAATCGCGTGAAACTGCGCCAGCCAGTTCGCCACATCCTCTGCCGTGGCACCGGCTAAATTGCAGTACAGCTCGGTGCGATTGCAGGTCGATACGATCACCGCTTCACGGATCCCTGAGTGATTGGCCAACTCGGCCAAGGCGCGCGCTAAGCAATCAGGGCCAAAGGCCACGCGCTCGCGCAGGGCCACACTGGCAGTATGGTGATTGATCCCAAGGGCTAACAAACTCATATCGGCGGGCGCTTCATGTCGCGATTGTGAATAGGCGGCAGATTGTACGAGAAAGGGCAAGGCTTTAAAAGCCACGCGCTCGCCGCTTATACTCACTGCCTCACAAAAAAAGGAGCCTCCAACGTGATCTTGCGCCTTCTGTTACTGTTTTGCGTCCTGCTCGGTGGCTGTTCCAGCGTGCCGCCAACCCGCGGGCCTATCAACTGGCCTGTGGAACAAGCCCGCCTGCGCGCCTTGGATCACTGGGAATTAACCGGCAAACTGGCGTTGATCAGCCCAAGTCAGCGCGGCAGTGCGCGCTTGCACTGGCAGCAGCGCGGCCAAGCCTATGCACTAACCTTAACTTCGCTTATCGGCACCCATTTACTCAAAGTCACCCAAGCCAATGGCCGCTTTAGCGTGACCGATGTCCAAGGCAACACCTACCAAAGCGCGCAGCCACAGGCACTAATTTATCAGCTCACCGGCTGGTCGCTGCCGCTTGATGCATTACGCCTTTGGATTAAAGGCGTACCAACCCGCGCGCCGCACCGCTTAAACAGCGATGGCGCTTTAGCTGAGCTCACCGATGGCCCGTGGCATGTGACCTTTAGCGACTATCGCGATGCGGCCAGCTTTCGCCTGCCGCACCGCTTAGAGCTCACCGGCCAAGAGGCCCGTTTGAAATTACTGATTAACCAATGGAGCCCCGCTGCCCAATGACCGCGACTCATTCGACCTGCGCTGATCTCAGCCGCTGGCCCGCACCGGCCAAACTCAATTTGTTTTTGCACGTGAACGGGCGCCGCGCTGATGGCTACCACGAACTGCAAACGCTGTTTATCTTTTTAGATCACGGTGACAGCCTCACCTTTCGCCCCTTAACTGGCACAGATGAGCTCAGCCTAACGCCCGCCATTTGTGGGGTTGCCACCGAAGATAATTTAATTATCCGCGCCGCCCGCTTGTTGCAAGCACGCTTAAGCACGCCCCAAGGCGCGCACATTGTGCTCGACAAAGTGCTGCCGATGGGCGGTGGCATTGGCGGCGGTTCATCAGACGCAGCCACCACTTTGGTAGCACTCAACCACCTGTGGAGCGCGGGTTTAAGCCGTAACGAGCTGGCGGCGCTCGGCGTGCAACTTGGCGCTGATGTACCGGTATTTGTGCGCGGCCGCGCGGCGTTTGCCCAAGGCGTTGGCGAGCAGCTTGAGCCAGTCAACTTGCCTGAGCCCTGGTATCTGGTGCTCAAGCCCGCCTGCCATGTAGCAACCGCGGCGATTTTCCAAGATCCCGACTTACCACGTGCCACACCCAAGCTCAGCTTGCCCGAACTAATGCAAAAGGAGTGGGAAAACGATTGCGAGGCGTTAGTTAAAAAGCGCCACCCCGAGGTTGCCAATGCGCTTAGCTGGTTGTTAGAATACGCGCCGTCAAGAATGACCGGCACGGGCGCCTGCGTCTTTGCGCAATTTTCCGACGAATTGAGCGCGCGCGCCGTACTGGCCAAAGCCCCGCGTGCACTGGCCGGTTTTGTGGCCAAGGGCGTCAATGAGTCACCTTTGCTGACCCATTTGGCTGCAGTGACCGCGTGATCTGCGCACGCGCCGCCTGCTGCGTCATCTTGCAAAATCGTTTGCTTAAACGATCTTAGTCTGCTGGCCAGACTCTCCACAATCAGGATGCAACCCCGAGGTTCAAACCGTGCCCGACATGAAGCTGTTTGCTGGTAACGCAACGCCGGAACTAGCCCAGAAAATCGCAGATCGCCTGTTTATCAAACTCGGCAACGCAGCCGTAGGTCGCTTTAGCGATGGCGAGATCAGTGTACAGATCAACGAAAATGTACGCGGTGGCGATATCTTCATCATTCAATCCACCTGTGCGCCAACTAACGACAACTTAATGGAGTTGATCGTGATGGTGGATGCCCTGCGTCGTGCTTCTGCGGGTCGTATTACCGCGGTGATCCCTTACTTTGGTTATGCGCGGCAAGATCGCCGTGTGCGTTCAGCGCGCGTGCCAATTACCGCCAAAGTAGTGGCCGATTTCCTCTCCAGCGTAGGGGTTGACCGTGTGTTGACCGTGGATCTGCATGCAGAGCAAATCCAAGGCTTCTTTGATGTGCCGGTGGATAACGTCTTTGGTAGCCCCGTACTGCTGGAAGATATGAAAGCGAAAAAGCTTGAATCCCCCGTGGTGGTCTCACCTGATATCGGCGGCGTGGTGCGCGCCCGCGCCATTGCCAAGCTGCTCGATGACACTGATATCGCGATTATCGACAAGCGTCGCCCACGCGCCAACGTATCCCAAGTGATGCACTTAATTGGTGATGTGGCGGGCCGTGATTGCGTGATCGTTGATGACATGATTGATACCGGCGGCACCTTGTGCAAAGCGGCTGAAGCGCTGAAAAATCGCGGCGCCAAGCGCGTGTTTGCTTATGCCACCCACCCCGTCTTCTCTGGTACCGCAGTCGAGAACATCAAAAACTCAGTGATTGATGAGCTAATCATTACCGACTCGATTCCGTTGACCGACGAAATGAAAGCCATTGGCAAAGTTAAGCAGTTGACCTTGTCGTCTATGCTGGCAGAAGCCATTCGCCGCATCAGCAATGAAGAGTCTATCTCGGCAATGTTTGAGCATTAATCTGCCCACACGCCGCTAGATAAAAAAACCGCCGTCATCGGCGGTTTTTTTATGGGCAGCTCCCCCCTCGCGCTCGCCACAAAATTGCGCCCACGCCCCATCCCTTAGGTGCGATTACCGGCGTAAGCCCTTATAATGCCAGCTCTTTTTTGCCTTGGCCGCCTTGATGTTTACCTTACGCCCCTACCAAGCCGATGCCGTGCAGGCGGTGATTGAGCACTTTCGCCACAGCCACGCCCCAGCGGTAGTGGTGCTGCCCACGGGCGCGGGCAAAAGTTTGGTAATTGCCGAGTTGGCGCGTAAAGCGCGCGGCCGCGTGCTGGTACTAGCACACGTTAAAGAGTTAGTTGAGCAAAACCATGCCAAATATGCCGCTTGGGGCTTAACGGCGGATATTTATTCAGCGGGGCTGGCGCAAAAAGCGGCGCAGGCACAGGTGGTGTTTGGCTCGGTGCAATCGGTGGCGCCCAATTTAGCTGAGTTTAGCGGCGGCTTTACCCTGCTGATCATCGATGAGTGTCACCGCGTAGCGCAAGATGAGGGGCAATACCAGCAAGTGATCGCACACTTAATGGCGCAAAACCCCACGCTCAAAGTGCTCGGGCTGACCGCTACGCCTTATCGGCTGGGGCTGGGTTGGATCTATCAAACCCACTACCACGGCATGGTCAAATCCAGCCAGCCGCGCTTTTTTAAGCACTGCGTGTTTGAGTTGCCGCTGCGTTTTATGCTGAAACATCACTATTTAACGCCGCCAACCCTGATTGATGCCCCCGTGGTGCACTACGATTTTTCGGCCCTGCTAGCCGGTAGCCACGGCCGGTTTAATGAACGCGAACTCGATAGCGAGCTCAAGCGCCAAGCGCGGGTAACGCCACTAATTGTCGCCCAAGTACTCGAGCAAGCCGCCCCGCGCCACGGCGTGATGGTGTTTGCCGCCACCGTGGAGCACGCGCGCGAAGTGTGCACGCGGCTGCGTGAGGGCGGTGGCGCGGCCGCGCTTATCACCGGCGACACGCCGCAGGCCGAACGCGATCGCCTGATCAGCGCCTTTAAAGCGCGGCAGATAAAATTTATCGTCAATGTGGCGGTGTTAACCACCGGCTTTGATGCGCCGCATGTGGATATGATTGTGCTGCTGCGTCCCACCCAGTCGGTGGCGCTCTATCAGCAGATGGTCGGCCGCGGTTTGCGCTTAAGTCCCGGCAAAACGGACTGCTTAGTGGTCGATTACGCTGGCAATAATATGGATCTGTTTGCCCCAGAGGTGGGCGAAAAACGCCCGCACAGTGACAGCGAGCCGGTGCAAGTGCTCTGCCCTGGCTGCGGTTTTGCCAATACCTTTTGGGGCAAAAGTGACAGCGATGGCCGCGTAATTGAGCATTACGGCCGCCGCTGCCAAGGCTGGTTTGCAGACGCTGGCGAGCACGTGCAGTGTGATTACCGCTTTCGCAGCAAAAGTTGCCCCGCCTGCGGCGCAGAAAATGACATTGCCGCCCGCTGCTGCCATGCCTGCGCGGCGGTGCTAGTCGACCCCGATGAGATGCTCAAAGCCGCATTAAAACTGAAAGATTGCCGCGTGATCCGCTGCGCTGGGCTCACCTTGCAGGCTGGGCGCGGCAAAAGCGGCGAGCGGCTGGAGGTGACCTATTACGATGAAGATGGCCTGACGCTAACGGAGTATTTTAACTGGCATACTGCGGCGGCCAAGGCGCGCTTGGCCCGCGATTTTGTCGCACCGCACTGGCGCGCGCCTAGCCTTGAGCCGACCTTTGCCACGCTGGCTGGCGTTATCGCGGCCAGCTGTGATTTTCGCCATCCCGATTTTGTCATTGCGCGCCAAGCTGGCCGTTTTTGGCAAATCAAACACAAAATTTTTGACTACCAAGGGCGCTATCGCACGGCCAACAGTTTGTAAGCCAGCGCACGTCCCGCACAAGAGACTCACTGTATGCTAAACCGCGTTTTACCCCTAACGTGTCTGCTTGCCGGCGCACTTTTAAGCCCAGCCGCGTTGGCCCTTGCACCACCTAAAGGCGGCCAATATGCCCTGCTCGTGGCCGGCGCCAACGGCGTGGAAATTGATAAGCACAGCGATGCCTTAATTGCGCCCGCCTCAACCATGAAAGTGCTCACCGCACTGGCAGCCAGAGTGCAACTAGGCGCCGATTTTCGCTATGAAACGCAATTGGTGGCCAACGCCAATGCAAAGCAAGGTGAGGTGCTCAATGGCGATGTGTGGGTCAATTTTGTCGGCGATCCCACCTTAACGCGCATGCATTTGCTCACGTTATTTAAACATAGCGGCATCAAGCGCATTAACGGCACCGTTTGGGTCAATACCGGCGCCTTTAATGGCTATGAACGCGGCAACGGCTGGTCATGGGGCGATCAAACCTTGTGTTTTGCCGCGCCCGTGGCAGCGGTGATCGTGGATAAAAATTGCGCTTATGCCAGCGTGCAGGCGCCGCAAAAAGGCCAGCCGGCTACCAGCAAAGTAGCGACCGGCGTGCCGATCAGCATCGGTACCGAGCGGGTGCGAGTGATGAGCTATGGCGAGATGGCGCGGGAATTTTGCGCGCTAGAAGTGGATATGGCCAAGGGTAACTTTTTTGATCTCAAAGGCTGCATTACCCCGAATAAAGAGCCGCAAGGCTTGCGCTTTGCTATTCACGATGTCGAAGCGTGGGGCTGGGATAATGTGGCGTGGGCGCTAGATCGGGCTGGCATTACCCATCAAGGCGAGGTCAAAACCACCCTGCGCGCTCCAGCTAATGCCAGTGTCCTTGGCCGCCATCACTCGGCTGCGCTGCCGGTGCTGCTTAGCCGCATGCTAAAAAAATCCGACAATCTATATGCCGACAGCCTGTTTAAAACCGTGGGCCGCCATTACTACCAAAAACCAGGCAGCTACCGCAGCGGCGCCCAAGCGGTGCGCGCCATTTTAAAAAAACGTGGCATTGATTTAGATAACGCGATCATCGCCGATGGCTCGGGCTTGAGCGCGCACAACCTGATTAGCGCCAAACAGATGCTGGCGGTGCTTAACGATATTGCTAAGCACGATGATAGCTTGGAGCTGATCAAGCTCTTTCCTAGTTCACAAGTCGATGGCACTTTGGCTTGGCGCCGCAGCGTAACCGCGCCGATGCTGAAAAATAAAGTGCATGCCAAAACCGGCACTATTGCGGGGATTTCCAATTTAGCCGGCTTTATCGACACCGCCCGCGGCGAGCGCAAAGCCTTTGTCATGTTCCAACGCGGCCTGGCGCTGGATCCGACCACCTATGAGCGCTACAAAGCGCGCAAAGCGCCCTGGCCGTGGACTTTATTTGAAAAAGGGGTGCTCGAGGCGATTTATCAAGGACAGCGCCTTGCCATTAGCGAATGATCACGGCAGGGTAAACGAGTTTTTCACAGGAGATGCACATGAAATTAGAAATTTTTGGCCGTGCTGGCTGCCCCTATTGTGTACGTGCCCACGCGTTAGCTGAACAGTTAAAAGCCGCGCGCAGCGATTTTGACTTCACTTACACCGACATCATCCAAGCCGGTATGAGCAAAGAAGACTTAGCCCAACGCGCGCAAAAGCCAGTGACCACCGTGCCGCAAATCTTTTTAGATAACGCGCATATCGGCGGTTGCACTGATTTTGAAGCCTACGCCAAGGCGCACGGCTGGGTGTAAGGCAAAAGCGTTTAGCACGCGAAAAATCAAAGGGCAGACCATTGCGGTCTGCCCTTTTTATTTAGCATCGGCGTAAGTGCCGCACCTATTTACTCCGCGTGCCGTAGCGAGTCAGCGCGGGGGTAAAGCCGGATCCGTTACCTTTTGCGTGACCCTGAGCACGCGCCGGCGCAGTGGCTTTGCCCGCGCCTTTTGCCTGACCGGTCGCGTTATGGGTTGGCGCTGCGCCTTTACTTTGCCCAGCCGCCTTGCTGGCGCCGCCGCCGTGATGTGGCGCCGCAGGCTTGCCGCGGGCGGCAGGCGCTGCTTTACCGGCCGATTTTTGCCCCGCGCCCGCTTTGCCGCCGCGCGTCAAAGGCGATCCAGCACGTTCGCTGCCTGCACCGCTGCGCGTAGCCGCGCCGCCACGGCCAGTGGTCTGGCCTAAGCGTTCGGCGCGGGTTTCGGCGGGGACTAAGCAATTTGGCGCGCTGCCAATTAAATGCTTTTTGCCCATTTTCACCAAGGCCTCACGAATGAGCGCCCAACCGGCCGGATCGTGATAGCGCAGCAGCGCTTTATGCAAGCGACGGCGGCGCTCGCCTTTAGCGACAAACACGTCGCCCCCCTCACGGCTGATCTTGTGCAGCGGGTTTTTCTCGCTGTAGTACATGGTGGTGGCATAGGCAAGTGGCGAAGGGTAAAAATTTTGCACCTGATCGAGCTTAAAGCGGTTCGCCTTGACCCACAGCGCCAAATTGACCATATCTTCATCCGAGGTACCAGGGTGGGCGCTGATAAAGTAGGGGATCAAATATTGCTGCTTGCCCGCTTCGGCCGAGTATTTATCAAACAGCGCTTTAAAGCGCTGATAGCTGCCCATGCCGGGTTTCATCATCAGCGCCAGCGGGTTCTCTTCGGTGTGTTCGGGGGCAATTTTTAAATAACCGCCCACATGGTATTTGGCCAATTCCTTGATATAGCGCGGATCTTCAATCGCCAAGTCATAGCGCACCCCCGAAGCAATCAGGATTTTTTTAATACCTGGGATAGCGCGCGCGCGGCGATACAGCTCAATGGTTGGCGTGTGATCTGTGTCCATATGGCCGCAAATGCTCGGCCACACGCATGACGGGCGCCGGCACGTTTGCTCGGCTTTGGGGCTTTTACAGCGCAGGCCATACATATTCGCCGTCGGGCCACCGAGATCCGAGATAACCCCAGTAAAGCCAGGCACCATATCGCGAATGTCAGCAATTTCTTGCAGCACCGAGTCTTGCGAGCGGCTTTGAATAATGCGTCCCTCGTGCTCGGTAATTGAGCAAAAGGCGCAGCCACCAAAGCAGCCACGCATGATATTGACCGAGGTTTTGATCATGTCAAAGGCGGGAATTTTCTCGCGGTAACTCGGATGCGGCCGCCGGGCAAACGGCAGGCCAAACACACGGTCCATTTCGGCGGTGGTTAACGGCTCTGCCGGTGGATTTACCCACAGCATTCGATCGCCATGCGGTTGCAGCAAGGCGCGCGCCGAATGGGGGTTGGTTTCCATATGCAAAATGCGCGAAGCATGGGCATACAATACCTTATCCTCTTTCACCCGCTCAAAGGCCGGCAATTTAACGTAGGTTTTTTCCCACGGCTTGGGGCGTGCGGGCTGCACCATCACGGCGCGCGCCTCGGCAGCGCCAATTTGATCCGGCCCCTTACACAGCTCTTCTGGCGCATAAGGGTTGGGCAGCGGATCAATTTTGCCCACGCCATCTAAGTGACTTGAATCCACCCCGTGCCAACCGGGTAGGGCGGTTTTACGCATCACCGCCGTGCCACGCAGATCGTGCATGGCTTCGAGCGACTCGCCAGCGGCTAGGCGGTGGGCAAATTCCACCAGCGGGCGCTCGGCATTGCCAAAGATCAATAGATCGGCTTTGGCATCCGGCAGCACCGAGCGGCGCACGGTTTCCGACCAATAATCATAATGGGCGATGCGGCGCAGCGAGGCCTCAATGCCGCCGAGCACCACCGGTACCTCTTTATACGCTTCTTTGCAGCGCTGGGTATAAACCAAGGTCGCCCGATCGGGCCGCTTACCGCCGACATCGCCCGGCGTATAGGCATCGTCATGGCGCAGCTTTTTGTCCGAGGTATAGCGGTTAATCATCGAGTCCATATTGCCGGCAGTGACACCGAAAAATAAATTCGGTTTGCCCAGCGCCATAAACGCCGCTTTGCTTGACCAATCGGGCTGGGCAATGATGCCCACCCGAAAACCGTGCGCTTCTAGCAAGCGGCCAATGATCGCCATACCAAAGCTGGGGTGATCCACATACGCATCGCCCGTCACTATGATCACATCGCAACTGTCCCAGCCTAAGCTCTCCATCTCTTGACGCGAGGTGGGTAAAAAGGGCGCGGTGCCAAAACAGTGCGCCCAATAACGCGGATAAGAGAAGAGATCAACGGCCATGGCAAAAACTCACGAAAAAGGGGCGCGCATTATAGCGAGCCCCTGCGGGCGCGGCGATGACTTTTTCGCCAGTATTAATCGAACGGTGGCGACGGTGGCGCTTGACGCGACAGCGCAGCCGTCACTGCCGCAGCGGTGGCGCCAGTGAGTCCGGCGCGGCGCGCCAGCAGGTGATAGATCATCGGCACCAAACCTAAGGTAATCACGGTGGCCAGCGATAAACCAAAGAAGATCACCGTGCCCACCGCCATGCGGCTTTCAAAACCGGCACCTTGCGACAGCATCAGCGGCACCGCGCCAATAATGGCCGTTAGCGCCGTCATTAAAATCGGCCGCAAGCGGCGCACGGCACCTTGCAAAATCGCCTCGTCAAACGCCGCGCCCCCCGAGCGCAATTGATTGATAAATTCCACAATCAAAATGCCGTTTTTCGTCACCATACCAATGAGCATGATCAAACCAATTTGGCTATACAAGCTCAGTTGTTGGCCGGTTAGCCACAAACCGAGCAAGGCGCCCAAAATACCCAGCGGCACCGTGACCATCACCACGGCGGGCGTGAGTAGGCTTTCAAACTGCGCCACGAGCACCAGATACACCACCAGCAACGAGAGACTAAAGATCAGCACCATTTCGCCTTGGTTCTCACGATAATCCTTTGACTCCCCAGCGTAATCCACACTCATGCCGGCGGGTAACTCGCTATCGGCCCACGCATCGAGCACATCGAGTGCCGCGCCCAAGGTGCTATCGGGGTGCACATCGGCGGTTAAGGTGATGGCCTTTTGCCGCTGAAAGTGATTTAAACGATTGGCACTGGCCACCGGCGTTAGGCGCACCAAGGTCGCCAAGCTCACCGACTCCCCACTGGCGGTGTTGACGTAAATCCGCGCCAGATCTTGGCTGCCGGTAAATTGCGCCTGATCCGCGCGCAGATAAACATCGTACTCCTCGCCTCGATCCACATAGGTAGTTTGGCTCACGCCGCCAAGCAGCACTTGCAGCGCGCGGGCGATAGTTTGGGTGTTCACACCCAGCTGCGCGGCCAGCGGCTGATCAATTTGCGCCAATAATTCGGGTGTAGCTTCGGCGTAATCCAGATCCGGCGCCAACATCAAGCCGCTAGCCCGCGCATGGGCTTGCAACCGCTGGCCTTGGGCTAGCAACTCGGCATAATCATTGCCTTGAAGCACAAATTGCACCGGCGCATTGGAGCCGCCACGAAAACCGGGCGGAAAGGCGCGGATCATCACATCGGGAATATTGCCCAGCAATTGATTTAAGCGCCGCGTGTAATCGCTGGCGCTCACCTCTCGCTGGGCCCAATCGGTGAGCTGAATAATCACCATACCGGTTTGATCGCCGCCGCGACCAAACGCCGGCGTACTAAAGCTCAGCGCCTGCACCACGCCTTGGCCAAGTTCAGGCATGATCACCGCTTCTACGCGCTGCATATTGCGTTTCATGCGCTCAATACTGGTACCTTCGGCGCCTTTTACGAATACATAAATAACGCCGCGATCTTCATTGGGCGTCAAACTGGCCGGAATGCGCTGGCCCAGCCAGGCCATCGCCAGCAGGCAGGCAAGCAATAGCACAACGCCACTGCGACTGTGGCGCAAACAGCGCGTTAACATGCGCCGATAGGCCGCTTCGGTGCGCGTCATCAGGCGCTCAAAGCCAGCCGATAGGCGACTTGGCGTCGAGTGCGCGCGCATCAGCCACGCCGCCATGGCGGGCGTTAAGGTCAGCGCGATCACCGAGGAGAAGATCACCGCCACCGAGAGCAAAATGGCAAATTCGGTAAACAATTTGCCCACCATGCCTTCCATAAACGCAATCGGCACAAACACCATCACCAGCACGGCGGTGGTGGCGACCACCGCAAAGCCCACTTCACGGGTGCCGTGCCAAGCCGCCAGCAGCGGCGGCTGGCCTTGCTGCAAATGGTGGTGAATGTTTTCCACCACCACAATGGCATCATCGACCACCAGACCAATGGCCAAGATCAGCGCCAGCAAGGTGATGAGATTGATAGAAAAGCCCAAATACCAGGCACCAATAAAGGCGCTGATTAGCGACACCGGCACGGTAATAGCCGGAATTAATGTGGTGCGCCCTTGGCCCAAAAACAGATACAACACCGCCACCACCAGCACCGCACTTACCGCCAGCGTGCCATACACTTCATCAATCGCTTGGCTGATAAACACGGTGGCATCGTAATCAACTTCCAGCACCGCTCCTGCGGGCAAAAAGCGCTGCATTTTTGCCACTTGCGCTTTCACGCCTTGCGCCACCGCCAAGGGGTTGGCGGTCGATTGGGCGATAATGCCAATGCCTAAGCTCGCTTGGCCATTACGCTGATAACTGCTCTCTTCGTTTTTCGCCGCCACCTCAACCTCGGCAATATCGCCAAGATAGATAGTCTCCCAATCACCGCGCGGCGTTTGCTGGCGCGACACCGGCAAGCGGGCAAAATCGGCCGCGGTTTGATACAACCGCGCTACTTGCACACTTAACGTCATGCTGTTGTTGCGCAACTCGCCGGCCGGCAACGCCATATTTTCCGCTTTTAACGCGCTTTGCAGGCTATCAATGCTTAACCCGCGCGCTTTCATTGCCGCGGTATTAAGCCGCACATACATCACTTGGCGCAGATGACCCGCCAGCGCCACTTCGCTCACACCATCGACCAAGCTCAACGGATCCACGAGCACGCGCTGGGCATAATCGGTCATCGCGGTGCGATCCATCTGGGTGCTGGAAAAATTCAGCCAGACGGTGACATTGCCCATGCCGTTATCTTTACTCACCACCGGATCGTCGGCCTCTTCTGGCAAGCGCGAGCGCACCCGCGCCACCGCATCACGCACATCCGAGGCGCCCTCGAGCATGTTCCAGCCGAGCTTAAACTCCACCGTAATGCCCGATTTACCTTTGCGCGTCACCGAGGTGATGTTTTTAATGCCGCTAATGCCCGACAGCTGATCTTCAATCGGCTTGGTGATTTGGCTCTCCATCACCGCGGGCGCAGCGCCCTCATAGCGGGTATTAATCGAAATTGACGGGCTTTGCACATCGGGCATTTCGCGCACACCGAGTTTGCTCAACGCCACCAAACCAAACACGCACAATAGCGCGCTAAGCACGACCGCCAGCAGCGGCCGGCGCACGGAAATATCAGAAAGCCACATGGCCGGCCTCCGGTTGCCCGCGCGGCGGCATTTCACTACGTAGCTCTTTAACCTGCGCGCCATCGCGCAAGCTGACTAACCCTTCAACCACAATCCGATCGCCCACGGCGATCCCCGCCAACACCTCGATCTGCTCGCCATGCAACTGGCCAACCTCAACGGCGACACGGCGCACAGTGGGCAGTGGCGCAGGGGATGATGCACCTGCTGCAGCCGGCGCTGGCATCAGCCGATAGACAAAACGCTTATCGCCAGAAAACTCCACCGCTTGAGCAGGAATACGCACGCGCGCGCGGTTAGGCAGCGGCAAGGCCACTGTTAGCTGGGCGCCTGGCTGTAGCGCGCCATCGGGGTTGCGAAAGACAAACCGCAAACGCTGATTTTGCGTCGCGGCATTCACGCGGCTATCGCGGCTGAGCAACTGACCGACAAAACGGCGCTCTGCCCAAGCGGCGCTGCGCGCACTAATGCTCACGTTGGGCGCCAGATGCACGGCGTAATGCGCCGGCACGGCTAAATCTAAATAAAGCTCGCGCGGATTATCTAACGTCAGCAGTACCTCACCGCTGGCAATTTGCGCGCCCACGCTGTGCGCAGTTAAGCCCACTACGCCGCTAAAAGGCGCATGCAGTGTATGTTTGGCGAGCGTCACTTGGCTGTTTTCTAGTCGCGCATGGGCCACGGCCACCGCCGCCGTTTGGGCATCAACTTCAGCCTGTGTGACGGCGGTTTTGCGCAGCAATGCCGCTACATCACGCAATTTTTTGCTCTCGAGCGCTAAGGTGGCGCGCAATTCCGCCACACTGCTGGCCGCTTGCGCATCGTGTAGGCGAATAAGCGGCGTGCCAGCGCTCACCGTTTGCCCCGCTTGCACCAAAAACTGCGCGATGCGCCCGCTGACCTCAAAGCCCAAACTCACCGATTGCGCAGCACTTAGCTCACCGACTAGAGGCAAACTGCGCGCGCTGTGATCAGCTTTAACCAATTGGCTCACAATCGCCACCGGTCGCTGTGGCCGCTTGCCTTTGCCTGCGGCCGCACTCACCGGCGGCGAGGAGAGGTTTTGCGTGGCCAAGCTTGGCGACCAAAAATAATAAATGGCAAAAATCAAACTTATGCTGCCAAGTAAGAGCCAAAGGCGTATTTTCATTATCAATCTCTCATCCATCGGCGTTTATCCGGGGATCGGGCATGTGGGAAGGGCACTAAACGATAGTAATATTCATTTAAACGCAAAGAATAGCGATGAACTATGGCACTATTATGTAGCCAACGGGCTGTAATGTATTAAAAAGTAACAAAGCACTGACAAAAGCACACAAAAGGCGGCGCGTTGGCGGTCGGCACCACATTTATCTTGATAAGCACTGGAGGGCGGGTGGCTCGTAAACCCAAAATTGGTTTGGTGCTGGGCAGTGGCGCGGCGCGCGGCTGGGCCCATATCGGCGTGCTGCGTGGGCTAGCGCGCTTAAATATCACTCCTGATCTTATCGCTGGCTGCTCAATTGGCAGCTTTGTGGGCGCCGCGTATGCCACCGGCGATTTGGACAAACTCGAGCAGTGGGTGCGCGGCTTTACCCGCCTACAAGTGGTGAGTTTGCTCGACCCGAGCCTCTCCGGCGGGCTGTTTCGCGGTGACAAGGTGTTTGGCTTTGCCACACGGCATTTAGACGACCCGCAGATTGAAGCGCTGCCCATTCCATTTGCCTGCGTGGCCACCGAATTAGATAGTGGGCGGGAAATTTGGCTCCAGCGCGGCAGTTTGCGCGAAGCGGTGCGCGCCTCGTGCGCCATGCCAGGCATTTTAACGCCGATGCATTTTAAAGAGCGCTGGCTGATTGATGGCGCAGTGGTCAATCCGGTCCCGATTTCACTGGCACGCGCCATGGGCGCCGATGTGGTGATCGCGGTCAATTTAAACACCGATCTGCACCGCACTTGGGGCGAAGAGGCGCCGCCGGCGCCTAGCAGCAGTTTGCTGCGCCAATGGCTAGGCCGCGGTGGTGAAGGCCCGACGCCACCTGGCATGTGGAACGTGATGAGCAGCACCTTAAACATCATGCAAGATAGGATCACGCGCGCGCGCATGGCCGGTGACCCGCCAGAAATTCAGCTCAGCCCGCGCTTGGGTGATTTTTCCATTATGGATTTTCACCGCGCCACCGAGGCTATAGATGAAGGTGAAGCGAGTGTCTTGCGCCAGCGCGATGTGCTGCGCGAAGAGTTAAGCCGCTTAGGCGCCTATTAAGCCCAGCATTGCCAAAGCGACATTGGCCTTGGCGCCAAAAAAAAGAGCACTCGTAGGTGCTCTTTTTTATTAATCTCGCCGGACTTAAAACAGTCCTAAGCCTTTAAGCATCACCACCAAGATCAGCAGCGGCGATACATAACGCAGCAAGAAAAACAGCGGCGCAATCACGGGCATCGCCAGCGTGCCTTGGTTACTCAGCGCCGCGCTCATGCGCTCTTTACCCCAGATCCAACCGACAAATACACAGATAAAGATGCCGCCTAACGGCATAAAGATGTTCGATGACAGGTAGTCAAACAGATCAAAGAAGGTCTTATCAAACACCTTCACATCGGCCATCAGGCTGTTAGACAGGGCGCAGGTCGAACCCACCGCACCTAATATCAGCAAGTTCAGCAAAGTCGCCTTCGGGCGGCTTAAGCCAAAACGCTCAGAGACCACCGATACCGGCACTTCCAAAATCGACAACATGGCTCCAGTAGCAGCAATCGCCGAGAGCACGAAAAACAGCACCATAAACAGGTGGCCAAACGGAATACTGGCAAACACCGCTGGAATGGTAATAAACAGCAGCGAAGGACCGGCGCTAGGCTCAAAGCCGAACGCAAACACAGCAGGGAAAATGGCAATACCGGCCAACATAGAAACAAACAGATCCGCGCACATCACGCGCAGCGCCGTGGCCGGAATGTTTTGGTCATCACGAAAATAGCTGCCGTAGGTCATCATGCAGCCCATACCGATAGAGAGCTTGAAAAACGCCAAGCCCATCGCGGTGAGCACCACGCCCGAGGTGATTTTAGAAAAATCAGGCGTGAACAAAAACGCCAAGCCTTCGCTGGCCCCTGGCAAGCTCAAGCTGCGCACGCCAATGATAATCAGCAGCACAAACAGCACCGGCATCAGCTTTTTGGTCACAGCTTCAATGCCTTTAGACACACCGAGCAACAAAATGCCACCCATCATCGCCAGCACTAACCACTGCCAGAGCAAGCTTTGCACCGGATCGCTGATCAATGCGCCAAACGCCGCGCCGGTGACCTTAGGATCGGTGGATAAAATCGAGCCATCAATCGCTTTAAAAATGTACGCAAATACCCACGCCGCCACTTCCGAGTAAAACGACATGATCAAAAAAGCCGACGCGACGCCAAGCAGCGCAATCAGCCACCACGGTTGGCCTTTGGGGGCGAGGGTTTTTAAGGTGGTCACCGCATCTTTTTTCGCCGTACGCCCCAGCATGATCTCCGAGATCATGACCGGTAAGCCGACTAATAAAGTGGCAATCACATACACCAGCAAAAAGCTTGCGCCACCATTTTCCCCGGTTAAATAGGGAAATTTCCAGATATTACCTAAACCTACGGCCGAGCCTAAGGTGGCGGCAAGCACGCCGAATTTACTACTAAAACCATCTCTGGCTTGGGGGGTCGTCTGACTCATTGCTAGTCTCACGTTGAAGGCGCAGCGCCCGTGTTAATAGGAAGGGTTAAAAGTCTTTGGAAGCGGTTACAATAACACGCTAAAAGAAAAAATAGCGGCCCAAGACCACGCGGGGGCCGTTTGAATAACTCTTTTTTGCCCAAATAGCTTACGCGCGCGACGCGCCTTGCCCCACAGCCAATAACGTGGGGAGATATTGCTTGAATTTCACACAACATGGCCAAACTGATCCGGCGGTTTTATTTGCCCGACAGATTCTGCCGTTTTATCAGTCATCAGCCACAAGGTATAAGGATAAAACTGCGGATGGCGCGTCAGCGCGATTAAAAAGCTGCCGCCGACTTCGCGATAACCGAGTTCGTAATTTTTTAACGTCGTCGCGGGCACATCAAGCAACTGGGCAAACTTAGGCCGGCTATAACCTAACGCTTCACGCATATGGCGAATTTTATGGCCGACCTGGAGGATATTTGGCTTCATAATGTTGCATACTCCGCAGGACAAAGGCTGTGATGGTGTGAGGCTGGGTCGAAATAAGCGCGGCCGCTTCAGCGCGTGTTGGCGGCGGTCAACTTATCGCGCCCAGAGCTAAGCAAAAACTGCAACGGGCGCAGGCCGTTGGTTTATCGCGCCGGCGCGATGTTGCGCGGCAGCGCACCGGCTTAGCTTAATTGGGCCCTAGACCGACAAATGTCAAAAAACGTCGGTATTTATCAGCCACACGGCTAGCCACCCCTATTCTTTTAACAAGAAATAACCCAACTCGCCAATAGCTTGCAACAAAGCACTGGCAAATATCTATCAAGAGGAGTCAGACATGGCCTTCCCCGGCATTATTTCAGCGCTGCATCACACCCCTGCACAGGCATTACTGGTGCGCCAAATCGAGCAGTGCGTAGACAAGCGCGCCGAAGCGCTGTTGTTAGCGTCTGCTCACGCAATAGGCCTTGTTGAAATTGATGTAGCAAAAGAAAGCACAGATCTCGTTAGCGCCAAAACCAGCCCTGAAGATGAAACTGCGGCGCTTAACAACATCGCCCAGTTATTGCCCAATGCTTGCAGCTTATATATCAGCGCTGAAAATGGAGCGCCAAAAAGCCATGCAATGCGCGCCCTAGCCCCGCGCGCACATGATGGAAAATTAACTACAACCGATCTTCGCTTAAATAATCAGCAGCTATTGCCGTTAAGCCAAACCCTTGGTGATCTTGGCCTGATGCCCCTAGCGGCCTGCGCCCAATTTGCCGACGCCTTGGCGGCAGGCCACCGCCATTTTATTATGCCAGCGGCAGTACAACCGGTGGCGCGGGCTATTTTAAATATCTGGTTACTGGATCCCTATTTAGCCCAACATTTTTTAACCAGCTTTACACCACTGCTCACCACAGCAAGCGCTGATGATTATTTAGCCGTGTTTGCCGCTCGTGCTGAGCCAGAAAGTTGCAACAATGAGTGGGTAAAATGCTATATCACTCTTGAGAAAAAACTTTATCGTGCTTATCTTGATCATTAATGCGTTGCCAAAGCGCATTAATTGGCTAAATAGTGAGCAAAGGCTGCGACATTTTTTGCCCCAATGCGAAACTGTGAGCTTGATCATATTTTGAATTAAGCATAAAGTGCGGCCCGTTGCTGGAGCTACTTTTGCTGATTTAATCTGGTGGTCACGTTTAACGTGCAGGAAATTTTGGTTTGCACACATTTTATTTGTGCTAACCTAATTTGCCAGTAATCTGTCAGACTTGTTACCAGCCGTGCGGCTAAAGCCTGCAGCTTACATAACAAAAGTGCGAAGCGTGGTTCTATTGATTAGGCGCGCTATCTCAATTCGAGGATTTAAAAGATGAAAATGGTTCCTTCTCTGCTGGCCATCGTATTGGCTTCTGTAGGTGCAACTGCTGCTAACGCTGCTGACGATTGGTACGCAGGTTTCGGTTCAGGCCTGAACTTCGCCCGTGACTTAAGCGATTACGGTAACGGCGCGCAAGAGCGTATGTCTTCTCTGAGCGTACACGGTGGTTACAACTTCAACGAAACTTACGCCGCTGAACTGGGTTACATGGTTAACCGTACCGGTGGCTTTAAAGGCGCTGACTTTAAAAACCACGGCGGCACCATCTCTGGTCTGGCACGTATGCCATTGGCTGATTATTTCTCTGCATTTGCAGAAGGTGGCGTATACGTTAACCACATGAGCGGCAACTTCACCTCTGACAACGGCATCGCGCCATTGGCGGGCTTGGGTTTGACCATGAACCTGTCTGATCTGACCGATCTGCAGCTGCGCTATCGCCACATGTGGAACGTTGGTGATGAAAGCACTTGGGAAACTGACCAAGACATCGTTAGCTTCGAAGTGATCTTCCACCCATTCCGCACCTCTTACGTTGCGCCAGTGGTTGCTCCAGTAGTGGCTGAAGCAGCGCCAGTGATCGTTGAGAAAGATTTCAGCTTAGATTCAGACGTGCTGTTTGCCTTTGGCAAAGCCACTCTGAAGCAGGAAGGTGTTGATGCACTGAACGGCCTGTACCAGCAGATCGTTGAGATGCAACCAAAAGACGGTAACGCCGTTGTTGTTGGTTACACTGACCGTATCGGTTCAGAAGCCGCTAACCTGAAGCTGTCTGAAGCTCGTGCACGCACTGTTGCTGACTTCTTGGTAAGCAAAGGCATGGCAGCAAGCAAAGTAGCGGTAGAAGGCCGTGGCGAAGCTAACCCAGTAACTGGCACCCAGTGTGACAACGTGAAAGGTAAAGCGGCTGTGATCAACTGCTTGGCGGCTGACCGTCGCGTAGAAGTTCGTGTAACTGGCGTACAGGAAGTTCAGCAGTAATTTCTGCTTAGCTTAACGCCTATTCGACGTTAGTTTATAACGTCACCCAAGGGATGCTTCGGCATCCCTTTTTGCATAGCCAACATTTGGCCTTGCCGCTGGCATAGCCCATCTTACGTGCCTTGGCTTAACGTCGGATAAAACGCCCGCGCGTCAAGCTAGCCACGAGCTTAACTTGCATCCAGCCAATCTTGCCTGCACTGCCCTCCCAAAAAAGTAAGTGTTACCCAATCACGCGCTTATCTTGGTGAACGGATACCACCGCAGGCAATACTTCATAAATTCACTGCTCAATGCTTTTTTTGCGCAAAATAAGAGTAAAGCCCTCGGCTGCTCGCCATTAACGCGGCCGTTTATCGCCTTGCTGGCAGAAAAAAGGCGCCTACCGGCGCCTTGCTTATCTATTAATCTAGGTCTAGCCCATAACGCTCGCTCATCGCATTATAGCGCGGGGGGTGTTTACACCTATTTTTTACCTTTCTGACTCTCTTCCCAGCGGCCATCGGCGCTGTAATAGGCCGTCCAACCGGTGGCTTTGCCGTCCACTTCACTCATCACATACTGCTCTTTGGTTTTGCGACTAAAGCGCACAATCGCAGCATTGCCGTTGGGATCTTGCTTTGGCGCGCGCGCTAAATACTTATGCTTTGGTGAAATGCGATCAATAAACAGCGCTAACTCACTGACTAAAGGCGCGCGGGTTTCCCGCGATTTAGGGAAGGTGCTTGCGGCCAAAAACAGCCCCGCGGCGCCATCGCGCAGCACAAAGTGCGCCTCTGACTGGGTGCATTTCAGCTCAGGCAACGGCACCGGATCTTCTTTTGGCGGCGCAATGTCGCCATTTTTTAAGATCTTGCGCGTATTTTTGCACTCATCTCCAGTACAGCCCATGTATTTGCCAAAACGGCCATTTTTCAGCTGCATCTCGCTGCCGCAGCGATCGCACTCAATGCTCGGCCCTTCATAGCCTTTGAGTTTAAATTGGCCGCTTTCCAGCTCATAGCCAGCGCAATCGGGGTTGCGACCACACACGTGCAATTTGCGCGTTTCATCAATTATATAGGCATCCATCGCCGTGGCACACAACGGGCAGCGGTGCTTAGCACGCAGAGCCTCAGTTTCCGCTTCATCATTTTCGTTGGCGCTGACAAATTCATCGGCGCTGGTCAAATTAATGGTTTTTTTGCAGCGCTCTTTGGGCACATTGCTATAGCCAGAACAGCCTAAAAACACACCGGTGGTAGCGGTGCGAATGCCCATTTCGCGCTGGCAATCAGGGCACTGAATGCTGGTGAGCACCATTTGGTTGGCGCGCATGCCGCCCTCTTCCGCGCTCTGATCGGCCAAGGACAAGTCTTGGCTAAATTCGGCAAAGAAGGCATCTAGCACCCGCTTCCACTGCAACTCGCCTTGCGCAATGCCATCGAGCTTGTCTTCCATTTTCGCGGTGAACTCGTAGTTCATCAGCTCAACGAAATTTTCCACTAAACGGTCGGTGACAATTTCGCCCATCTTTTCGGCAAAAAAGCGTCGGCTCTCCACCCGCACATAGCCGCGATCGACAATGGTGGAAATAATCGAGGCGTAGGTCGATGGCCGGCCAATGCCACGCTTTTCTAGCTCGCGCACTAACGCCGCTTCCGTAAAACGCGCCGGCGGCTTGGTAAAGTGCTGGCGCGGATCCAGCCCGCTTATTTGCAAAATTTCACCCACAGCCACCGCCGGCAACGGGGTATCGTCGCCTTTACGCCCCATCGGCGGCAGCGCTTTGGTCCAACCGGCAAAGCGCAAAGTGCGGCCACGCGCTTTGAGCTCAAAGGCGCCTGCTTGCACGGTTAAGGTGCTGGCATCGTATTGTGCGGGGGTCATCTGGCAGGCCACAAATTGGCGCCAAATCAAATCGTATAAACGCAGCGCATCGGGCTCCATGCCCTCTAACATAGCGCTGGTTAAATTAACATCAGACGGGCGAATTGCCTCGTGCGCCTCTTGGGCATTGGCTTTGGCGCCATACACAGTCGCTTGGCTAGGCAAATACTCTGCGCCGTAGGTGTGCTGGATATATTCACGCACTGCCGCCACCGCTTCTTGACTCAAGTTGGTCGAATCGGTACGCATATAGGTGATGTAGCCGGCTTCATATAAGCGCTGCGCCATCATCATGGTTTTTTTCACGCCAAAACTTAAGCGCGTTGACGCGGCTTGCTGCAAGGTCGAGGTAATAAAGGGGGCTGAGGGCTTTGAGCCGGTGGGCTTATCTTCGCGGCTCACCACCTTATAGCTGGCGCCATTAAGCGCCGCTACAGCCGCAAACGTGGCTTCGCGCGTCACTGGCTTAAAGTCGCGGCCGTTTTCACTCACCACTTCCATGCGCAGCGCCGCGGCGCTATGGGTGATGAGATCAGCATGCAGATCCCAAAATTCCACCGGAATAAACGCTTTGATCTCGCGCTCTTTATCCACAATCAGGCGCACCGCCACCGACTGCACTCGCCCGGCCGAGAGACCACGCGCCAGTTTTTTCCACAAAAGAGGGGAGACCATATAGCCTACAACTCTATCTAAAAAGCGACGAGCTTGTTGGGCGTTGACCCGATCTAAATTGAGCTCACTGGGCTGAGAAAACGCCTCTTGTATGGCGGTTTGAGTTATCTCGTTAAACACCACCCGCTTAAAGCGGCTGTCATCGCCACCGATCACTTCGCGCAAATGCCAAGCAATCGCTTCTCCTTCTCTATCCAAGTCCGTTGCCAGATAGATGATGTCGGCTTTTTCGGCCAGCGCTTGCAACTCGCTCACGACTTTCTCTTTGCCGGGCAAAATTTGATAGTTCGCCGTCCAATCATGGGCCGGATCTATGCCCATGCGCGTGACTAAGGCGCTGCGCTCTTTGGCGGTTTTTTGCTCGTCGGTGAGTTTAACGCCGCGCACGGCGGGCTTTTTGGGTTCTTTACTGGCGCTGCCGCTGGTCGGCAGATCGCGAATATGACCTACGCTGGATTTCACCACGTAGTTGTTACCCAAGTATTTATTGATCGTCTTGGCTTTAGCCGGAGACTCGACGATAACCAGTGATTTGCCCATGCTCGACTTGATTCCTCGTGGCACCCGACCGGGTGGGTGTGCGGTTTTGTTGGGCTGTATAAGAGATTTAACCGCAAAATGCAACGTTTGGCGTGATTTGCTAAGCCTATGCCCAACAAAGCATGGCATACACCACATTTCTTGCCCTCTTTATTCTTTATAACAGCACAAGACTAGCTGTCACCAGACTATAACCCATTGAATTGTTTGAATTTTAAACGCAACGCACTATTTTTAAGCACTTAAGCGCTTTTTTTAATTAAAACGCAAATTAGTGCTTCACAAGATCAAATTCTCTGTTACTATGCGCCTCGCACTTGGGGAGGGGTTCCCGAGCGGCCAAAGGGATCAGACTGTAAATCTGACGGCTCTGCCTTCGAAGGTTCGAATCCTTCTCCCTCCACCATTCAAGTGCGAAAGTAGTAAAACAATTTGGAAATTTCCCCGTGGAGGGGTTCCCGAGTGGCCAAAGGGATCAGACTGTAAATCTGACGGCTCTGCCTTCGAAGGTTCGAATCCTTCTCCCTCCACCATTTCCAACACAATTTGCTACGCCCCTGTGGAGGGGTTCCCGAGTGGCCAAAGGGATCAGACTGTAAATCTGACGGCTCTGCCTTCGAAGGTTCGAATCCTTCTCCCTCCACCATCATTTAGAAAACCCGGCCTTGTGCCGGGTTTTCGCTTATCTGCCGTTGCTCGCGGCTTATGCCGTCGCCTTGTTAGGCGACCCTGACCTGCCATCAGACACAGAGTGTGACCTTATGTTTAAACCCGAACTTCTCTCTCCCGCCGGCTCCTTAAAAAACATGCGCTATGCCTACGCCTATGGCGCTGATGCCGTGTATGCCGGTCAGCCACGCTATAGCCTGCGCGTGCGTAATAACGAATTTGACCACGCCAACTTGCAGCTCGGTATTAACGAAGCCCACGCCTTAGGCAAACAGTTTTATGTGGTGGCCAACATCCAGCCACATAACTCGAAGCTGAAAACCTTTATCAAAGATATGGTGCCGGTGGTGGAGATGCGCCCTGACGCCATCATCATGTCAGATCCTGGCCTTATCATGCTGATGCGTGAGGCCTTCCCGCACATGCCTATCCACCTCTCGGTGCAAGCCAATGCGGTGAACTGGGCGACGGTGAAGTTCTGGCACAAAATGGGCTTAACCCGTGTGATCTTATCGCGTGAGTTATCGCTCGATGAAATCGAAGAAATTCGTATGCAGGTGCCGGAGATTGAAATCGAGGTATTTGTCCACGGCGCGCTGTGCATGGCCTACTCTGGCCGATGCTTGCTTTCGGGTTATATCAATAAGCGAGACCCCAACCAAGGCACCTGCACCAACTCGTGCCGCTGGGAATACAAGGTGCACGCCGGCAAAGAAGATGAATTGGGCCAAATTGTGCACCGTGATGGCGCGCTCATTGCCTCAACGCGCCCGGATAACACCATCGGTTTAGGTAAAGCCAGCGATGCCTTGGTTTTGCTCGAAGAGACCAACCGCCCAGGCGAGTTTATGAGTGCGTTTGAAGATGAGCACGGCACCTACATCATGAACTCAAAAGATCTGCGCGCAATTGAGCACGTTGAGCGGCTGTTAAAAATGGGCGTGCACTCGCTAAAAATCGAAGGGCGCACCAAATCATTTTATTATTGCGCGCGCACCGCGCAGGTCTATCGCAAGGCGATGGACGACGCAATAGCTGGCCGCCCGTTTGATAAAAGCCTGATGACCACGCTGGAAAATTTAGCCCACCGCGGTTACACCGAAGGCTTTTTACGCCGCCACCATCACAGCGAATATCAAAACTATGATTACGGCTATTCGGTCTCTGATACGCAGCAATTTGTGGGCGAAATTACCGGTCGCCGCGATGAATTAGTTGAAGTAGCGGTAAAAAATAAATTCGTGCTGGGAGATGAATTAGAGCTAATGACGCCGCAAGGCAATCTGCGCTTTAACTTAACCCAACTAGAAAATAAAAAAGGCGAGCAAGTGGATAAAGCCCCAGGTGACGGCCATGTGGTGTATCTGCCGGTGCCAAAAGAAGTGGATGTGAATTTTGGTATTTTGCTGCGCAATTTAGGCGCGCGCCAAGATACGCGCAATCCGCACAGTGCAGGTTAATCTATGGCGCTGCTGATCACCGATAAGTGCATTAATTGCGATATGTGCGATCCGGAATGCCCTAACCAAGCGATTAGTTTGGGTGCTGAGATCTATGAAATTGACCCCAAGCGCTGTACCGAATGTGTCGGCCATTATGACCAGCCCACCTGTGTCAGCGTTTGCCCGATTGCGTGTATTGTCAAAGATCCGGCGCATGTGGAAAGTACCGAACAATTAGCCGATAAATTCGTCGCGCTTTATCACCGCGACTGATTCTTGCCTGCCCAATAAAAATGGCCGCAATTGCGGCCATTTTTTTATCAGTAACACGGCGTGGCGAATAGATATCCGCAAGCTAGCTTATTTCGCCAGCACCACAATCACCGTTAAGATCAGCAGTGCGCCGGTTACCAGCACAATAGTTGGCATTGGCATCGCCGTCTGATGATGGCTGGCATGCCGCGTATGACTTTTTTGCTGACGATTTTTCGCGCTTGGCACCCGTGGCGCCACCGCCGCAAAACCATCAATACTTTGCATACGCAATACCGCCCGCACTTCAACTAAATGTGCGTAGCGCTCTTTGGCATAGTTACTCTTTAAGTAGATAACTTGATCATCGTAATATTGCGTCGTCCAATTCACGCGACTGACATCAATATTTTTTGCAAACGCATTCACCGTATACTCTTCACATAATTCTGGATACTTTGTATTCGCCCATTCAAACGTGAGTTGCAACTGTTCGGTAGGAATACGGTTGTTGTTAAGCTCCATACGCAATGCGGTGCGGATGGTTTGCAAATCGCCTTCCGCCATAAACTTTTGCATATTCTCCGACGGCGTAAAGACTACGGCCGCCTGCGCCCCGTGCGTGACCGCCACCGCCGGTTGCACCACGCTCGCGGGTACAAAACCTTGATAACCACGAATACGAAAATAATCCCGTACTGTAATTAAATGCGCGACCCGATCACGGGAAAAATTCTGCTCGGCAATTTTTAGCTGTAATTGGTAATAACTACCCGTCCAATCTTTGGCGTTAGTTTTGGTCTGGCCGCGGCCGCTCTCTTCGAGATGGCCGGCAAACAGGTGGCTGGGCAACGCTTCTAATGCTTGGCTAAGTTGCGTCGTATCTAATTGTGCATTGCTCAATAAGATAAGAAAATCTTGGCGCAGTTTTACACGACGCTTATTGGTATCGCTCATGTCAACTCCACTATACAGCCAAGGTGTTATTTAAGCGTTGCTTGAGATCTTCAATCCACTCTTGCTGCTGTTTCGCTTCCATAATAGCCTGTTCACGCACCACTTTATCATTGGTACGCGCCTCTAAATCGCTAAGTAGTTTATTGAATTTAATATCAAACTCTTGGTTCATAAAATCAACGAATTGATCGATCAAGCAATTTTTCGCCGTTTCAATTTCCGCGCGCGCCTCACCGGTTAAGCGATCAAATTCGCTCTCAACGCGCACGACACGCTCTTGCCACAAGCTTTCTAAATCCACAAACTCTTCAACGATATATTCGTTAACGGTCTTCTTTTTGCCCCAAGAGAAGGGATTAAACCATTTTGCCGTGCTCACTTCCCGTGAACCGGTTTTGACTTGCCGGCGCTTCACGTCATAAGAGTTAATCGACAAGTTAAACGAAATATCCTGCACCATGCGCTTTAAGCCCGCCATCACCGGCAAATTAAAGTGCTTACTGTCTTGGAAGATCTCGGCAATATAGCGCTGATACTCTTCATACAAGTCTTGCTTGATCATCTTTTGACTGGTGTTAAGCAAGTTATCATAAGCGTTGATCGCCTTTTGATAATGAAATTGCAGCTGAATTTCCGCATCCGAAATCCGGCTATTGGCAGTGGCTACCGGAACTTTTTTATTTAAAAAACGTGACTGCAAATGACGCAGCACGGGCTGAATATTCGACTCAATAATCGACAGCTCTTTTAAGATCTCGCTGGGCAGATTTTTGCCCTCAAGCGCAACCTTTTCTTTATACGCGGCGGTATCAAAGCCGCGTTTTTGCCGCTGCTGCAGTACATGGATCTCTTGATTTAATTGCGCCAGCGCTTGCTCATCTTGCTCTAAACGCTTGATCAAATTCGCTTCGTTAAGGCCGATATCAATCGCTTTTGAAATCGCGTCATAGGCGCGCTTTAAGCGGTGCGGCAAATTATATTTGTCGATATATTCATCAATCATCGCCTCCACCGCAGGCAAACCACTGGCCAACAGCAAAGGATCATAATTTTTAGCCGCCAAGGTTTGCTTTACCCGTGAGGTCACCGGCATATATTGCAGCAAATTCATTGATGGCTCTTCACTAAACAGATCAACGAGTTTAGAGAACTCACCGCGCTCAGCACGGGTGTGCTTTTCTTGTGGTTTACGCAGCAGCCGCGTGAGGTTAGCCGACACCGGATAGAGCAGCGGATTAGAAATACCGTTATCTAACAGATACTTGTGGATGCGGTTTATCACCGAGGGGATCTGCTCGTTGTTTTCTGGATCGAACACATCCATTTTATTGACCACAAAAATGAAGCGATCTTTACTTTGCTTGCCGCCTTTTTGCATCATTTCCGCCACCAGCTTAAGCAGATGGCTGTCATCATTGGTGCCTAATTGCTGGGCGTTGAGCACATATAAGATCAACGGATTGCGCCGCGTGTCTTGAATAAAGCCCATGGTGGTGCGCTGGTGCTCAATATCTTGGCTGTTATTTGGCCCAGGGGTATCGGTGAGCACTAAGCGCACATGATCGCGCTCTTTGATGGCCACGATATCACCTTCAATATCAATTAATTTGGTATCTTCGAGCTTATTCCATTCGCGCAGGGTGTCTAAATGCAGATCGCTGTGCTCATCAACCAGCTGGCCGCTTTGATTAAAGCGTTTACCGCTAAACACGCCCTGCTTGGCATCGTTATCGGTAATGCGGGCAATCGTCGCAGTGGTAGCTTCATTGGCCGCCGGCAGCAAATCGGTGCCCAGCATAGCGTTGATCAGGGTGGATTTCCCCGATGACATAGTAGCAATCACATAGACATCAAAATCTTTATTAAACGCTTCGTCAATTGATAAGCGCACATCATCGGTTTCGGTAATAAAGCGATGGAATTTGCTATTTTCGTGGGCCAGCGCAATTAATTGCCGAATTTGCGCTAAGCGATCTTCGGTAGACGCCACTTCTTGCCAGCTTAATTCAATCTGCATGCCACGGGCGCGGGCCACATTGGCCGCTTCGCACAGATCTAAATAATCCGCCTCGACGCCTTTAAATGAGACGTTAAACGCGAGGCTGCCTTGGCACGCCTCACTTAAGCTAGCAAATAATTGCTCGACCCATAATTGCAAGCGCGACTCTTTAAAGCTGAGCAGAGGGCTTGATTCTGCGCTGGGCTCGCCGTCGATAATAAACTGCGTATCGACAATAAAAGGGTTATGGATAATTTCAATGTTGTTCATAAGATCACGCTGATGTATTTAATTATTGTTGTTTGTGATGAGCAGCAGCCCGTCGCCGATGACCGGCAACTAGCTGGCGTGGTTAAGACCGCGTTATTGCCAAGGGGACGCGCGCCACAAGCGCTCAAGTCCCGCGGTCACGGCACTGGCACTTTGTTTGCCTAATTTTTGCGCCAAACTTTTTGGCTGGCGATATTCAATTTCAATCACTTTGCAGCGGCAGGCTTCGGCCAGCAAATAATCATCACTGGTGCATAAGGTATCGACCAGTCCGAAGGCTTTGGCATCACTGGCCAGCCAGTGCTCGCCGGTAGTGACTTGGTTAATATCTAATTGCGGGCGCTGCTCACGCACAAATTCTTTAAACCGCGTATGAATCGCGCCCAGTTCTTCGCGAAACTTTTCCCGTCCGGCATCATCGTTTTCGCCAAACACGGTCAGGGTGCGCTTATATTCCCCTGCAGTGTGCATCTCAAACTCGATGTCATGTTTTTTCAGTAATTTATTGAAATTGGGCAACTGAGCAATCACCCCAATCGAGCCGACAATGGCAAACGGCGCGGCCAAAATTTGATCGGCCACACACGCCATCATATAGCCACCGCTAGCCGCCACTTTGTCGATGGCCACTGTCAAACGAATGCCGTGATCTTTGAGGCGTTTTAATTGCGCCGCCGCTAAACCATAGCCATGCACCACACCACCGCCCGATTCCAAGCGCAATAGCACTTCATCTCCAGGTCGAGCCACGCCTACAATTGCGCTCACCTCTTCGCGCAGACTGCCCACCTCTTTAGCTTCCATACCGCCGGTAAAATTAAGCACAAACAGGCGGTTGCGTTCATCGGCGGCTTTATTGCGCGCCTTCGCGGCCTGCTTTTGCTCTTTTTCTAGCTGCTTTAATTGCTCTTTATTGGCTAACGCACACTGCAAGGCAAAGCGGCTTTCATCCAGCGCTTTAGACAAGTCAGTTACGCGCAGCGTACCTTTTTCGGTTTTAGGCTCACGTTTAGCCAGCAGCACCGCCACCAGCAGCAAAAAGGCGAACACAAAGGTAAGAGTTTTAGCTAAAAAAAGGCCATATTCGGTCAAGAAAGTCACAATCGGCTCCGTAGCGCGGCGAAATTATCCGCATTTTATGTTTTTTCGCGGGTTAGCGCAAAAAAGCGACCTGAATGGCAAAAAGCTGTATTGCGCGCCACCGCCCGTACGTGGTTATGCTAGCGCTACGCCACTTCTCACCGTACGAGGTCGACATGCAGGATTATCAGGCGCCACGCGATCTGCTCGCGGGTAAAGTTATCTTTATCACCGGCGCCAGCGACGGTTTAGGCCGCGCCGCCGCGTTAAGTTATGCCGCCCACGGCGCGCGCTTGATCTTGCTCGGCCGCAGCCAAAAAAAACTAGCCGCGGTGCAAGCGCAATTAAGCGCAGCGGGCTACGCGCCAGCCACTTTAATTTGCCAAGATTTAGCCCAGGCCGAGCCTGCAGTGCTGCGCGCTATGGCAACGCAATTAACCGCGCAATTTGGCCGCCTAGATGGGTTGCTACTCAATGCTGGCTATTTGGCGCCGCTCACCCCCTTTGCGCACATTAGCCCCGCTGAATGGCAAACCAGCTGGCAAGTTAACGTGTCGGTGAATTTGTTTTTAACGCAAGCGCTATTACCGCTGCTCGAAAGCACCGCCAGCGCGCACGACGGCGCGAGTATTATTTTCACCTCATCGAGCGTAGGCCGCCGTGGCCGCGCCTATTGGGGTAGTTATGCGGTGGCCAAATTTGCCCTTGAAGGCATGATGCAAGTGCTAGCCGATGAACTGGCCGGCAGTGGCGTGCGCGTAAATAGCTTAAACCCCGGCGCCACCCGCACGCCGATGCGCGCCGCAGCTTATCCGGCCGAAGATGCCACGCAGATTGCTGCGCCCGAAGCACGCATGCCGCTGTATCTTTATCTGATGGGTGAGGCCAGCCGCCATTGCCATGGCCAAGCGCTATGCGCCTAGCGTGGTGCAGCTGCTAACGGCGAAATCAAGCCAAGGAGGCACGGATGCCAACAGAGGATGAGGCAATGCCGGCGCCCATAACGCCACTGGCAGCTTGGCGGCCAAAAAGCACGCTCGAGCAGTGGCGAATGCTGCTAGCCGTGGTCGATTTTGGCGGCTATGCCCAAGCGGCGCAGGCATTGGGCAAAAGCCAGTCATCGCTAAACCATGCGATTGCCAAGTTACAAGAGAGCTTAGGTGTGGGCCTGCTAATTGTGCGTGGGCGCAAAGCCGAACTCACCGACGCGGGATGGCGTTTGTTGCCGCGTGCCCGTGCGCTTGCCGCACAACTGGCCGCGCTGGAAGATTATGGCCACGACTGCGCCGCCCAGTGGGAATCGCAGCTCAGCTTGTATGTCACGCCCGCGCTGGATCTAGCGCCGCTGGCTCAAGCGCTGAGCTGTTTTTATCCCGCACGGCGGCGCACAGCGCTGCGTTTAATCACGCGCACGACGGCGCCAACGCCGCTGCCCGCGCAGGCGTTTTGGCTCGGCCCTGCCGCTGAGGGCCATGGCGTCTATGTAGGGGATGTGGCGCTGTGGCCAGTGATACGCCACGCATCAATGCCTGACCGGCGTGAGCAAGGGCAAGAAAGTAAAGATAACGCGGCAGATACCGCCAACGCGCTCGACGAGGCAGCCGCATTAGCCGCGCTCACGCAAGCGGGCTCGGTGCTGCTCGAACTGGCCGAGCCCAGCGCGCTGCCGATCGCTGGGGACACGCCAGATGCCAACGCGCCATGGCAGGTGAGCAGTTATGCGCAGATGCTATCGCTGCTGCTAGCCGGCATCGGCTATGGCTGGCTACCGGCCACACTGGCCGCGCCGTACTTAGCCGAGCAGCGCTTGCAGCGCCTGCCTTTAAGCGCGCGGCATCAGGCGGTGTATTTATGTCACGGCCAAAATGTGCGTATGGGCCCGGCGGCGCAGCACTTACGCGTTTGCTTATTGACCGCCTATCCCGCTGCGGGAACTTAGCAGTCGGGGGTGCGCCAGCAGGCAATCAAGGCGAGCAGCGCTAGTACGCCGGCAACCATAAACACGCTGTGATAGCTCCACAGCTCAGCAATCACGCCGGTTAAGGCGCCGGCAATAATCGAGCCGGTGCGCACACTGTTTGAAAACAAGGTGGTGGCCACGCCCGCGCGCCCTGGCATCAAATCTTGAAAATAGGACATGCCAATACCGGCCAAAATACCGATAAAAATGGCGTTTAAGCCCTGCAGCGCCAGCAGCGCGGTTTGGCTATTGAGCTGCATTAAGCCGCTATAAAAGCCAATACCCGCACACACCGCCAGCAGCATCATGGGCCGCTTACCCCAGCGCTCGGTGTAATAACCGGCCAGCAGCATCACCGGAATTTCCAGTCCCGCCGCCGTACCCATCAAGATCCCGACCAGCGATTCATCGAGCCCCAACTCACGGGTTAAATACAGCGGCATATTGATAAGGTACATGCTGTTACACGTCCACATCAGGGTAGAGGCGGTAAACAGCGCGCAAATCGCCGGATTTTTCCAACTGCTCACCGATCCAGTTGCAGTAACGCGCACGGGGCGCGACACGCTGGGCAGCCAGCGCCACACCACAAAAGCGCACGCGGCATACGCCAGTGCCGAGGCCACATACAGCCACTCAAAGCCGTAACCAATCGCCAAGGCAAACGCCAGCGGTGGCCCCACCACCCACGCCAGTGAAAACTGCGCGCGTAAAATAGAGCTAAATAGCGCGGCCGGCTTTTGCTTAGCGTCAGCGTATTCCCGGGCCAGCGCAAACAACTGTGGCCCCGCGCAGCCGGCAATACTGGCCAGCAGCACGCCAAGGCTGGCGAGCAGCCAATAGTTTCGGCACCACGCAAACAGCAGCGACAGCAACACGCCGACCAGACAGAAGGTTAAAATAAGCCGTTTGCGCTCAGCATTTTTGCTGCCCGAGGTGTCCGAGCGATGGCCAAGCCACTGGCTCACCGCTATGCCCACAATGGCGTTAACGGTATAAAACAGCCCTACCAGCAGAGGCCGCGCGCCCACTTCTTGGGATAAAAATAGGCTCAAGGTGGGCACTTGCAGCGCCACGGCCAAACCCGTGATGAAGGTAACAGCTAAAAAGGAGAGCGAAATTGCATCGGGGCGCGGCAGCGCCGCCGTGAGTGAAGACATAACACGACCTGTGACATACGGGGGAAAGGCGAATAAAAAACGAGCGATAACCCGTACAGTGTAAAGAGTGCGCCGCCAAGGCTCAAGCGGCGCAGCCGATTTAGGCCAAATTAACTTACGCCAGGCGCCAGCGGCCAGATCCACACCCGCTCATCCACGCCGGCGCCCGCTTGCTCGGGCAGCAGTTCAATTAAGCAGTTGGCCGCATGCATCGAGCGCAAAATCCCCGAGCCTTGCGCGCCGGTGGTGCGCACGCTTAAGCGGCCATCGGCGCGGGCGTGATAAACCCCGCGCAAAAATTCGCTGCGGCCAAGGCGCGAGCGCAATGGTTCGGCGGCAAACGCCGGCAAGCGCTCTGGCTGCCACGTTTGCCCTCGCAGCGCGCACAGCGCTGGCGCCACAAACAGCAAAAAGCCGATCATCGCTGCCACTGGATTGCCCGGCAAACCAAAAAATGGCACACCGCCGATTTGTGTAGCGCTTGGCAGCAAACCAAACGCCAGCGGCCGACCAGGGCGCATGGCAATACGCCAAAAATTCACCTGCCCCAGATCGGCGAGCACCGTTTTAATGTAATCGGCCGTGCCCACCGACACGCCGCCAGAGCTTAGCACTACATCGGCCTTGGCTGCGGCTTGGGTTAACGCCGCGCGCAGCGCCGCAGGGGAATCTTCGATAATGCCTAAATCAAGCACAGTGGCGCCAGCTTGACGCGCCAACGCATGCAGCGTGGTGCGATTGCTATCAAAAATCTGCCCCGCGGCCAGTGGCTGCCCAGGGGCTTGCACCTCATCGCCAGTACTAAACAGGGCTACGGTGAGCGGCGCCTGCACGTTTAGTGTGGTTTGGCCCAACGAGGCGGCTAGTCCTAAGGCTGCCGCGCCAAGGCGAGTCCCCGCGCCAAGGGCCACAGCGCCTTGCGCTAAATCTTCACCGGCCGAGCGCACATGCTGGCCTGCGGTCAGTGGCGCGCGCACGCTGACCCAGGTGCCAGCCGCGCTGGTCTCTTCGGCTACCTCTTCGCGCATGACCACGGTATCGACGCCCGCAGGCAAGGCGGCGCCGGTCATGATGCGCACCGCTTGGCCGGGCGCCAGACGCAGATCGCTACGCGCGCCGGCCAGCACGGTGCCGACCAGTTGCCAGCGGCCGGCAGCCAGATCATCACTGCGTAAACCAATGCCATCCATCGCCGCGTTGGCATGGGGCGGCACGGCCAGCGGCGAGATGAGATCCGCGGCCAACACGTGGCCCAAGCACGCCTCCAGCGACAGGGCGTGCACGCGCGGCGCATAGGCCGGCAGGGCACTTAAAATCGCTGCGCGCGCGGCGGTCACGCTTAAATCTTGCGCGCAGGCCTTGGCCGCTGTAGGTAGGGCTGGCGCCGCGTTTTGCGCCGCCAACCATGCGCACACAAAATCGGTTAACGCCGAGACCTCATTTAAATCCAGCAGGGGCAACGCGCAAGGCGCGGCCGGCGGCACATCACTGGCCAGCGCAATAATGCGCCGGTCATCGGGATAGAGCCAAGGCTTGCCCAGCGCGGCGCGGTGCAACTCAATTTTTGGATAATCTTCGGCTTTAAAGCCTTCAATCAACAGCAAATCGAGCGTGCGCTCATCAAATTTTTGCCGCAGCGCCGCAAACGATGGCTCGGCAGCGGGCGTTTCACAAATCAATGCGTGGCGATAGCGCGATGCAGCCATCACTTGCGCCGCGCCCGCTTTACGTAAGCGGTAGCTGTCTTTGCCCGGTTGATCGGTATCAAAATCGTGATGCGCGTGCTTTAGCACGCCAAGGCGCACGCCGCGCGCCACCAGCGCAGGGATCAATTGCTCTAGCAAGGTGGTTTTACCGGTGCCGCTCCACGCGGCAAAGCCTAAAACAGACACAGGGAAAACAGAGAAACGGGTCGGCATAAACATTACTCGCGGGTGGTGAGGCGCGCGCCATACGCGGCCAGCGCCTCGGGATCATTTAAGTTAATAAAAGCGCTCGGCACATCGCTAAAATCGACCCACACATGGTGGATGCCGGCATACCAGCGATCGATGCGCCGCTCACCAGCAGCCAGAGCGGCGGCCAAATCATCGGCTAGGGCGCGGTGCAACAGGGCAATCACCGGTTGCAAGCGCTCACCATCGTGGGCAATCAGCGCTTGGTAAGGCTGCGCGGCTAAAGCGCTCGTAAAGCGCGCGACTAAATCGTGCGGCAGAGCAGGGCAATCACACGGCACAAACAGCACCCAGTCATGGCGCGCCGCGCGCAGCCCAGCCAGCATGCCAGCCAATGGCCCAGCAAACGCCGGCGTTGTCGCCTCTGCGGCCCCTGTGGCCGGCGCATCCATCAGCACCGGGGCGAGGGCAGCATAGGCCGCCACACTGCGATTAGCACTGATCAGCACTTCGTCAACTTGCGGCGCAATACGCGTGAGCACATGCAAAATAAGGGGCTTATCGGCCAGTAGCTGCCAGCCTTTATCCACCCCGCCCATGCGCGCGCCGCGACCGCCCGCTAGGATCACTGCGCTGCAGGGTAAGGAATTAACTGGCAAGGGTGATGGGGACATGGATGGGACTCGTTAACGGGGTGGCAGACGATGCGCCGCTGGCCACCAAGTGAGCGCGAGCCAGCGTCCAGTGCTGCTCACACAGATCAGTTAAGGCATTGCGCTGATGGCTGGTAATAATCAAGCCGCAGCCTTGCTCGCGCAGACGGTGCGCGCTTTGCGCCAGCAGCGCAATCGAATGCGCGTCAAGGTTGGCGGTGGGCTCATCGAGCAGCAAAAATGCCGGCGTCAGCACTAACGCCCGCGCCATGGCTAGGCGCTGGCGCTCGCCACCCGAGAGCACGCTGACATGCTCGCGGGCCAGCGCGGTTAAATCCATGGCGCGCAGCGCGGCAAAAATTTGCGCCGCGGGCGTGCGGCGCGGGGCCGCCCACGCCACGTTGGCATACACGCTTTTATCAAATAGATACGGGCTTTGGTGCAAATACACGATGCGCCCTAAACGGCGCTGGGCGCGCCAACGTTGCCACTGCGGCCAGATCAGCGCGCGGCCGTGTGGATTAAAGTGGTTTTGCCCGCTCGAGGCTTGGCGCAGACCGGCCAAAATTTTCAGCAAGGTCGTTTTGCCCACGCCATTGGCGCCGCGCAGCCACACCGCTTCCCCGCGCGCTAAACGCAAATTTTCAATGGTAAACAGGGGTTGCGCGCCAAAGCGCATGCACAGGTGCTGGGCAAACAGCGTCATAGCGTTCCTTTGTTATCACTAGCCACATTTATCGCTAGCCACGAGCCAACGCGCGACTTTGACAGCGCATCAGCAATAAATTCAAGCCCAAGGCTAGCAGCAACAGCACTAAGCCAAGTGCAATGCCTTGGGCAAAATTGCCCTTTTGCGTCTCAAGCGCAATGGCGGTGGGGATATTACGGGTAAAGTGCAGCATATTGCCACCCACCATCATGGCGCAGCCCACTTCCGTCACGATGCGGCTAAACGCGCCTAGCACCGTCGCCAGCAGAGCAAAGCGGCACTCGTGCATCAGCGCCAGCCATGCCCGCAACCAGCCGGCCCCCAAGGTGCGCGCCGTTTCCCATGCGCGGGTATCGCTTTGCTTAAAGGCCGCATGCGACAGCGCCACGATCACCGGAAACGCGATCAGCATTTGCCCCAGCATCATCGCCGGTTGGCTAAACAGCAGGTGCCATTGGCCCAGCGGCCCTGTGCGCGAGAACAGTAAATAGAGCAATAATCCTATCACCACCGTGGGCACAGCTTGCCACGTGTGGATCAAGCTAAGCCACAGCCAGCGCAGCGGCAGCGGCGCATACGCCAGTAAAAAGCCGCACCACAGCGCCGGCAATAGCACAACCGCTAACGCCGACAGCGAAACGGAAAACGACACGCCAATGATCTGCCACAGGCCGCCGTCACCGCCCAGCAATAGCGCCAGCGCGCCGGCACTGGCCTCGGCTAAATTAGCGCTCATGCCCACGCTCAGCCAGTGGCACAAACAACCGCGTGCCATCCACCGCAAAAGCACCGATCCGCGCCTGTCCGCTCGGGCTTAGCAGCCAATCGCGCAGCGCCTGCGCGCCGGCTACGTTTAAATCGGGGTAGCGCGCAGGGTTAACCAAAATCACCTGATAGGGGTTATACAGCGCCGGATCGCCCGCCAGCAGCAAACGCAGTGGCAGTTGCTGCTGATAGGCCAGCCAAGTCGCGCGATCGCTTAAGGTATAGGCGCCCAACTCGCCGGCCATCAACAGCGTCGGCCCCATGCCTTGGCCAATCACGCGATACTGGCTAAAGGTGGGTGTTCGCGCCGCGGCCTGCCACAGCGTTAACTCTTTTTTATGCGTGCCGGAGTCATCGCCACGGGAAATAAACGGCGCATTGGCGTGGGCTATGCGCTGTAAGGCCTCGGCAGCGCTGGTCGCGCGGCGCACGTGGGCGGTATCGGTCTCGGGGCCCAAGAACACAAAATCGTTGGCCATGAGCTGCGCGGCCTGCACGCCAAAACCGCGGGCGATAAACGCCGCCTCCGCTGCGGGCGAATGGGTAAGCAAAATATCCACATCGCCCTGCTCGCCAAGGCGCAAGCTTTGCCCGCTGCCGGCCGCGATCACCTGCACTGGATAACCGTGCTCGGCGGTAAAGTGCGGTAGCAGCCAAGCCAAAAGCCCCGATTGCTCGGTACTGGTGGTGGTGGCTAAGCGAATCGGCGCAAGCGCAGCGGCCTGCGCCCACACGCTAAGGCTGTAAAAAATACTAAGCAAGCACATAAGCGCCCGCATCATTTGCTCCGCCCCTCTACCTCGGCTTGGCGCGGCACACCTAGCAGCGCAGGCGGGGTGGGTTTGGCATCCAGCAGTAACTGCTCAGCGCCGTTAAAGACTTGAAAGTGGTGCCCTTTGGCGCGGGCGATCAGCACAATGCCCAGTTGCTGGGCCAATTCCAGTCCCATTTGCGTTACGCCCGAGCGCGACAGCAACACCGGAATGCCCATTTGCGCCACTTTAATCACCATCTCCGAGGTCAAGCGGCCGGTGGTATAGAAAATTTTATCTGCGCCGCGCACTTCGCTTAGCCACAACTCACCGGCCAAGGTATCCACCGCATTGTGCCGACCGACATCTTCGACAAAAGATAAAATCGTCTCGCCTTGGCACACGGCGCAGCCATGCACCGCGCCTGCTTTTTGGTAGGTTTGGTTATACGCACTTAGCGCGCCAATCAGACCATAAAGGGTGCTTTGCTTAACCACCGGCGGTATGAGTTTCACGCCGGCTAATTGGCTCATCACGCTGCCATACAAGGTGCCTTGGCCACAGCCGGAAGTGACGGTTTTTTTGCTTAGCGCCTTGGCTAAGTCGGGAGTGGTTTCGGTGGTTACCACCGCGGCAGCTTGCGTGTCCCAATCGACAATCACCGAGCTAATCGCCGCCAGCTCTGTTATGAAACCCTGATTTTTCAAATACCCCAGCACCAATGCCTCAGGCCGAGCGCCCAGCGTCATCAGCGTCACGACCTCTTGCCAGTTTAAGTACAGCGTTAGTGGCTGCTCACAGGCGATGGCTTGGTGCGCCAGCGCGCCCTGCTCATCCATGACCGTCACGGTTTGCGTTAGCGCAATCGCCGCATGACTTTTAACCAGTCCTTGGCGACGAACAGGCAAGGCGAGGGGGGCAGTTTGGCTCATAGGGGACTCACAGCAAGGCAGTTTTGGCAATAGGGGCGTCACTTTACCGTACGGGGCGCCGCTTTGCCCAGTCACACTGGAAAATTTGCCCGCTGCCCCCTCTAACACCTGCCACCTGCGCACTATTTGCCGTAGTTTGCGATCTGTCGCCCATTTATTCGCCCCATTGTTTGGCTCAATGGTCGACTTAACTTTGCCGCCATTTAGGGAGAACCGTATGACCGATGCCCGTTTTGGCCGCTCGAACTGGCCACCGGCGCACCTCGCTATTGAGGTGCGCACCACAGATGCTAGCGCGCCCCAAACCGTGCGCTATCACGCTCAAGACCGCTTATTAATCATTGGCCAAGCCCACTTGCTCGCGCCACTGGCCGCTCAAGTACCCAGCCCATGGCAGCTAACCTGCGTGGCCAGCCAAGGGCTAGCGACCGAAATTGACACAGAGGTACCGCGCGCCAGCGCCCCTGCCGCCCGCCCACTGGCGCTGCAAAAACCCGTGCTAGGTGGCTATCTGGGCCAATTTAGTTTGACCGGCCAAGATAGCCACGGCCAGGTGGTGGATTTGGGCGCGCTGTGCTACCCCCGCGCCCCCCATTTCGATGCGGTACTCGATGTTAGTACAACGCCATTAATTAGCGCACTTCGCCCCCCATCGGATATAGCCATGCGGCGCAGCTTGCCGCAGCCCAAACGGCGCTAAGCGATGTATTGGCGCTACGCGGCCAGTTTAGTAAACCGCGCTACAGCGCAGTAGACAGTGAGCGCTGCGCTTTAACCGCCCGCGGCGTGGCGGGGTGTTCGCGCTGCTTAAGCGTTTGCCCAAGCGGCGCACTGCGCGTGCACGGCGAAGGCGCCGCGGCCAAAGTCACGCTGGACGCGCACCTGTGCCAAGGCAGCGGCCAGTGCGCTAGCCTGTGCCCGACGGGCGCAATTAGCTATCACGCGCCCGAGGCGTGGCCCTTCGCCCACGCGCCTTTGACCGCTGGCGCGCCATTTTATGTAGTAGAAACGGCGCTCGCCGATGATCTTGCCGCCCTCTTAGCGGCTGCTCCCATGGCGCATCTAGCCCATGCCAGCCAGGCCTGCGTACTGGCGTTAGAAGAGCCGGGCCGTTTGTCGCTCGCCCACGGCCTTAGCGCACTGGCCGCAGGCGCCAGTGCGGTGCGCTGGATCAGTGCCACGCCAGAGCGTTTACAGCGTGAGCTAGCTCCCGCATTGGCCGAAGCCGAGCATTTGCTCAGCGCCGCCGGCTATCCTTTGGCTGCGAGCGCGCTGCGCGTACTGGCGATAACGGATGCCGCGACCATTTACGCCGATGCCACCGCGCTAGATCAGGCCGCTCGTCATGCCTTGGCGCTGCACCGATCAGCGCTATCGGCAGGCGCTCCGCTGCCAGAGCCCGCTGACGCGGCGCCGCGCGCGGCGCGCATCAGCTGGGCAATAGATACGCTGGCGGCCCGTTATCAAACGCCGCCACAGGCCGCCGCCCTACCGGCGGGCTTACCGTATGGCGCAGTGCACATTGATAGCGAGCGCTGCACCGCCTGCATGGGCTGCGTGGCCATTTGCCCCAGCCAAGCGCTCAGCTGTCGCGGTGAGGTGCCGGTGATTGATTTTTGTGAAAGCGATTGCCACCAGTGCGGCTTGTGCCAGCGCGCCTGCCCAGAGCAGGCGATTAGCTTAATTGCGCGCTGGCAAGGTGACCGGACGGCGCGCCAGCAAAAGCGTAGCGTGCACAGCGCCGCGGCGGCTGTGTGCCCGCAGTGCCAAACGCCGTTTGCGCCGGCAGCCACGATTAGCCGTTTGCAGCAGCAACTAGCCGACCACCCCTATTTTCAAGGTGCGCAGGCCCGGCATTTGACCTTGTGCGCCGATTGTCGCGTGCAAGCGCTGTTTGCGGCCCCTGCGCCCAACGCGTTATAAGGTGTGTTATGACTGATCCTGTAATTGACCCACATGGAGCGACAGCGCCCGCTAACCACAGCGCTTCGCACCTGTTTGCCCTCGCCGCTTGCCTGCTACGCGCGCCGCCCAGCCAAGATGCCCTCGACCACGTGGCCGACGCCGCTTTCACCTCTGGCGAGCCGGCGCTAGATCAAGGCCTTTTGTGGCTGCAGCAAGCGGCTGAGCAAACCGATGCCGCGGCGCAAGCGCGTGCCTACCAAGATCTATTTATTGGCCTTGGCCACGGCGAATTGCGCCCGTTTGCCTCGTTTTATTTAACCGGCAGCTTGTTTACGTTGCCCTTGGTGGCGCTGCGCCGCGATTTAAACCGCTTAGGTTTTTGTCGCCAAGCCGAGGTCACCGAGCCCGAAGATCACGCCGCCGCCTTGTGCGAAGTGATGGTGCAACTGCTCAGCGAGGATATTGCCCGTGCCGAAACCTTTTATTGCGCCCATTTAGCGCCGTGGCTTGGCCGTTTTGCCGATGATTTGGCCACGCAAGGCCACAGCGCGCTGTATCAAGCGTTAGGTGATGTACTACGCGCACTGGTCGCTAAGCTCACGCCCCCCGAAACCCTATAAAAAGGAGAAGGTGATGACAATCCATCAGCCCACAGGCCAACAGCCGACGGATCATCCGTCTACCCACCAGCCACAGGCCAGCCATGGCGCTGAGGCGCCGGATCCTGCGCGCCGCGCTTTACTCAAAGGCGCAGGCTTAGTGGCCGGCGGCTGCGTAATTGCCGCCGGTGTGACCACGGCGCTCAATCCACTCACTCCCATCAGCCCCCAAGGCTTTAGCCCAAAAGATGAGGGCTACCAAGAGAGTGCGTATGTCCGTCACTTTTATCGCACCTTACGCGGCACCGAGTAGGAGAGCCTGAGATGAAATTAACCCCCCTCGCGCCGTGTGGCGCAGACGAAAACGTCGCCCAACCGGCCAATAGCCGCGACGGCGTGTCGCGCCGACGCTTTTTGCAAGGCTCGGGCGCCGCCCTCACCGCCAGCTGGTTTGCCCCAGCCATGATGCAGCGCGCCGACGCCAGCGAGTCGGCCGCGGCAGTGCCTGCGGATGCAGCGATTGAAATCAAGCGCACCATTTGCACTCACTGCTCGGTGGGCTGCGGCCTGTATGCCGAAGTGCAAAACGGCGTTTGGACCGGACAAGAGCCAGCGTTTGATCACCCGTTTAACTTAGGCGGCCACTGCGCCAAAGGCGCCGCGCTACGCGAACATGGTCACGGCGAGCGCCGCTTAAAATACCCAATGAAATTAGTCGATGGCCAATGGCAGCGCGTGAGCTGGCAGCAAGCGATTGATGAGGTCAGCGCGAAGGTGCTGGATCTGCGCCAACAATTTGGCCCTGACAGCGTCTATTGGCTCGGTTCGGCCAAATTCTCCAACGAGCAAGCCTATTTGTTTCGCAAATTTGCCGCGCTGTGGGGCACCAATAACGTTGATCACCAAGCGCGCATTTGCCACTCCACCACCGTGGCTGGGGTTGCCAACGTCTGGGGCTATGGCGCTATGACCAATAGCCTGAACGATATGCATAACAGCAAATCGATTATGTTTATCGGCTCCAATCCAGCCGAAGCGCATCCGGTAGCGATGCGGCATATTTTGCTAGCCAAAGAGCGCAACGCTTGCAAGATCTTGGTGGTCGACCCACGGCGCACGCGCACGGCAGCCAAAGCGGATATGTATTTGCCGCTGCGTCCGGGCACCGATGTGGCCTTTATTTGGGGCTTACTGTGGCATATTTTTGCCAATAACTGGCAAGACGAGCAATTTATTGCCGAGCGCGTGTATGGCATCGCGGCGATCCGCGCCGAAGTGGCCAACTGGGCGCCGGCCGAAGTCGAGCGGGTGTGCGGCTTAAACGAAGCGCAAGTATATGCAGCGGCGAAATTACTGGCCGATAACCGCCCAGGCTGCGTGGTCTGGTGCATGGGCGGCACCCAGCACACCACCGGCAATAACAACACCCGTGCCTACTGCATTTTAGAATTAGCGCTTGGCAATATGGGCAAAGCCGGCGGTGGCACCAATATTTTCCGTGGCCACGACAATGTGCAAGGCGCTACTGACTTTGGCGTAACCTGCGATTCGCTGCCGGGCTATTACGGCATCAGTGAAGCGGCGTGGGCGCACTGGGCCGCGGTGTGGGATGTGGAGTTAACTTGGCTAAAAACTCGTTTTGACCCTAAAGCCTATAACGACAAATTACCGATGTTTAGCCCCGGCATTCCGGTGTCACGCTGGGTCGATGGCGTGCTGGAAAATCCCGAGCACATCGAGCAAAACTCGGCACTAAAAGCAATGTTTTACTGGGGTCACGCGGTGAACTCGCAAACCCGCGGCTTGGCGATGAAAAAAGCCATGAGCCAGCTTGAGCTGATGGTGATTGTCGACCCTTACCCCAGCGTAGCCTCAGTGATGCATGAGCGCCAAAATGGCGTGTATCTGCTGCCGGCGGCCACCCAATTTGAAACCTATGGCTCGGTCACCGCCACCAACCGCTCGATGCAGTGGCGCGATCAGGTCATTGAGCCCTTATTTGAGGCCAAGCCTGACCACGAGATCATGTATCTGTTTAGCCAAAAATTCGGCTTTGCCAGCGAGTTGTGCAAACACATCAAAGTGCAAAACAACCAGCCTCTGATTGAAGACATAGTGCGCGAATATAACCGCGGCATGTGGAGCATCGGCATCACCGGTCAAAGCCCTGAGCGCCTGAAAAGCCACCAGCAAAACTGGCACGCGTTTCATAAAACCGAGCTCAAAGGTCAAGGTGGTAGCCATCACGGCGAAATTTATGGCCTGCCTTGGCCCTGCTGGGGCACGCCGGAATTTAAGCACGGCGGCACGCATATTTTGTATGACACCTCAATTAGCCCAAGCGAGGGCGGCGGCGGTTTTCGCGCCAGTTTTGGCACCGAGCACGACGGGCAAACCTTGCTCGCAGAAGGCAGTTGGCCCAAAGGCTCGGCTATTCGCGGCGGCTACCCTGAGATCAGCGCGGAATTTATCCAAGCGCAAGGCTGGTGGGATGAACTCACCCCGCTCGAGCAGCAGGCTGCCGCTGGCAAAAACTGGAAAACAGACCGATCCGGTGGCCTGCAGCGCGTGGCCATTAACCATGGCTTAACGCCGTATGGCAATGCCAAAGCGCGCTGCGTGGCGTGGAATTTCCCCGATCCTGTGCCGCTACACCGCGAGCCGCTGTATACCCCGCGCCGCGATCTGTTGCCCAAATACCAAACTTGGGCGGACAAGCCGAGCCTGTGGCGCCTGCCAACCCAATACGCCAGCATACAAGCACGTGATGTAAGCCAAGAATTTCCCATCGTGCTCACCTCGGGACGCTTGGTGGAATATGAAGGCGGCGGTGAAGAGACGCGCTCAAACCCTTGGCTGGCCGAGCTGCAGCAAGAGATGTTTGTGGAAATTAACCCCGTGGATGCCAACAACGTCGGCGTGCAAAACGGCGACGATTTGTGGGTCGAGGGGCCTGAAGGCGGGCGGGTAAAAGTCAAAGCCTTGGTCACGCCCCGCGTGAGTCCAGGTTTGGCCTTTATGCCATTTCACTTTGCCGGCCGCTTCCAAGGCGAAGATCTGCGCAGCCGCTATCCGGCAGGCAGTGACCCGTATGTACTGGGCGAATCGGTCAATATTATCACTACCTATGGCTATGATCCGGTCACCTTGATGCAAGAGACCAAAGTCACGCTCTGTCGTTTTAAAAAAGTGGAGGGCTAACGGATGGCCAAATTAAAATTTGTCTGTGATACCGAGCGCTGCATTGAGTGCAACGGCTGCGTCACCGCCTGTAAAAATGCCAATAGCGACGCGGTGCCGTGGGGCATTCAGCGTCGCCGCGTGGTCACGCTCAACGATGGCTTGCCTGGTGAGCGCTCCATTTCGGTCGCCTGCATGCACTGCACCGATGCGCCCTGCATGGCGGTGTGTCCGGCCGATTGTTTTTATAAAACTGCCGATGGCATCGTGCTGCACAATAAAGATCTGTGCATTGGCTGTGGCTACTGCCTGTTTGCCTGCCCATTTGGCGCGCCGCAATTTCCGCAAACCGGCGCTTTTGGCGCCCGTGGCAAGATGGATAAGTGCACCTTTTGTGCCGGCGGCCCAGAAGAGACCCACTCGGAGGCCGAGCGCAAAAAATATGGCGCCAACCGCATTGCCGAGGGCAAATTGCCGCTGTGCGCCTCGCTGTGCGCCACCAAAGCCTTGATGGCCGGCGATAGCGCAGTGTTAAGCGACATCATGCGTGAGCGCGTCGCTTACCGCGGCGCCCCTGACGCGGGCTGGTCAACCAGCTCAACATCCCCCCACCAAACCGGGGCAACTCCTAATGGGCCGACGCCAGAGGTGGCGCCGAGCCAGGAGGCGCCATGAACAACACCATGAGAAGCTATATGCATACGGGGTTGACGTGGCTTCGCCACCCCGGTCGATTACAGCTAAGCACCATGTTACTGCTCCTTGGCCTGAGTTTATCTAGCCTGCAGGCCACCGCCGCGCCCACGGCCAATCACACTTCAGTGGCACAAACCGAGATCAGTGCCTTCGCTGGCGCAGACTATTGGCGCGCACTAAAAGGCGGCGTAGAAGGCACCACCACCTCGGCCTCGCCTGAGCACGGCGTGTTGGTTTCACTGCCGACCCAACACTGGTTTGAAGTAAAAACCCGCTGGGTATCGCCGCTGGGGGCACTGGCGATTTTTGGCTCACTGGCCGCCTGCGCCTTGATGTATTGGGTGGTCGGGCCAACGCGCTTAAGCGCGCCGCGCACCGGACGCAAATTAAAGCGCTGGAGCCGCACCGACCGGCTGCTGCACTGGGTCACCGCCACCTTGTTTTTGACCTTGGCCGGTTCTGGCCTAGCGATTATTTACGGCAAATACTTTATTAAGCCGGCGGTGAGTTTAAGCCTGTGGCAGCACTGGATTGGCTTTGCCAAGTTATTTCACAACTATGTGGGGCCGGTGTTTTTTATCGCGCTGGGCCTCGTGCTGGTGAAATGGGTGCGGCACAACATCGTTAATCGGGTGGATATCGCTTGGTTTTTAAAATTTGGCGGCATGCTGGGCAAACACAAAGGCAGCCACCCATCCGCTGGGTTTTCTAACGGCGGCGAAAAAGCCATTTTTTGGCTGCTGATCTGGTTTGGCGGCGCGGTGGTGGCCAGTGGTATGGTGCTCGACTTTCCGCAATTTGGCCAGCCGCGGCGCTTAATGGAGTGGGCGAGTTTTATCCATATCGTGGGCGCGCTTATCCTGATCTGCGGCTTTATTTTCCATATCTATATGGGCATTTGGCAGATGCAGGGCGCGCTCGAGGGCATGGTGGACGGCACGGTGGATGAGACGTGGGCGCGCGAGCACCATGATCTTTGGTATGCCGAGGTCAAAGAGAAGGCCGCCGCCACCGACGCACCCAACACCGCTAGACAAGGAGATTAGTCATGACCAGCGGCCAATATTTACTCTGGAAAGATGAATTTGGTAACGAATTTCGCCCCGTCGCGCTGACGGGGACCGATCTGCTCAATAACCGTTTGCTCAATAAAAGCACCGGCTTTACCGCCCAAGAGCGCATCGATTTTGAGCTCGAAGGCCTGTTGCCGCCGCAAGTGCAAACTTTTGCCGCCATGCTACACCGCGCCTATGAAGGCTTTAAAAGCGCGGGCAGTGATATTGAGAAATATCAAAACCTGCGCGCGCTGCAAGATCGCAATGAAACGCTGTTTTATGCTCTGCTCAGTCGCCATACCGAGGAGATGACGCCCATCATCTACACCCCGACCGTGGGCAAGGCGTGTCAGGCGTTTAGCCATCGCTTTCAAAAGCCGCGCGGCTTGTATCTTACCGCGCAAAATATTGATCAACTCGGCGTGATGTCACGCCAGTTTGATGCCAAAGCGGTGCGCATTATTGTGGTGACCGACAGCCAAGGCATTTTGGGCATTGGCGATCAGGGCGTAGGCGGCATGGGCATTCCAATTGGTAAGCTCTCGCTGTATACCCTCGCCGCCGGCATTCACCCCGCCTGCTGCCTACCCATAGTGCTGGATGTGGGCACCGATAACCAAGCCCTGCTCGACGACCCTATGTACTTAGGTGTGCCCGAGCGGCGCCTGCGCGGCCCCGCCTATAGCGCCTTTATCGAGCAATTTGTCCAAGGCGTGAAGCGCTATTTTCCCAATGCCGTGCTGCAGTGGGAAGATTTTAGTAAGGCCAATGCCTTTGATAATCTCGCTCGCTACCAGCACGCCTTGCCATCGTTTAACGACGATATTCAAGGTACAGGCGCGGTGGTACTGGCCGGCATTATTGGCGCGGTGAAAAGCAAAGGCGAGCAACTTGGCCAGCAAAATTATCTGGTGTATGGCGCGGGCGCCGGCGGCGTCGGCGTAGCGGATCAAATTTGTGCCGGTCTGGTTTATGAAGGGCTCGATGCGCAAGCGGCGCGTGATCGAATTTATCTGATTGATACGCAAGGGCTGGTGTGTGACAACCGGCCACAGTTAGATGAATACAAACGCCGCTATGCCAAATCGGGCGCGCTGCTGGCCAGTTGGCGCACCGAGCAAGCAGGGCAGGCGAATTTGCTCGATGTGCTGACCCATGTGCCCATTACGGTGCTACTAGGCACCAGCGGTGTGGGCGGCGCCTTTAACGAGGCGCATATTCGCGCCTTACTTAACCACACCGCACGGCCGATGGTGTTTCCACTGTCTAACCCCACTAGCAGCTGTGAAGCGGTGCCGGAAGATATTTTTCGCTGGAGCAACGGCCGCGCCATTGTCGCCACCGGTAGCCCATTTAGCGATGTCGCCCACGCCGGGCAGCGCTATCGAATTGGCCAAGGCAACAACGTATTTATCTTCCCCGGCATTGGTTTGGCCGCCATCGTTGGCCAGTTGCGCGAAATTAGCCCCGATTACTTCACCACCGCGGCATTTGCACTGGCCGAATGCGTGAGTGAAGCCGATCTAGCCTTGGGCGCAGTCTATCCCCGCATCAGTGAACTGCGCCGCATCTCCATGCATGTAGCCACCAGCGTGCTCAAACAGATTGTGCGCCGAGATCCGAGCCACCCGCTGACCGGGCAAGATTTAGCCACCCATATCGAGCAGCAGATGTGGGAGCCGGTCTATCTGCCGTATCGCCGCGTTTAGTGCTGCTAGCGCATAAAAAAAACGGGACGCCTAAGCGTCCCGTTACTTTAACCACGTTATTTGTCACGGTAACGAATAAACGGCTCAGTTTTAACCTCCGCAGGCGCCACGGCACCAGCCGCGGGCGCTTGGGGCAACTCAATCACTTTGGCCGGTGGCGCATCGGTGGGTAACGGCGCGGCGGCATCATACGCGATGGGGCCACGATCTTCGGCGCCGCGATTACCGGCGCGATCTTGGCTATCGCTGCGATCTTTTTGCATCCGTGCGCGCTCACCTAAGGCATGTTTGCCACCACTGTGATCATTACCTTGGTAACCATGGCTGTCATTGTCGTTAGTGCGGCTATCGGCCCAACTGATTGGGCTTGCACACAGCGCCAACACGATGGCACTGGCCATCGCCAGCGAACGCCCGGTGGGAAAAGCTGTAAGATATTTCATTGCACACTCCTTGGCACAAAAAAACAGCGCAGTAGATTGCGCTTAAGCTGCAGCCTGCTGCCGCAACTAAGCGCGGCCTAAGTATAGGGCGCGATAAAAAAAACGCGGATTTTTATCTGGCCTAAGTGCTAACCGCCAACGCCCATTAACCGCGAAGCCCTTAGCGTGCTGCCTGTTCGAGTTGAGCCTGCTCGATTAGCAACCTTGGCGTTAGTAACTGAGGCAATATTTGCGGCTGCGCTTGCTTAGGCGAATACCACATGTATAGCGGCACCCCAGAGCGCCCTTGCGTGGCTAAAAAAGCAGTAATTTCCGCCGCGCCATGCGTCCAATCGCCGCGCATCACTTTTACACCAGCCTGTGCAAATGCTTGCTGCGTGGCCTCACGACGAATGGCTACTTGCTCATTAACTTTGCAAGTCATGCACCAATCGGCGGTAAAATACAAAAAGATCGGTTGCTTGCTTTGCTGCCAAGCGGCCAAGGTAGCAGTTGAAAAAGGCGATGCGGCTTGTGCAGCGGCTTGTTTGGCCTTTGGCTCGAGTTGCGTCATTCCCAACGCCATAGCGATAACGAAGGCGAGCAATGCGGGCAGCCAAGCATAAGCGTTAAAACTGCGCTGGCGCAGACCCATCCACCACAGTCCAAACGCGAACAGCATGCTGCAGCCTAAAATTGCAATCAACGCATTGGCCGTCACCTGCTGCGCAAGCACCCAAAATAAAGCTAATACGGTTAAAAACATCGGCACAGCCAAAACATGCCGTAACGTCGCCATCCATGCGCCCGGTTTAGGCATTTTGCGTTGCAATGCGGGCATAAACCCCAGCAACAAAAATGGCAGCGCCATACCCAAGCCTAAGCCAGCAAACACGAGCAGGCCGGCGAGCGGTGGTAGCACCAAGGCGCTGCCTAACGCGGCGGCCATAAACGGTCCGGTACAAGGGGTGGCAACAAAAGCCGCTAATACCCCGGTCCAAAATGCGCCCAGCACGCCACCGCGATGTGCCAGTTTGGCTCCTGCATTGACCGCGCTAAATTCAAATAAGCCCGTCAAATTAAACGCCATCGCGCAGCTTAACAGCAGCAATAGCAGCAATAGTTGTGGATTTTGCAGCTGAAAGGCCCAGCCAATTTGGCTCCCGCCAGCACGGAGTACCAGTAACGTCGCGCCTAACGTCATGCACATCGCCACCACACCAAGGGTGTAAGCGCAGGCTTCGCGCCGTGCCGCGCTAAGGCTGCCACCGGCTCGCGCCAAACTCAGCGCTTTTAAGCTCAAAATGGGAAATACGCAGGGCATTAAATTTAATAACAACCCCCCTAGCAGTGCGCCGGCTAGCGCGAGTAATAGCGTGCCACCTAATGCGCCCTCAGCCGTACCTTGTTTGGCGGTAAACGTTAAGCCTAAGCCCTGCCCTAATGCTAATGTGGCCTCAAACTGCGTGCCCAATTGCGCACCGCGCTGGGTGGTAATGATTAATTGATCGCCTTGGCGGGAAAACTGCTGCGGATAGCTATCCTTTAATGCTTGTGGGGTAGCAGAAAATAGATGCGCGTTGTCAATCGGCACGCTGGCCGGTAATGGCAGCTGAATACGGATTTGGTCGTCAGTTAGCGTAAACGTCGCCGGCATCGACAGCGGTTTAGGCAGGGCTTGGCGCCAAGCGATAAAATCTTGCGCATAACGCCGATCTGGCGCGCCATCACCGACGATCAACGTGGTCTCTAAGTCCGCGGTCTCTGGTACACAGGCATCATGGCGGCAGACTAAATAGCGCATTGCCAAACGGATCGGGAGTTGCGTGCCCACGGGTAGGTGCCGATCTACGCTTAGTTCGGTTAACAGCGCATACGGTTTACCATACACATGGTTCATCACGCCATCCACACTTAGTGTCTCGGGTAATGGATACGCTACCTCGCCCACACTAACTCCAGCAGGCAAGTGCCAAGTTAACTGCGGCGCCAAACCGACCTCGCCCGGCTGCTGCCAATAACCGTGCCATTCTGGCTGTGGCCGCAGCGCAATAGCGAGTGTCGTGCCGGTTTGCGCTGCCGGCTGCGCACTCTGGGCCACTAAGGCACTATGAATTAACGGCGTTGGCATATCAGCCCAATCTGCCGCGAGCAACGCACTAGAAAAGCCTAGGTACGCAATAAAATTCACGGTAGCGCCGAGTAAAACGGCGCGCAAAGAAGAAAAATGCATGTGATGTGCCCATCAAGATAGGTATAAAAGGTAGGCAAGATAGGCGGCACCGATTGAGCAAGCGGGCGCCGCCGTAAAACTAAGCCTAACTATTTAGCGGCAAGGCGTCCGATCGCGCGGGCGAGATCTTTGTCCTGTGGGCCAAGGATCTGTTGGATCTGCCCTTGCGCATCGATAAGTACAACGCTTGGAATAGCACGGATAGCAAAGCGATGAAACAGCGCATCATCTTCGTTCAGGGCTAAGGGCAAGCGCGTGTTCACGCTCGCTTGATAATCACGCAAATCAGCCGCCGACGCCCACAAACCCGACGAGATCCCCAACCATTCAATGTTCGGGTGCATAACTTGCAATCTATCTACCTCTTTGCGCACCAACGCACAGGCCTGTGCGGTCTGAGGGCGGCTATCGGCTAAATAACTTTCACACCATGGTGCGAAAAATACCAGCGCGCGCGGTTTGCTTTGCGCCGGATCCGCGAGTGCAATATGCGCGCCATCGAGTCGCGTCACGGCCAAACCCGTTACCTTATCGCCCACCTGTAAGGGCGGCACCGATGGGGCGGGCTTTAGCGCAAATGGGTTGGCACCACGGTCATTCACCGCCTGCTGCAACGCCGCATGTAACGCCGCATTGTCTAAATGGCCTACGTGCATAATTCGGCCATCTCGACCAATAACGACATGTTGCGGCGTCACGCGCATATGCAAAGCACTGGCTAAACGACCATCATCAATGACTATCGGCATACTCAGACCGTGCTGCTGGCGATAAGCTCTAACCGCGGCAGCATCATCAGAAAAACCGGTATTAACCGCAATAGTGGTAATTTGATCGGCAAATTGTTTATGAATAGCTTCAAACCCCGGCATTTGTTGCCGGCAAGGTACACACCACGTGGCCCAAAACTTCACATAAATCGGCTTTTTGCCATAAAGCTGACCAAGATCGAGCGTTTCCCCCTCTAGCGTGGTTAAGCTCAGCGCTGGGGCTAACTGACCAAGCAAAGCGCTACCTGCGCCTTGTGCACGGCGCTCACCTTCAGCAGCATAACTGTCCTCGGCATAACTCATTGGCATTGCATAAAGTAGTAGTAATAAGGCGGCCAGCGGTTGGCATAAGGCTCGGCGCAATTGATGAGGCAAAATTAACTCCTTAGAAATGAACTAACTAAATGCCATTTTAGCGCGCTACTGGCCCAGCTATAAGCACCAAGAATTGCCATTTTTACTGTACCATCGAGCGGCCAATGCCTAAATTTACTGACGAAAGGTGGTCGCTATGCATGACTTTCACATCACTCTTGAAAACCAAAGTAAGCTATCGCTGGTTGAACAAATCGTGCAAGCCATCCGCCAAGCGATCTATCAAGGCCAGATCTATCCCGGTGCACGCTTGCCCTCCTGGCGTGATTTAAGTGCGCAACTCGGCGTAGCGCGGGGAACCGTACGGGCCGCTTACGAACGCCTAACCGATGAGCAACTCATTTGCGCTCAAGGGGCCGCTGGCACCTTTGTCCATTACCGACAATTGGCGCAAACCGGCCCTGCTATTGATAAGTTACGCACGCCATTACCGACCATTTATCGCCCGCCGTTTAGCGCGATGCCACTGCCATTTCAAATTGGTGTGCCCGCGCAGGCACATTTTCCGCACACTCTATGGGCGCGACTGGCTCGTAACGCCGCCAGCCAAACAGCATTGGCCGCGGTGAGCTATCCCGACCCGCGGGGGGAAATCACTCTGCGCAGCGAAATTGCCGCCCATCTTTGCGTTGCGCGCGGCTTTAACTGCGCGCCTGAGCAAATCCTTATTACTACGGGTTATAGTGGGGCGCTCGGCGTGCTGTGTCATGCGCTCAAACTGGCTGAACGCCAAGTGTGGTTAGAAGATCCGGCCTACCCCCTACCACGCCAAGCACTAGACATGCTCGGCGCACAAGTGGTGCCCGTGCCCGTTGATGAGCAAGGCCTGATAGTCAGCCAAGGCCGCGCTCGCGCGCCCACGGCAGCACTGGCGATTGTCACCGCCGGCCAACACGCGCCGCTCGGTGTCACGATGACGCCGGCACGCCGCCAAGCCTTATTGGCTTGGGCCAAAGAGAGTGGCGCATGGATCTTGGAAGATGACTATCTAAGTGAATTACAGCTCATAGGCCGCGCGGCCCCCGCGTTAGCCGCGCAAGATGATTCTGGCCGCGTTATTTATGCCGGCACCTTTAGCAAAACCATCAGCCCGGCACTCCGACTGGGTTTTTTAGTCTTACCCGTGGAGTTAATTAGCCCTGTCAGCGATATCGCCGCCGCGCTCGCCCCAGCGCCCTCACTCGTGCATCAATGGGCGCTGGCTGAATTTATGCGTAAAGGCCACTATCTACGCCATTTGCGCAAAATGAAGCGTCTGTACCGCGCGCAGGCACAAGCGCTACAACACCAGCTCGCACTCCCCGCCGACACATTACGTCTTGCCGGCTTAGCGTTGCTGCTACCACTGGCAGAAAATTGTGATGACGCTGCGTTAGCGCAGCAAGCGCTCAGCCTAGGTCTCGCACCCGCGCCACTTTCGCCTTGGTATGCGCAGCCAAGCCAAGCACCACGCGGCCTGTTGCTCGGTATCACTAACTTACCGGCCGCGGAGCTACAGGCGTGTTGCCACGCCTTGCGGCAATTGCTCTACGCCCATGCCTTATTGACCTAAGCCACGCCGGCGGGCAGCAGGTCGCTATTACCGCAGCGCAATAGATAGGCATAGCAAAAGCCCCGGCTAAGCATGCGCCTAGCCTAGCCGGGGCGGTGTTAGGTGGCATAATTTAAGTTAAGGTCATTTAACTAGTACGTAGTATCATCAACGCTGCCATCGCCGCGCAGCTTTTCGCCCTGCGCATTGCTGTCATCGCGCGGATTAACATAGCCATCATCCGTGTGCGGCGCCGGATCCATGCCGTTATCATCCACACTGCCATCGCCTCTTAACTTGATAAACGCCTCATCGACCCCTGCCGCGGGCGCGCCGGGCAATTTGATCCCTTGCGGCTGCGAATCGTCCACCGTGCCATCACCACGGCGTTTAAGCCCGTTGTCATGGCCATCATCATCCCCGGTGCGCATGTGATCATCTAGGCTGTGATCGCCCTGTCGGCGCATGCCATTATCGTCATGCCCGCCTTTACCGCCGTGATCATTCCCGCCTGCATGCTGGCCGCCATCATCACTACCGCGAGCACC
>JBOFMA010000020.1:0-32724 GCA_051658125.1 Aeromonas sp.
GGTGCCGCTGGCGCTAGCCTTGATTGTGTTAGTCCGTGCGCCCTTGTTAGATGATGTGCGCCATAAGCGCGTTGCTGAGTGCTAGCCTGACCAAGGCGCGAAGCGCGGGCTTAGGGCGCGCGCAATACGCGCTCAAATAGCGGCACCAAGCGTTTATTGCCCCATTCATTTAAATGCCCCTGATCGTAATAAAACGACTGCCCTTGCTGGTGGCCTGGGCACAGGCCGTGTTGGCATAAATAGGGCAAAGGATTGAGCAGCTGAATACCGCAATGAGCTGCGGCTTGATCTTGCGCCTGCCAAACCACGGCATGCAGCGCGCGGTGCTCGGCTTGTGTGCGGTGGATAACCGGCAGCGGGCGCTGAAACAGCAATGCCGCTTTTAAGGCGTTGGGGACATGCACCGGCATCACGGGGAGTGGGCGCAGCACATACACTCGTTGCGGATTTTTAATCGCGCACAGGGTGCGGACATACGCGGCCGTATAGCGGGCATTAAAGGCTTGGTTTTGCGCACGTTGCTTTTGGTCAAAATAGACCGTCGGCGGCGAGGTGACCTCGGGCATGATGGCCGGATCCACCAGCGTTTGCCCCGCGCCATTGACGATAAACAGCGGGGTGGTGGGGTAGTGCTGATTCACGGTGGCCAGCGCGTGCTGATTAAAGTCAACGCAATAGGTATCGGGCACTTGGGCATCTTTAATGCCAAGCACGGTCGGGCAACCGGCAAATGAAAGCTCCAGTGTGGCGCCGGGGCTAGCGGCCGTGACGGCCGACACCACCGCATTAGCAAAGCTATCGCCGAGCACTAGGCTGCGAATCGGGCCTTGGCCATGTACGCAGGCTTTGCTGGCCAAGGTGACTTTATCGATATTGTGGCACGCTTGGCGCCGCGGATGCACATCGACACTGGCCGCGGCCGCTTGCTCAAGGGCGGGGGCAATGCGCCCAGGCCACGGCTGTTGGCTTGCGAAAATCAGCGCGCCGAGCAGTGCATACGCGAGCAAACAGGCACCCGCTTGCTGGCGCAATCGCCATCTGGCCAGTTGCTGCCGCGCAGGGTTTTCCACCGCGCGCAGGGACAACTCGCTGCACATAAGGCTGGCAAGGAGCGCCGCCGCCACCCAGTCGGGGTGTTGAGCAAGACCACTGTAATTTAGTAGCACGGCCAGTGGCCAATGCCATAAGTAGAGTGAATAGGAGCGCAGCCCTAGGTATTGCGCGAGCGGGTGGGCGGTCAGTGGCGAGGCTGGCTGCGCGGCGAGCAAAATAAGCATAGCGGCAAGCACCGGCACGGCGGCGGCATAGCCGGGCCACGCTAGTTGCGGCGTAAAACTCACCGTAGCGCCGATGATCAGTGCAAAGCCAAGCCACTCCATCGCGCGGGCTACGCGGGGCGTGAAGCGGCGTCCACGCCAGTACACGTGGCTGAGCCACCAAGTGGCGCTACCGGCGAGCAATTCCCACGCGCGTGTGGGCAATAAATAAAAGGCGGGGGTGGGTTTTAGTGTGCTTAATGCCAGCGATAAGGCCAGGGAGAAGAGGCCGGCGCTAAGTAGCAGCCCCGTCACACCGCGTTGGCCCACCAAGCGCCATGCCAGCAAGCACGCTAATGGCAGCAATAGATAAAACTGCCATTCGACTGACAGCGACCACGTATGCAGCAGCCATTTGTCATGGGACGCCGCGGCAAAATAGCCAGCCTCACGCCAAAACATAAAATTCGACATAAAGCCCAGCGCGCCGGCGCTATGCTGGCTTAATTGCTGCAAATCCACGCTTGGCAGCCAGATCAATCCCGCGAGTAGTAGCACGACGCACAGCGCCCACAGTGCGGGAATAATGCGCCGCGCTCGTGCGGCGTAAAATTGGCGCAGGGAAAAGCGGCCCGTTTGCAGCCCGCCGATGATAGCGCCGGTCATCAGATAGCCGGAAATGACGAAAAACAGATCCACGCCGATAAAGCCACCGCTAACCCCCGGCACATTAAAGTGATACAGCACCACCGCCAGCACGGCCCACGCGCGTAGCCCGTTAATATCGGCGCGAAAGGTCGGCGCGGCTGCCGGCGTGGGGAGTAAGTAGCGCGTAAATAGGGGCGAGGACATACAAAATTCCAAAGTCAGGGCTAAAGGCCGCGCACGCGTATGGCTAACGGTCTCAGGCAAAGCGAGTAACCGGCACGCGTGGCGAGTGCGTTTTTACGGGGGCGATAGCGTGCCACAAAGCATTTCCAGCGTCTAACGCTTGGTGCGTGGCTGTGGCTGTGCTATGGCTAGGTAACGCCCGCACTTTGCTGGGCGCTCCGGTTCTTTTTTTGCCAAGGAAGTCGATGATGCCGTTTACTAACTCCGCGCCCGCGCTGGGCCCTGCTGCGGTTTGGGCGCCGCTGGCAGCCCAGATAGAGACGGCGTTTGCCCGCCGTGATGAACTTTCCCCTACCACGGCCGATAGCGCCACGGTCGCGGCCGTGCGACAAGCCCTTGCGCTACTTGATAGTGGCGCGCTGCGAGTAGCCGAGCCCATCGCCGGCCAGTGGCAGGTGCATGAGTGGCTAAAAAAAGCGGTGCTGCTCTCTTTTCGCCTGCAAGACAACCAGCTGCTGGACGGCGGCGCGGCGCGCTATTTTGATAAAGTAGCGCTTAAATATGGTGGCTATGACGCCGTAGACTTTGCCCGTGACGGTGTGCGCGTGGTGCCGCCGGCCTCTGTTCGCTACGGCGCCTATATCGCGCCTAACTGCGTGCTGATGCCAAGCTTTGTCAATATTGGCGCCCACATTGGCGCTGGCACCATGGTCGACACTTGGGCAACGGTGGGCTCGTGCGCGCAAATTGGGCGCAATGTGCACTTATCTGGGGGCGTGGGCATTGGCGGCGTGCTCGAGCCGCTGCAAGCGCGGCCGACCATTATCGAAGATGACTGCTTTATTGGCGCGCGCTCGGAAATTGTCGAAGGCGTGGTGGTTGAAGCGGGCTCGGTGATCTCGATGGGCGTGTTTATCGGCCAATCTACGCGTATTTATCACCGGCAAAACGGCGAGATAAGCTTTGGCCGCGTGCCAGCCGGCTCGGTGGTGGTGGCGGGGAGTTTGCCCGCTGCCGATGGGCGCTATAGCTTAAATGCAGCGATTATCGTCAAGCAGGTGGATGCCCAAACTCGGGCCAAAGTGGGCATCAATGCCCTGCTGCGCGATATTGATTAGCCCGCATGCCCGTTATGATGACGCTATGCGGGCTATGCGGGCTATGCGGGCTATGCGGGCTATGCGGGCTATGCGGGCTATGCGGGCTATGCGCGTGCCACGCCGTGGGCTTAAGGTTGCTAATAGCTGCGCGGTGACGCAAAATGGCGGCTATTTTTTGTATCTTTTTCTCAGGCTCCCGCGCTCGCATTACAGCGACGCACTTATTGCATCAAGGCAGGCAAAGCGACGTTATGGCCGAAAAGAATCAAGCACTGAAAAAAGCTGGGCTCAAGGTAACCTTGCCGCGCATTAAAATTTTGTCTTTTTTGCAGCGCGCCGATTGCCAGCACATCAGTGCTGAAGAGCTCTATAAGCGCTTGCTCGATGAGGGCGAAGAGGTGGGATTGGCCACGGTATACCGTGTGCTTAACCAATTTGATGACGCCGGAATTGTGACCCGCCATCATTTTGAAGGCGGCAAATCGGTGTTTGAGCTGGCCTCTAATCATCACCACGATCATTTAGTCTGCTTAGACTGCGGCAAAGTGATTGAATTTTCTGACGAGGTGATTGAAAAGCGCCAGCAGGCGATAGCAAAAGCGCACAACATCGAGTTGACCAACCACAGTTTGTATCTTTACGGGCACTGCACCTTGGGGCAGTGCGAGCATGAACCGGCCGCCTCTTAGTCTGGCAGAGAGTAAGCGGTGACAATGATTAGCGGTAAAGATAACGTGAGTGCTATGCCCCCTCTGGTTGAATTGCAACAGGTGAGCCACGCCTTTGATGGCCGCTTAGTGCTTGATAATGTCTCGTTGCGCCTGACACCAGGCAAAATCACGACCTTAATTGGCCCCAATGGCGCGGGCAAAAGCACCTTAAGCAAAATTGTGCTGGGCCTGCTTACGCCCAGCCAAGGCCGCGTGCTCAAACCGGCGCGCTTGCGCGTCGGCTATGTGCCGCAAAAATTGCACTTAGACGCCAGTTTACCGTTAACGGTGCGGCGCTTTTTGCAATTAGGCCGCCAACCCCTGCCGGCGATCAGCGCGGCGTTAGCTCGCGTACAAGCCGAGCACTTGCTGGCTTACCCTTTGTCCAAACTCTCTGGTGGCGAACTGCAGCGCGTATTGTTGGCGCGCGCACTTTTGGCCAAGCCCGAGCTATTAGTGCTCGATGAGCCTGTGCAAGGGGTGGATATCAGCGGCCAACTGGCGCTGTATGCCTTAATTGCCAAGCTCACTCGCGAGCTTAATTGCGCGGTGCTGATGGTCTCGCACGATTTGCACTTAGTGATGGCCAGCACCCACGAGGTGATTTGCTTAAACCGGCATATTTGCTGCCACGGCGCGCCGGAGCGGGTAGCGCGTCACCCCGAGTTTTCCCGTTTGTTTGGTTTGTCAGAGCAAGCGGGGCTGGCGCTATATACCCACCACCATCACTGCGATGACGAGCACTGCTCGGTGGCCGAACGCCCAACGGAGAGCAAGCCATCGCTGGCGCCCATTATTGCGCTGCACAAAGCCCCCCCCTCATCTCATTCGCGCCGCTAGCTAGGAGTTGTATGGATAGCTTTTTACTCTATGCCTTGGCCGCCGGCTTAGGCTTGGCGCTGCTAGCTGGCCCGTTAGGCAGCTTTGTGGTGTGGCGCAAAATGGCCTATTTTGGCGATACGCTGTCCCATGCCTGTTTGCTCGGCGTGGCGCTGGGCTTAGGCTTACAGCTGAATTTGACCTTGGCAGTGGTGCTGTGCGCGCTGCTGATGGCCGGTTTGCTTTTGCTGATGAGCCGCAGCAAACAGGTCGCAACCGATACCTTATTGGGCATTTTGGCGCACAGCGCCCTGTCACTGGGCTTAGTTGCACTGAGCTTTATGGATGGGGTACGGGTGGACTTAATGGCTTACTTGTTTGGCGATTTGCTCGCTGTGCAGCCAAGCGATTTAGCGTGGATCTATGGCGGCGGCGCGCTGGTGCTTGCACTACTTTGGCGCGTTTGGGATCCCTTAATTGCGCTGACTATCAATGAAGAGCTAGCGCGGGTGGAAGGCGTTAAAGTCGAGCGGTTACGCGCTTTGCTGATGCTGTTAATGGCGCTAGTGATTGCGGTGGCGATGAAGTTTGTCGGCGCACTGATCATTACCTCCTTACTTATTATTCCGGCCGCCACAGCGCGCCGCTTTAGTCAAACTCCCGAACAGATGGCCGGACTTGCCAGCGTAATTGGCATGCTCGCCGTGGTGGGGGGCTTGAGCCTGTCGTGGTGGCAAGATACCCCGGCCGGCCCATCGGTCGTGGTTTGCGCCACCGCCGGTTTTATGCTCAGTCAACTTAAACGGAATTAAGTCATGCCCTCTGCCCCCCGCGTTGCCGCCTTTGCGGCAATAACTGCCAACCTTGGCCCGCTGCTGGCCGCGCTCTCTTTTACCTTGTGGGGCTTACTGCCGCTTTATTATCAGTTCATGCCTGATGTGGCGATGTGGGAGCTGCTGAGCCATCGCCTGCTGTGGTCGTTGCCTATTTTGCTGGCCATATTAGCTTGGCAGGGGCGCAGGCTCGATTGGGCAGCGCTGCGGCAACAGCCGCAGCAGTTATGGCGTCTGCTGCTCGCCGGCCCAGTGATGTCGACCAGTTGGTGCTTGTTTACCTGGTGCCTGACTCACGGCGAGATCTTGGCCACCAGTTTGGCTTTTTTCATGACGCCGCTGTTTAACATGATCTTTGCCTGCACGTTGCTCGGCGAGCGCTTAAATCGGCAAAAGCAACTGGCGGTGCTGCTGGCCTTGGCGGGATTGGCCTACATGCTGCTAAGTTACGGTGCGCTGCCGTGGTATTCGCTGATCATGGGTGCGGCGTTTGCCACCTATGGTTTGCTAAAAAAACAGGTGACGGTCGATACCACCACGAGCTTAACGATTGAAACCTTGGCCCAATTGCCCTTCGCGTTGTTCTATTTAGGCTACTTAACTTGGACCGGAAGCGGCTTATTTTGGCAAGGCGATGTGACGGCCAAATGGCTATTGTTCGGCAGTGCGCCGGTGACCTTGATCCCCGTGGCGATCTTTTGCATGGCGCTGGCGCGCACGCCGCTGTCCACCGTGGGGCTGATGCAATACATCGAGCCGAGTTTGGCTTTTTTGCTGGCCATATTTTATTTTGGCGAAGCGCCCGATCCTATCAAAAGCGTGGGCTTTGCTTTTGTCTGGGCGGGGTTATTTGTAACCTTACTGCCGCTACCCAAACGCTGGCGGCGCGCGCCACTGGCGTAAGCTCGGTTATGGGATAAAGCATGCCATCTAGCGCACTGTCTGCCCGCGTTTTGACAACTGAGCCCGCCGTCTGGCAGGTCTATTTTGTGCGCAGTGCCAGCGGCGCGCTCTATACCGGTATCAGCACCGATCCGAGCCGGCGCTTGCGCCAGCATCAGGCGGGCACAGGCGCGCGCAGTTTGCGTGGTAAAGGGCCATTGCAATTGGTGTGGGTGCAAGCGGTGGGTGATAAAGGGGCGGCGCTGCGGGTGGAATATTACTTAAAGCGCCAGCCGAAAGCGCTCAAAGAGCAATTAATTGTGCAGCCCGAAGGCTTTGGTGTTTGGCAGAGCAAGTTACTGGCGAGGCTCAGCGCTAACACTGGCATACAAAAAAAGCGCCCGTAGGCGCTTTTTTTTAAGCGGCGCGGGCCGCGTTACGCTTACTCTTCTTCATCACACAGCGGCTGAATAAATTCCAGCGCCATGTCCCATGGCTGCTCAATCCACGTGTCTTGCGGGATCGCCACTTCAAAATCATCGACCAACGGCTCACCCATTGGTTTGGCAAAAATAGTAATAAATTTAGCCTTAGGGTGCAGTTCACGAATGGCTTTAGCGGTGCCGCCGGTATCGACCAGATCGTCCACAATCAACCAGCCTTCGCCATCGCCGGCGGTCGTGGCACTTTTCACCACGCGCAGTTCGCGTTGATTGTCGTGGTCGTAGCTAGAGATGCACAGGGTTTCAACGTTGCGAATACCGAGCTCGCGCGCCATCAGCGCCGCAGGTACTAAACCACCCCGACTCACAGCGATGATACCTTTCCACTGCTTAGACGGCAGTTGGCGACGGGCCAAACGGCGGGCTTCACGTTGCAGGTTCTCCCACGATACATAGAATTTTTTTGGCATGGCTCGGATCTCTTTCGCGTGGCCACCGCAGCAACTGATGAGTGCGCGATACAGCCCCAATAAATTTAGCTTGCAACGAAGCGACCAAGGCGCGTGCTTTGGCCACACTTTGAGGCAAACGGGGGATTTTGGGCAAGTGCCGCGCCAAATAAACGTTTTTATGGCGCAATAATCACTGGCTAATGGCGCCGGATAATACCACCGCTTGTAGCAATAATGCCACGCAAACGTATGCGCAATGCGATGAAAATCGCAAAAAAGCCGCTCATATGGTCAAGTTTGTGTAAAAGCGCTGATTTTTTATCCAAATGCAGCGCTGGAGCCAGCGGTAACGTGCCCGGTTCGGCGCCAGAGCCGCAAAGTCTGTGCTGTTATCCGTGCCGTGCGGGCACAAAAAAAGCAGGCACGAAACCGCGGTCTGCTTTTTATGTGGCGCCAGTATAGGCGCAGTCGCTTAGCGGCGACCGGCGTAAGGGTTCGGGTAGCTAAAGCCTTTGGTATAAAGGGAGCGCGAGAACCAGTAGGTGGCGTTGCTGATAGGCATGGGGTGACTCCTAAAATCTTAACAAGTTACGAACCTTAAATTAGCGGGCTCATCCATGAACAAAAACTCGGCTCCTTGGAGGCGCACTTGCTGGGCCAGGCGAGCGCTAGCTTGCACTGGCGGTGACGTCGTCCGGTTTCGTCACCTAAATCGATCACGCGTAAGCGCTCAATAGCGGCTAATGTAGCAGCCAATCGTGCATGATCAATGCTTTTTGTACGCCAAATCCCCTATTTTTCACGCAAACGCTTGCTTTTTGTAAATTGTAACGTTTGCGCATTTTTTCTCAGGCCGCGGCCGTTTGCCGCACTCAGCCGGCAACTTTTTTTTAGCCAGTCACAGCTTTTAGTTATGGGTTGTAGTATGTTTTGCCCCACGGTTTTTCTACCGGTAAACGCCATCCCCATGCTGATAAGGAGTTTTGACGTGGCAGCATTAAGTTCTCTTTCCCCTTCACTTATTTGGCAGTTCTTCGAGCAGATCTGTGCCATTCCCCATCCTTCCAAGCATGAAGAGCAGTTGCGCAGTTGGATTGTAAATTGGGCGCAGACGCAAAACTTGGCCGTGAGCCAAGATGAAGTGGGTAACGTCATTATTAAAAAAGCCGCCAGCGTAGGCATGGAAAATCGCCAAATTGTGGTGCTGCAAGCGCACATTGACATGGTGCCGCAGGCCAATGCTGACACGGCGCATGATTTCACCCAAGATCCGATTAATGCCTATATCGATGGCGAGTGGGTAACCGCGCGCGGCACCACCTTGGGCGCGGACAACGGCATCGGTATGGCCGCCTGCTTGGCGGTGCTGGCTGATAACAACTTAGCCCACGGCCCTTTAGAAGTACTGCTCACCAGTGACGAAGAGACTGGAATGACCGGCGCTTTTGGCTTAAAGCCGGGACTGCTGGAGGGTAAAATTTTGCTCAACACCGACTTTGAAGAAGACGGTGAAGTGTGCATGGGGTGCGCCGGTGGCGTGGATGCCAATATCCGCTTTACACTGGAAACCGACGCGGCGCCAACTGGCCAAGCGCTGACCTTGACTATTAAAGGCTTGTGCGGCGGTCACTCGGGCGCGGATATTCACCGCGGCCGTGGCAATGCCAACAAACTGCTGGTGCGTTTATTGGTGGCGGCGCAAGCGCTGGATGTGCGTTTAAGTGAAATTCACGGCGGCACCTTGCGTAACGCCATTCCGCGCGAAGCGTGGGCCAGCGTAGTGGTGCCTGAGGGAAACGTGGCCGCGTTTGAAGCGCTGGTAGCGCGTTTTCGCGCTATTTATCAAAGCGAACTGGCCATCACTGAGCCGCACTTAACGGTGGATTTAGCCGCCGGCGCGATGCCGGCGCAGGTGTTTAGCGCCGCGTTACAAAGCCGCTTACTCAATGCCTTGCTGGCCTGCCCGAACGGCGTTATGCGCATGAGCGATAGCATTGCCGGCGTGACGGAAACCTCGCTCAACTTGGGCGTGATTAAAACGCAGGCGGGTGAGGTGTATGTGCAGTGCTTGATCCGCTCGCTACTTGATTCTGGCCGCGAAAGCATGGAGCAGATGGTAAGCAGCCTGTTTAGCTTAGCGGGCGCTAGCTGCGTGCTCACCGGCGCCTATCCAGGTTGGACGCCGAATGTCGATTCACCGATCATGGCCAAAGTGCGGGAAAATTATCAGCGTCTGTTTGGCGATGAGCCCAAGGTGATGGTGGTGCACGCCGGTCTGGAGTGTGGCTTGTTTAAGCGAGTTTATCCCGAGTGGGATATGGTGGCGTTTGGCCCGACCATTCGCGGCGCGCATTCGCCCGATGAGCGCGTGCATATTCCGGCTGTGGCACGGTTTTGGGATTTGTTAGTTGCGGTGCTGGCCGATATTCCAGCAAAATAAGCGTATCTAAAAAGCATAAAAAAAGCGCGCCAACAGGCGCGCTTTTTTTATGCTTTTTACGGCCGCTTACGGCCGCTGGCCAAGTCGCTAGAGGATCCGCTGATCTTCACGCTGCTGGCGTTTGGCTTCTTCAGCTATTTTTTGCTTGCGGTTGTCACAAGGCTCGGGGCAATCACACTCTTTATCGATGCCTACGCCGCCTAAGCCGCCACACGAGCCAGAGATGGTCTTCTTTTGGAAGATATAACCCACCGCCATGGCTGCGATTACCGCTAAAAAGACGCCAAAGGTAATGAAAAAGATCTTCATGCTGGGTCCTTAGCTAAGTAAGGTGCAAAGGTTTTCGAGTGTTTACTCACAAAACCGTCGCCCTCTTTTAGCAGAATAAACACTGGGATGTGGTGTTTATCAGCATAGCTTAAGGCCGCATTCGGCCCCATCACCATAAACGCAGTGGCTAAACCATCAGCGGTCATGGCCGAAGGCTGCAGCACGGTGACCGAGGCCATATTGTGCAGGATCGGTCGTCCAGAACGTGGATCGATGGTGTGCGAGAGGCGTTTACCTTCCAGCTCATAGTAATTGCGATAATCGCCTGACGTGGCGATCGCCATTTGGCCTGGTGCAATCACTTGCGCGGCACGGGTGGTGCCGTCGCTAGGCTGCTCGATGGCGATACGCCATGGCTGGCCTTGGCCGTTGACGCCGCGCAGGCGCACTTCGCCACCAATTTCCACCATGTAATCGCTACTACCGTGCGCTTCTAAATAATCCGCGACTTGATCTACGGCAAAACCTTTGGCAATCGACGACAGATCGAGAGTTAACTCGGCGATGGCTTTTTTCAGGTGCGAGCCATGGATAGAGGTGATGACTTCGAGCTGGTTTAAACCGGTTTTTGCCCGTGCGGCGGCCAGTTGCTCGGCACTAGGTGTTTGGCTTGGGCGTTGATCGGGCCCAAAGCCCCACAAGTTGACCAGCGGCGCGACGGTAATATCGAGCGCGCCTTGGGTGGCAAGGCCGATATGCAGCGCTTCGGTCACCACTTTGGCGGTCTCTGGCGACACGCGCAGCGGCGTGGTCACTTTGGCGTCATTAAAACCGTTGAGCTCGGAGTTGGCGCGGTAGGTGGACATTTGATCCACCACACGCACCAGTAAGCTGGTGATCTCGTGCTCAAGGCGCACGCGATCCAATTGGTCATTTTGCGCCACTTTGATGGTGTAAGTTGTGCCCATGGTGCTACCCGTTAGGTGCAGCAATGGCGTGCTTGGGGTGTTGTCTTTGCCGCAGGCGGCTAGGAAAAAGGCTAGCCCGAAGGCTAGCCATATCTTACGTGTGCTGTGCATTTATTTAACCACCAAAATCATCCAGCAGAATATTTTCATCTTCCACGCCCAACTCTTTGAGCATGTTGATGACGGCCGCGTTCATGACCGGAGGACCACACATGTAGAACTCACAGTCTTCCGGCGCTTCGTGGTTTTTGAGATAGTTCTCATAAAGCACGTTGTGGATAAAGCCGGTGTAGCCGTCCCAGTTATCTTCTGGCTGTGGATCAGAGAGCGCCACATTCCAAGTGAAGTTCGGGTTCTCAGCGGCCAGCATGTCGAAATCTTCCACATAGAACATTTCACGCTTTGAACGGGCGCCGTACCAGAAGCTCATCTTGCGCTTAGATTTCACGCGGCGCAGCTGGTCAAAGATGTGTGAACGCATCGGCGCCATACCGGCACCACCGCCGATAAAGACCATTTCGTTCTCGGTTTCTTTAGCGAAGAACTCACCAAATGGACCGGAAATCGTCACCTTGTCACCTGCTTTGAGGTTAAAGATAAACGAAGACATCTGGCCCGGAGGTGCGCTCCAGTTGCTCGGTGGCGGCGTAGCGATACGCACGTTGAGCATGATGATGCCGAACTCTTCTGGGTAGTTTGCCATCGAGTAAGCACGGATGATCGGCTCATCGACTTTCGATTCCAGATCAAAAATCTTAAAGCGATCCCAGTCATCACGGTACATGTCAGGAATATCGAAATTCTTGAACTGCACGTGGTGCGCGGGAGCCTCGATCTGAATGTAGCCACCGGCGCGGAACGGCACGGTTTCACCATCAGGGATCTGCAGTTTGAGCTCTTTGATGAAGGTGGCTTTGTTGTCGTTAGAAATAACGCTACATTCCCACTTCTTCACGCCAAAGATCTCTTCTGGCAGCTCAATTTCCATGTCGCCGCGCACGGTCACTTGGCACGCTAAACGCTCGCCGTGACGTGCTTCGCCTTTACTGATGTGATCCAGCTCGGTTGGCAGAATATCGCCGCCGCCCGTTTTGACGCGCACTTTACACTGACCACAAGAACCACCACCACCACAGGCAGAGGAGATAAAAATACCGCTGCCCGCCAAGGCGCCCAGCAGTTTGCCACCGGCAGGGCCGGTTACGGCCAAGCTCGGATCGTGATTGATGCTAATGGTCACATCACCCGCGGTCACCAGCTTAGACTTGGCAAACAGAATAACTGCGACCAAGGCCAGCACGATGGCGGTGAACATGACTACACCTAAAATAATTTCCATCTATATTTCCTTTCCGCTTACAGGGAAATACCAGAAAAAGACATAAAGCCCAGCGCCATCAGACCGGTAGTGATGAAGGTGATACCTAAACCACGCAGGCCTGCCGGCACGTCAGAGTACTTCATCTTCTCACGGATACCCGCCAGCGCTACGATTGCTAACATCCAACCGGTGCCCGCGCCCACGCCGTAGACTACAGACTCTAAGAAGTTGTAGTCACGCTGCACCATAAAGCATACCGCACCAAAGATGGCGCAGTTTACGGTGATCAGTGGCAAAAAGATGCCCAGCGCGTTGTAAAGGGCGGGGAAGAATTTATCCAGCACCATTTCCAAGATTTGCACTAAGGCGGCGATCACGCCGATAAAGGTGATAAAGCCCAAAAAGCTTAAATCTAACCCTTTAACCAAGGCGTCTTCTTTGAGCACCAAGTTGAAGATGAGGTTGTTCACCGGAACAGCAATCGCCATTACGAAAATAACCGCCACACCTAAACCCATCGAGGTTTTAACTTTCTTTGACACGGCCAAGAAAGTACACATGCCTAAGAAAAACGACAGGGCCAAGTTTTCGATAAAAATCGAACGAACTAACAGACTCAGATAGTGTTCCATACCTTAATCCTTCGCCTCCACCTGCTTGGGATCCTTGGTGCGGACTGCCCAAATGATGAGACCGATAATAAAGAAGGCGCTCGGTGGCAATACCAGCAGGCCGTTCGGGATATACCAACCGCCGTTATTGACCGTTGGTAGGATCTCAAAACCAAACCACGTGCCAGAACCGAGCAGCTCACGGAAGGTCGCGACGGTCAGCAAAATGGCGCCGTAACCTAAACCGTTACCGATACCGTCTAAAAACGATGGCATAGGTGCGCTCTTCATGGCGTACGCTTCCGCGCGGCCCATAACGATACAGTTGGTAATGATCAGGCCGATAAATACGGACAATTGCTTAGAAATATCGTAAGCAAAGGCCTTGAGTACCTGATCAACCACGATTACCAGTGAGGCGATAACTGCCATTTGGGCGATGATACGCACGCTGTTGGGAATGATATTGCGGATAAGGGAGATAAACAGGTTAGAAAACGCTGTTACCGCCATTACTGCTAAGGTCATTACAAACGCCGTTTTCATCTGGCTGGTAACCGCTAACGCCGAGCACACACCTAAGATGTGCAGCGCGATAGGGTTGCTACCGAGCACGGGCGTTAACAGCAATTTTTTCATTTCGCTCTTATCGACCATCATTTGATCTCTCCTGCACGCACTTTATTCAAGAACGGCCCAAAGCCTTTTGGCCCCATCCAGAACGCAAAGGTGTTCTGTACGCCGTTACCGGTTAGGGTCGCACCTGACAGGCCATCAATGTCGTGAGGCGAGGCTTTATCGGCCGCACCTTTGATTACCCGAATCGCTGGGTGGCCTTGTGCATCAAACAATTTCTTGCCGACAAACAATGCGCGCCATGCGGGGTTGGTAATCTCACTGCCCAAGCCACCGGTTTCACCGTGCTCGTAGTAAGTGATGCCCTTGATAGTTTGCGCATCAGGGGCGATCGCCACAAACGCATACATGGTGGACCATAAGCCGCGGCCGTGTACTGGCAAAATGAGGCTATCAATCGCACCGGCGGCATTTTTAGCAATAAATACCGGTGACAACTTGGCGATCTGGCGCACGCTGGCTTTGTCATCTTCTGGCGCTAATACGATGGCTTGCGCTGGATCTTTCATGGCTTTTTTGGCATCAAAGTTGTTGGCATCGCCCTCAACAAAGTTACCAGTGCTCATGTCGATCAAGCGCGCTTCGATCTTGTCACCATAGAGTTTGGCCATATCGCGCTTGGCAACCTCGCTAATATCTACGCCGGCTACGGCTAAGATATTGCTCTGTTTATCCAGCGCTTTATTTTCGATCTGCAGGCCGCGTAGGCCAACGGCAGCGACGGAAACCACGACCGAGCAAGCCAAGCACAGGCCAGCGACGACAGTGACGGTACCGAAGGTTGAGTCTTTATTAAACGCCACGAGCAATCCTCCGCTTGATGTTCGCTTGTGCCACAAAGTGGTCGCACAGCGGGGCAAACAAGTTGGCAAACAAAATTGCCAGCATCATGCCTTCTGGGAACGCAGGGTTAACTACGCGCACCACGACCACCATCAGGCCGATCAGCGCGCCATACCACCATTTACCTTGGTTGGTAAAAGCGGCCGACACTGGATCTGTGGCCATAAAGCACATACCAAAGGCAAAACCACCGAGCACTAAGTGCCAGTGCCACGGCATGTTAAACATGGGGTTGGTTGCAGAACCGGCTACGTTAAACAGCAATGAGGTGGCAATCATACCGATCATCACACCGGCGATGATGCGCCATGAGGCGATGCGCATATAGACGATCATGGCGGCGCCGAGCAGGATCATCAGGGTCGACACTTCACCGATAGAGCCAGGCAAATAGCCTAAGAACGCGTCAAGCCATGAAATGGCTTCACCGGTAGCGCCGTTGATCAACGCCGCTTGGCCACCTTGTGCCCATTGGCTTAATGCCGTGGCACCAGAAAAACCATCGACCGCCACCCATACTTCGCCACCGGAAATTTGCGCAGGATAGGCAAAAAACAAGAACGCGCGGCCGGCTAAGGCTGGGTTTAAGAAGTTTTTACCGGTACCACCGAACACCTCTTTGGCCATCACTACACCAAAGGTGATGCCCAAGGCGGCTTGCCATAATGGCAATTCGGCAGGGACAATGAGGGCAAATAAGATCGAGGTCACGAAGAAGCCTTCGTTGATCTCGTGGCCACGCACCACGGCAAACAGCACTTCCCAGAACGCACCGACGGCAAACGCCACCAGATAGATAGGCAAGAAGTGCGCCGCGCCGATCAGCATTTTGCTGGCAATGCCGGCTGATGCTGGATCGAGGGAGGCGCCAAACACGGTGGCTAAGGCATATTGCCAGCTGTCAGCACCGGCTGCTGAACCCAATTGGGCGATAGCGGCGATAGACTGATGGCCAACGTTAAACATGCCAAAGAACATGGCTGGGAAAACCGCCAGCCATACCATAATCATCATGCGCTTTAAGTCGAGCGCATCACGCACGTGGGCGGCGTTACGGGTAACAGTCCCTGGGGTATACAACAGGGTATAGGTCGCTTCAAACAGGGCATAGTACTTGGCAAATTTGCCGCCCGGCTCGAAGTGATGTTCCATATTATCAAGCAGTTGCTTAAGACTCATTGCTTAACCTTCCAGTTCGATCTTGGTCAGGCACTCACGCAGAAGAGGACCGTACTCGGTTTTGCCGGGGCAAACGAAGGTACACAGGGCCAAATCTTCCTCATCTAATTCCAAGGCGCCGAGCGCTTGCGCGCTTTCTAAGTCGCCTGCAACCAGATCCCGCAGCAGCAGGGTGGGCAGAATGTCGAGTGGCATCACCCGCTCATAGTTACCAATCGGTACCATGGCTCTGTCACTACCGTGGGTCGTGGTGGTGAAGTTGATGAGTTTGCCTTTCATCAGGTGCGACAGGGTGGTGCGCGTGATGGAGAATTTATCGGCACTTGGATTGATCCAGCCTAAAAACTCTTTTTCACGGCCTTCGCCAAGTACGCTCACCTGCAGGTGATAGCGGCCTAAGTAGTCGTGTGGGCCGCGGGCCTGCACGCCATTTAGCACGGAACCGGATAAAATGCGGTTCTCATCGGCACGCAGTTGGTCGCAGGTCAGCTCGCTGATGCAGGCGCCCATTTGGGTGCGGATCAAGCGTGGCTTGAGCACATTTGGGCCCGCCAATGCGATCACTTTGTCAGTGCAGATCTGACCGGTGGTGAACAACTTACCCAGCGCAATCACGTCTTGGTAGTTGATGTGCCACTGGATCTTGCTCGCGCTGGCCGCATCCAAACTGTGGATGTGGGTGCCCGGCAGACCGGCAGGGTGCGGGCCGACGAACACTTCTTCTTTAACTTGCGCTAATGAAGAGTGTGGCAGGCTCGCCTCACCTTTACAGACGTACACCGCGCCATCGGTCAGGCAGGTCAGCACGCTCAAACCATCTAAAAACGCCTGCGCGTGTTGTTTGATGATGATTTGGGCATCGGCCGCGAGCGGATTGGTATCCATGGCGGTGACAAAGATGGCGCGTGGGCTCGAGCCGACGGCGGGCACTTTGCTAAATGGACGGGTGCGCAGGGCAGTCCACTGGCCGGAGGCCACGAGGATCTCTTGCACTTGCTCGCGCGGCAACTGTGGCAGCTCGGCGGCAGGGAAGGCCGGAAAGCTGACTTGCTCAGTTGAGCCATCGCATTCGATGACCACTGACTGCAGCGCGCGCTTGGCACCGCGGTTGATTTCGATTACCACACCAGTGGCAGGAGCGGTGAAGATCACGCCCGTGTTCTTTTTATCTTCGAACAGGGGTTGACCTTTAAGCACGCGATCGCCGACTTTAACTAACATCGTCGGGCGCATGCCCACATACTCCTCGCCCAGAGTGGCAACACGCGTGATGGCTGGGCCATCGTAGATTACTTGCTCTGGGGCTCCCAGTACGGGGAGATCCAGTCCTTTTTTGATTGTAATCATACTTGTTTGCACTACCGTTTCGGGAAGAGAGACAGGTAACAGCGCGGGCTAAAATGCCGGCGCTGTTTCATAAACTGAGCTAATCCAAAGGCACTATTTGTGTAATTGATTAACAAATATGCAACATTTAGTGTCACTCAAAAGCGCTCAAGTCTACCATTAGCCACCGGCCTAAGGCATTAAAAAAAGCGCCAAAATGCGCCAAGGCGCTGAAAACGGCGCCAGTTGGCGCGCAACTAGTGCGCAGTAGGTAACAGGCAAACGATTGGCTTGTGGTCATGGCCGCGGAGAGTGCGCGAGTGAGTAAATCCCGCGTTGAGAGCCAGTGCTTGGCTACACAGTGGGGTAAGGTTTGGATAATTGGCCGCCTGTGGCTAAAATGGCGCGCTATTTATCCTTGATGCTGAGAATCGCCTGCCATGCAGACTGTGCTGGAAACGCCCCATTGCTGTTTAACGTTATTTCGCTATCCCAAAGTGGCACAAGATCCGCTGCAAGCATGGGATGCGGCCGATGAATATCTGATTGCTACCCTCGCGGCTGAATTGCCTAGCCTAAGCGGCGCGTTAAGCGAGCGCGCACTGCTGATCTTTAACGATAGCTTTGGCGCCTTGGCGGCCTATACCCATGCGTTTTCACCGATTGGTATCAGTGATTCTTATTTAAGCCAGCAAGCCACCCGCGCTAATTTAGCCGCTAACCAATTAGCCCCCGCGCAGGTGACGCTGCAAGATGCCCTCGCGCCGCTGCCCGCAGCACCTGCTTTAGTGATTTTAAAAGTTACCAAATATCAGGCGCTGCTTGAGCAGCAACTGCTGGCGTTGGCCGCCGTGGTCGGGCCTGAAACGCGCATTATTGCCGCGGGTAAAGCCAAAGATATTCACAGCTCGACCTTGGCGCTGTTTGAAAAATATATCGGCCCTACCACCACCTCGTTGGCAGTGAAAAAAGCGCGGCTGATTTTTGCCACCGCACGCTATAAGCCGGTGGCGCACCGCAATCCATTTCCGACCTGCTGGCCGCTGGAAGGCACGCCGTTTACCATCAGCAATGACGCCAACGTATTTTCTCGCACCAGTTTGGATATAGGTGCGCGCTTTATGTTGGCCAATCTGCCCGTGCACAGCGCGCGCCACGTGGTGGATTTGGGCTGTGGCAACGGCGTGCTCGGTTTAGCCTTGCTGGCGCGCGATAGCGACGTCACCGTGACCTTTGCGGATGAATCGTTTATGGCCATTGCCTCGGCAGAGCGTAATGTGCGGGACAATCTGCCCGCGGCGCTGCCGCGCAGCCGCTTCATGGTTAATAACTGTTTAGAAGGGCTCGGCAGTGATTTTTGCGATCGCATCTTGTGCAATCCGCCATTTCATCAGTTGCAAGCGATCACCGATCACATTGCTTGGCAGATGTTTACCGACAGCGCCAGGGTACTTTGCCAAGGCGGCGAGTTGTGGGTGGTGGGCAATCGGCATTTGGATTACCACGCCAAGTTAAAGCGCGTGTTTGGCAATGCGCAGGTGGTGGCGTCGAATAATAAATTCGTCATTTTAAAAGCAATTAAAAGGTAAAGGGACTGATGCAAGCACGATCAATGGGCAAATTTATAACTAAAAATTTAGGGCTAAGTATCGCAGCGGCGTTATTGCTGGCAGGATGCGCCGCGCAGTGGCCGCAAGCGGCGCTGCTTAATCCGCTGGTGCCAGACGCGCGCTCCACCGTGCTGCTGGGCACGCAAGTGACCATGGAAGGGATAGACAAACGCTTGGCTACGCATATCTTTACCATTGAGAAAATTGAGCAGCCGCTAGTGCGTATTAACAGCGCTGAGCCGCTTAATGTGCTGATGGCCGCGCGCTTAGCGCAAGGGCTGCGTAGCCAAGGCTTGGAAGTCGGTAATGCCGGCGCCACCCATCTTATTTTGGCGATAGAGCAGGCCGAAGTACGGGTTAAAGAGCAGACTATTACCTATGCCACCAGTGCGCGAGTGGGCGCGCAGGTGATTGTCGAGGGCAATGGTCGGCGCTTAACCAAACAGTTTAATCTTGCCTCCAATAGCGAAGCGCCCGGTGAACCGTCGATAGCCGATTTGGAAGGGGCGCTCAACCGCCAGTTAAGCCGCTTGATCGAGCAGATCATGCGCGATGAGCAACTGCGCCGCTATTTGCAAGGGCGCACGCAATAAAGCAACCAAGGAGATCGCTATGTTAAAAAAATTAGCCATCGTCGCCCTGTGCGCCGCACCATTGGCGTGGGCTGGGCCGAAAGTGGCGCTAGAAACCAATCACGGCAACATCATCGTGGAATTAGATCCGGTAAAAGCGCCGCAGACGGTAAAAAATTTTCTGCGCTATGTGGACGATGGCAGCTATAACGGCTCGCTGTTTCACCGTGTGATCCAAAGCTTTGTGGTGCAAGGCGGCGGTTATAACCAGCAATATCAGCAGTTGCCGACCTACGCGCCGGTAAAAAATGAATCTGAAGGCGGCTTAACTAATCGCCGCGGTAGCCTAGCGATGGCGCGTACCCAAGCGCCCGACAGTGCCACCCGCCAGTTTTATTTCAACGTGGTCGATAACAACATGCTTGATGCTAGCGGGCGTGGCGCGGGTTACACCGTGTTTGGCCAGGTGGTCGAAGGCATGGCGGTGCTGGATAAAATTTCTACGGTGCAAACCGAATACAGCTCGATTTTGCGTGCCAAGGATGTGCCACCGAGCACCAGCCCTGTGGTGCTAAAGAAAGTCACGCGGCTGGCGCCATAAGGGGGCGCCTTAAGCAATAAAACGGGCGGGCAGGTGCTTGCCTGTTTTTATTGCTCGTCGGTGGGGAGCGCCGCTGGCGCTGTGGTGGTCAGCTGCTGGGTTTGCAGCGCCACTGAATCGGCAATGATCAGCTGATAAAGGGCATGCAGATAATTGGCATCGAGCCCCTGCGCTTCACCGCGCGCGCATAACGCGCTGAGTAAGGCTTGTTCGCGTGCCACATCCCGCACCGGCAGGCGATGGGCGCGTTTGTGCTGGGCAATCGCCGCACTTAGCTGCCGGCGCTCGGCCAACAGGCTCAGCAGCGCTTCATCTACCGCGGTGATTTTTGCTCTGAGTTCATTTAACGCGACCATCTCCCCTCCCAAGGTCACTTGGCGGCTAAGGCCTGCCGAAAAACGCTAAAGCATGCGGGGCAAGGCCGGATCTAGCAAGCCAATTTTGCGCAAAGCGCTTGTCCTGATGCTCATGCTTAATTTTCCAAGCTCAATAGGCTTGCCTTATTTTATTCGCTAGCCCAACTGACTGCGCTCGCGTGACTAACCAACCAAGCGTAAGTGCGCATGCCTTGCTCGGCGCTGCTGCACTTGCCTACCCCTGCATGTTAAGGAACCGCACTAATGCTATTGACTCGACAGCTCCCGTCATTTATTCCCGCTGCTTTCTCTTGCCTGCGCGCTCGCACGGCAGTGCTGGCGCTGTGCGCCAGCTTAGTTTTGCCCGTAACGCCTGCCGGCGCGCAAACGGCGCCGGCACACGGAAAAATGGCGGCGTGGCCAATTACGCTGACGCTGCCCGATGGGCGGGATGTGACCCTATATGCCGATCAAACGTGGCAGTATCAGGTGCTCAGCCAAACGGCGGGCGCCCAGCCTACGCTCACGGCAAAAGCTTTGGCTAAGCCGGCGCTACTGGCGCACGCCAGCCGCGAAGGGGTGAGCGTGGCGCCGCGCGGCGTGCTGGCCTCGGCGCCCGATAGTAACGGAGAGTTGGCTTTGGCCTTTATCTTAAGCAACCAAGGCTCGCGCAATGTGGTGGGGGTCGCTGGCACAGTGCGCTTTTTTGCGCCCGATGGCGCGCAGTTAAGCGAGCATCCCGTGCGGTTATGGCGCGCCGAGCACCGCTTGCCCGAGACCTATTTGCGCCCAGGCCAGTCACGCCCGGCGTTAACGCTGTCACTGCCGTGGCCGGTAGGATACGCCGGCACGCCGCTGGTGCAGGTCACGCTCACCGAGGTGGTGTTTCGCTAGTTGAGGCTGGCTTATTGCGCAGCTGCTGTTTTTTTGCGCAATTGGTCGCGCGCCTGCTTTAGCAAAGAAATTGGCCGCAGAGTGACCACATTGGCGCAAAAAACCGCCGCTGTGGTTAAGATTTGCGCGTAAAGATCCTTTTGTTCCGACTTTTCCAATAAGTTATCCCCAGATTTTGGGGATAACTTGGCTGGCGCTTAGCAAAAATGCGTGCCAGACGACATAAACTGCGCGAGATCTCAACTGCGCTAGCAGTTTATCAAGATCTTGTGTAATGCCATGGCAAAACGTCTGCCGCTTTCTGCTGGCGCCGGTGCTGCGGTTAACGGACGGGCGGCTGTGCCCGTGCGGGTTGCCCAAGGCGGCGCGTCTTGCCTCTTTCTTGTGCGGCCGCGCCACTTTAGTCAATTACGCGTACCATTACCCGCTATGCGCACCACTACGCATATCATTCTGCGTACCACTGCACATATCACCCTGCGTACGTTTGCCGCAAAATTAGCCGGCCGACTCTTCCCGTTAACGGAAAAAAATTATCTTTTTTAGGCTTGATTTTTCTGATGTCCAGCGCGGCTTGGCTTGCTCGCAGAGGGCTCACTTTGGCACTGGTTATGAACTGTGCCACTGAAGTAAAAATTTGATCTAAATCAAAAATCCCAGCTGGCATTTAATGCCTAATAGCCCCAATATCTAGGCCGTTAAAAAAAGCTAAGCGCAATATATAGTGTTTAGTGGGCTATTTAGCAAAATCTTCAGCAAGAGGCTTGTCAAGCTTTTTGCTGAATTTTTTTGTGGGTAGCTGAGGCGAAATTTTCAGGTTGCACTGGCGAATAACAAGGGGATGTGAGCATGGATCTGGTAGTGATCAAGCGTGATGGCTGTCGCGCGCCGTATAACGCACAACTGATCAGTGACGCTGTGATGGGCGCCGCCAAGGCTGTGGCGGTCATGAGCCGTGATGTAGCCGATGATATCGCACAAAAAGTGAGCCAAGATTTAACCGCTCGGCAGGAAGTGGACATCCACGAGATCCAAACCTTGGTGGAAAATCACCTGATGGCCTCGGATCACAAAGCTATTGCCCGTGCTTACATTGAATATCGCCATGACCGCGACACCGCGCGGGATGCCCGCGGCCAATTGGCGCAAGAGATCCGCGGCTTAGTTGAGCAAACCAACGTCGCTTTGCTCAATGAGAACGCCAACAAAGATGCCAAAGTAATCCCGACCCAGCGCGATTTGCTGGCGGGCATCGTGGCTAAGCATTACGCCATGACCCATATGCTGCCGCGCGAGGTGGTTGCCGCGCATGAACGTGGTGATCTGCACTTTCACGACTTAGATTATTCGCCGTTCTTCCCCATGTTTAACTGCATGCTGATTGACTTAAAAGGCATGCTGACCCACGGCTTTAAGATGGGCAACGCCGAAATTGATACGCCCAAATCGATCAGCACCGCGACGGCGGTGACTGCGCAGATCATCGCGCAAGTGGCCAGCCATATTTATGGCGGCACCACCATCAACCGGATTGATGAAGTGCTGGCGCCTTATGTCACGATCAGCTGGAACAAGCACCATGCGGTGGCCACCGAGTGGGGCATCAGCGATGCGCAGGCGTATGCCAACGCGCGCACCGAAAAAGAGTGTTTTGATGCCTTCCAATCGCTGGAATATGAAGTTAACACCCTGCATACCGCCAATGGCCAGACCCCGTTTGTGACGTTTGGCTTTGGTTTAGGCGAATGTTGGCAATCGCGTCTTATTCAGCGCGCGATTTTAACTAACCGCATTGCTGGCTTGGGCAAAAACAAAAAGACCGCAGTGTTCCCCAAATTAGTTTTTGCCATTAAAGATGGCTTAAACCACAAGCCCAGCGATCCGAACTACGACATCAAGCGCTTAGCACTGGAATGCGCCTCCAAGCGCATGTACCCAGATATTTTGAACTATGACCAAGTGGTCAAAGTCACCGGCTCGTTTAAGACGCCGATGGGCTGCCGCTCGTTTTTGGGCGCCTATGAAGAACATGGCGAGTTGCTGCACGAAGGGCGCAACAACTTGGGCGTGGTGAGCTTGAACCTGCCGCGCATCGCCTTAAAAGCGCGTGATGAAGCCGATTTCTGGCGCCGTTTAGACGCCGGCTTGGCGGTGGCAAAAAATGCCTTGATGTATCGCATTCACCGTTTAGAAGGGGTGAAAGCGCGGGTTGCGCCGATTTTATATATGGAAGGCGCCTGTGGCGTGCGCTTAAAGGCGGACGACAACGTTAGCGAAATTTTCAAAGCCGGCCGCGCGTCTATTTCTTTAGGTTATATCGGCGTGCATGAAACCATCAATGCACTGGTCGCTAAAGGCGTCGGCGACAACGCGCACCTGTTTGACAATGCCGCGCTGCAAGCCAAAGCCATTGCAATAATCGCGCACTTAAAAGCGGCAGTAGACAGCTGGAAAGAGGAGACCGGTTACGGCTTTAGCCTCTATTCCACCCCGAGTGAAAACCTCTGCACGCGTTTTTGCCGCATCGATGCCAAGCAATTTGGCGTGGTCGCAGGTGTCACCGATAAAGGCTACTACACCAATAGTTTCCATTTGGATGTAGAAAAGCAGGTGGATCCGTACGACAAATTGGATTTTGAAGCGCCTTATCCACCGATCGCCAGCGGCGGTTTTATCTGCTACGGCGAGTACCCGAACATTCAGCACAACTTAGAAGCGCTGGAAAACGTCTGGGATTACAGCTATGACAAGGTGCCCTATTACGGCACGAATACACCGATTGATGAGTGCTATGACTGCGGCTTTAGCGGTGAATTTGATTGCACTTCAAAAGGCTTTACCTGCCCGCGCTGCGGAAACCATGATCCGGCCAAAGTGTCTGTGACCCGTCGCGTCTGTGGTTATTTAGGCAGCCCTGATGCGCGGCCGTTTAACGCCGGCAAGCAAGAAGAAGTGAAACGCCGCGTGAAGCACATGTAATGCACTATCACCAGTACTACCCGCTCGATGTGCTCAATGGCCCCGGCACCCGCGCCACTTTGTTTGTGGCCGGTTGCGTGCACCAGTGCCGCGGTTGCTATAACCAGAGCACCTGGCGCACAGACAGTGGCCATCTGTTTGATGCCGCGATGAGCGATCAAGTTATTGCGCACTTAAACGATACGCGCATTAAGCGCCGTGGCTTGTCGTTGTCCGGCGGCGATCCGCTACATCCGGCCAATTTGACCGCGGTGCTGGCATTGGTGCAGCGGGTGCGCGCCGAGTGCCCAGGCAAAGATATTTGGTGCTGGACGGGGTATCAGCTGCATGAGTTAACGGCTGCGCAGCGCGCAGTCATTGCGCTAATCGATGTGCTGGTCGATGGTAAATTTGAGCAGGCCCAAGCCGATCCGGGCTTGGTGTGGCGTGGCAGTGCCAATCAAAAAGTGCATGATTTAACTGCCTGGCGGGCGCAAGGCGAGCAGGGTGAATGCTTGTACTTGGTTTAAGCTTGCTTGGCGCGCCGGCTTGAAACGGTTAAGGAGAGGGTATGGAAAACCTGATTAAAATTTTGCTGGCGATTTTTTTGCCGCCCGTGAGTGCCTTTTTGCAAGTGGGCTTTAGCCTGCATTTGCTGATTAATATCTGCTTAACCTTGCTCGGTGGCTTGCCGGGCATGGTGCATGCCCTGTGGTTGGTGTTAAGCCACAAGCGCGGCTAAGTGCTCAGAGCCCATCTTTATGATGGGCTTTTTTTGCGTTGAGGCGGATGCTGCGCTTGCTTGACTTAAGTAAAGCTAGCCAAATAAGCCAAACGTTACATCATCGGAGGATTTTACATGTCATCCCAGATAGGTGCCGTCACGCTCTTAGTAGCCGATTACGATGCCGCCATCGCCTTTTTTACCCAAGCATTAAATTTTGAGCTACTCGAAGACACGGCGTGCGCTGAAGCGGGCAAACCGGGTAAGCGTTGGGTACGGGTTGCACCCAAAGCCGGTGGCAGCGCGTTACTTCTTGCCCAAGCGACAACCGCGCAGCAGCAGGCGGCAATCGGCCAGCAAAGTGGCGGTCGCGTGTTTATGTTTTTACACACCGATGATTTTGCCCGCGACTATGCGCGCATGCGCAAGTGGGGCGTGCGTTTTTGTGAGGCGCCGCGGCGCGAGGCTTATGGCGAGGTGGTGGTGTTTGAAGATATCAGTGGCAATCGCTGGGATCTGCTGGGGCCGGCGCCTCATTAAGCTGGCTGCGCAGGCTTTCACACATTTCGCGTAAGCGTTTGCGCAAACGTCATAAATGTGTCACAAAAACTTCGCATAATCGGCCCATCTCAAGCGTGTGCATTAAGGAGCAAGCAGGCAATGGCGAAGCGTGTGTTAGTAGTAGAAGATGAAGCCCCGATCCGCGATATGCTCTGTTTTGTATTAGAACAAAAAGGTTATCAAGCGCTAGCGGCGGCGGATTTTACCAGCGGCATGGCACAATTGGTTGAACCCTACCCCGATCTTATTTTGCTCGACTGGATGTTTCCCGGCGGCAGCGGGATCCAATTTCTTAACGCGCTCAAGCAAGCTGAGTTTACCCGCCAGATACCGGTGGTGATGCTAACGGCGCGCGGCGAAGAAGAAGACAAAGTGCGCGGGCTTGAAGCCGGCGCTGATGACTACATCACCAAACCCTTCTCACCCAAAGAGCTGATCGCGCGCTTGCAAGCGGTGATGCGCCGCGTGAGCCCGATGGCCGTGGATGAAACCATTCAGATCCAAGGCTTGAGTTTAGATCCGCGCAGCCATCGCGTGAGCGCCGAGAGTTTGGCCGCAGGCTTGCAGGGCGTTGAGCTTGGCCCCACTGAATTTAAGCTGCTGCACTTTTTTATGACTCATCCGGAACGGGTGTATAGCCGTGAGCAGTTACTCAATCGCGTTTGGGGCAGCAATGTGTATGTGGAAGATCGCACCGTGGATGTGCATATTCGCCGCCTACGTAAAGCGCTGGAACCCAGTGCCCATGCGGGGCTGATCCAGACCGTGCGTGGCGCGGGCTATCGTTTTTCAACCCAAGGGTAAGGCGCATGTTGCATCCCTATGTTTGGTATAAGCAGGGTTGGAAAGTGCTCGGCTATTACGCGTTGCTGGCGCTGGCGGGCTGGCTGGCCGATAGCCTAAGCTGGGTGCTGCTGCTGGCGGTCAGTGCGCACTTACTTTGGCACTATCGCTTTCAAAAAATGCTCTCAGATTGGCTGTGGCATCAGCGCAGCCTAGTGCCACCGCACGGCCAGGGCAGTTGGGAGCATATTTTTCATGGCATTTATAAGCTGCAACAGCGCCACCGTGCGCGCCGCCGTGAGTTGGCCGGGTTTATCCGCCGCTTTCGTGAAGGCGCTGAAGCCTTGCCCGATGCCGCGGTGGTGATCCGCAACGATGGCTCGATTTTGTGGTGCAATAAACTTGCCGAGCAGCTACTGGGCCTGCGCTGGCCAGGGGATGCCGGCCAGCATATCGGCAACCTTATTCGCCACCCCGCCTTTAGCCGTTACCTGCGCCGCGGCAATTACGACGAGCCGATTGAAATTCCTTCACCTATTAACGAAGAGCGGCAGCTGGAATTTCGCTTCATGGCCTATGCCGCCGATCAAGCCATGATGGTGGCGCGGGATGTCACCCGTTTGCGCCGCTTAGAAAAAACCCGCAAGCACTTTGTCTCGAATGTTTCCCATGAGTTGCGCACACCGCTAACGGTGCTTAAAGGCTATTTAGAAATGACCGAAGGCGAGGTGCCGCCGGCCCATTGGCGCCAAGCGCACCAAATGATGCAGGCGCAAACCCAGCGTATGGAAAACTTAGTCAATCAACTGTTGGCGCTGTCGCGCATTGAAGCGGCGCCGGCAGTGGACTTAACCCAATTGGTCGATGTACCGAGCATGCTCACGCAGATCCAAGCCGAAGCGCAGACCTTGTCTGGCGAACGCGCGCATGTGCTGGAATTTAATCTGCAGCCCGATCTGTGGGTGCGCGGTGATGCGCAGCAGCTGCGCAGTGCTATGGCCAATTTGGTGTATAACGCGGTGCACTATACGCCTGCGGGCAAACGCATCACGGTGGAATGGCGCAAACAAGGGCCAATGGCGCTGTGCGCGGTGGCCGATGAAGGTGAAGGCATTGCCTATGAGCATTTAAGCCGCTTAACCGAGCGCTTTTACCGTGTGGATCGTGCGCGTGGCCGCGCGCGTGACAGCGATGGTGGTTCTGGTTTGGGCTTGGCAATTGTCAAACATGCCTTAAGTCACCACGATGCCAGCTTGGAAATCGACAGCCAGCTGGGCGTGGGCAGCCGCTTTAGCTTTTTGCTACCCGCGCACTTAGTGGTGCTGCGTCATGAAACTGTCATAAAAACAGCATAAGGTTGTCACGCCGCTCGCACAAACTGGGCCGGTCAAACGCAAAGCGTGGCAGGGGCATACCCTGCCGATGACAACAAACACAACGATAGATGTCACTGTTAGGTTGCTATTGGAGCGATGGGATGAAATTCAATAAATTGGCAGGTGTGGGTCTGAGTGCGGCGCTGTTTTCGTTTAGCGCAGTGGCGGCGGTGGATGATACGTTGGCCGAGTACACGCCAACCAGCGGCATTGCCGGTAACCTTTCGTCGGTCGGCTCAGATACCCTGGCCAACATGATGACGCTGTGGGCTGAAGAGTTTAAGCGCTTTTATCCCAACGTAAACGTGCAGATCCAAGCGGCGGGCTCGTCCACCGCCCCAACCGCCTTGACCGAAGGTGTGGCCCAATTTGGCCCGATGAGCCGCGCGATGAAAACCGGTGAAATTGAAGCGTTTGAAAAGCGCTATGGCTATCAGCCGACCCCAGTGCGGGTGGCGATTGACGCCTTGGCGGTGTTTGTGAACAAAGATAACCCCATCAAAGGCCTGACGCTGGCCCAAGTCGATGCCATTTTCTCTAGCACCTTAAAGTGTGGTGAAGCGCAAGCGGCGACCAAGTGGGCAGATTTAGGCTTAACCGACAGCTGGGCGGCCAAAGATCTGCAACTGTTTGGCCGCAACTCGGTATCGGGCACTTACGGCTACTTTAAAGAAAAAGCGCTGTGTAATGGCGATTTTAAAAGCGGCGTCAATGAGCAGCCAGGCTCGGCCTCGGTGGTGCAATCGGTCTCGGCGTCACTCAATGGCATCGGCTATTCCGGCATTGGCTACGTGACCTCGGGCGTGAAAGCGGTGCCGCTGGCAAAAACGGGTGATCAATTCATCGCGGCGACGGCTGAAAACGCCATCACCGGTAAATATCCGCTGTCGCGTTTTTTATACGTGTACGTCAACAAGCATCCAAACAAACCACTGTCTCCTCTTGAGCAAGAATTTGTTAAGATGATGCTGTCAAAAGCGGGGCAAAGCATCGTGGCCAAAGATGGCTATGTGCCGGTGCCGGCCAAAGTGGTGGCCGCCGATCTGGCCAAGCTGGGCATAAACTAATCGACATGACTTGTCGCAATGAACGCGAGCTCTTCGGAGCTCGCTTTTTTTTTATCTGTTTTTGGTCGCTTTAAACGTTGCGCTGGTGGCCGCGCTGAATTTTCTGTGTTGCGGCGCCATTTGCGACTGATTGCCGCGCGCAGGTTAGTGGGCGTAATATATCCTGCCTTGGTTGGTTGTGGTCAGCATTCGTGGCTCAGGCAGTTGATTTTTTAGGCTAAATAGGTAATTAAATGGTTGCGTATGTATAAACTATCCCCCGTATTGTTCTTGCTGCTAAGTCTGGCAGGCTGTGTCGTGATACCAGGCACGCACTTAGAGGCGCAGAACAAGCGTGTCGTGAATACGGGGCAATTTGATATCAACCGTATCGCCGATATCTACCCGATTACGCCGAAACTCATCAGCCTGCAACGCAAAGCACCGATCATTGGCCGGCCTAATGTTCAGCTCGAATTGAATATTAGCGCCTATGAATACCGCGTTGGTATTGGCGATATTTTGAACATTACCGTGTGGGATCACCCTGCGCTGACGATTCCTGCGGGTTCGCACCGTAGCACGGTCGATGCCGGCCACTGGGTGCACGCCGATGGCACCATTTTTTTCCCCTACATCGGCAGCTTGAGCGTACTCAATAAAACCCTGATTGAGATCCGCAAAGATATCATCAAGCGCTTGGCTGAATTTATTGAAAACCCGCAGGTGGATGTGAACGTGGCGGCGTTTCGTTCGCAAAAAGTATATATCTCCGGCGAAGTGGGTAAACCTGGCACCTTACCGATCAATAACGTGCCGATGACGTTGCTTGATGCTATTAACCGCGCCGGTGGTTTAACCGTGAATGCGGACTGGGAACGTGTGGTCTTGACGCGACGGGGCGAAAAATATCCAGTTTCGCTGCAGGCGATCTTGGCCTATGGCGATTTGGCCCCTAACCGTTTGCTCGAGCATGGTGACATGCTTTATGTGCCGCGTAACGATGGCCAAAAAGTGTTTGTGCTCGGTGAAGTGTCGCAGCCGGCGACGCTTAGTATTGGCCGTGATGGCATAACCTTGACCGAAGCGCTGAGCCGCGCTTACGGCTTAGATCAGCGCGCGGCGGATGCCACCGGCGTGTTTGTGCTGCGCCCGTCACGCCAGTTTGGCAAAAAGTCGGCCATTTATCAGCTCGATTTAAGCGATGCCAGCGCACATTTAATGGGCGCCGAATTTGCCCTGCAGCCGTATGACGTGATCTATGTTAGTGCCGCGCCAGTGGCGCGCTGGGAGCGGGTTATGGGGCAGTTGCTCACCACGGTACAAGAGATCGATATGTCGAGCGAAGTGACCAAACGTATCTATTATTGGTCGACACCGTGAGTTTAAGGCGATGAATAACGGCCACGGTTTTAACTACATTTTAGTGGTTTGCGTCGGTAATCTTTGCCGCTCGCCCCTTGGCGCCCAGCTGCTGCAACAGCAATTACCCTCTGCGCAGGTGCGCAGTGCGGGCGTTGCCGCGGTCGTGGGAGCGCCGCTCGCGCCAGCTATCGTGCAGCTGGCGGCAAACGCGCAGGTGAAACTGGGCGCGCATGCGGCCACCCAACTGACCGCCGAGATGTGCTTGCAGGCGGATCTTATTTTGGCGATGGAAAACGCCCAACTGAACGCCATTAGTGCCTTGGCCCCTGCCGCGCGCGGCAAGGCGCTGCTGTTTGGCTACTGGCTGGCAGAGCACGCACAAATTGCTGACCCTTACGGCGCGCCCTTGGCGCAGCAGCGTGAGGTGGTAGCGCAACTAATTCAAAGCGCCGCGGCGTGGGCACAGCGCCTTCGCCCCCGCGCATGACACAAGGGATCCACGTGGATAAAAGATCACCCGCCGCGCTGCCACGGCCACGCGCTGGCGACGAACACGATGCGATTGATTTGGGCCGCCTATTTGGCTACCTGGTTGATTACCGCTGGTTTATTTTGGGCTGCGCGCTGCTATTTATGCTGCTGGGCGGCTTGTATGTGCGCCAAGCCACGCCGATTTATCGGGCCAACGCCTTGCTACAGGTTGAAAAGCAGGCGCGCGGCGCTGTGCTGCTTGATAAGCAGCCGGTAACCGGTGATGAAGAGCCCGATGGCTTGGCCGAAATCGAGCTGCTGACCTCGCGCATGGTGCTCGAGCGCACGGTGCGCGAGCTTAACTTAGATAACTTTGTACGCGAAACCTACCTGCCCGTGGTGGGGCGGTTTTGGGCGCGCCTAGTCGGCGAGCCGCGTCCGCACTTGCGCTTGGCGCAATTTGAGGTCAGCCCCAGCTGGCGCGGCGCGCATATCCACCTTACGGTGCAGCGCGCGGGCCACTTTTCGCTGGTAAGTGAAGGGCAGTTGCTGGGGCAAGGAGCAGTCGGTACGCCGCTGGTATTGGCCGACATTACGCTGCAGGTCAGTGAGCTTGCGGCCGAAGAGGGGCAAGAATTTTTACTGGTGAAAATGCCCATACTGGCGGCGATTGACCAGTTGCAGCAGCAAGTACGCGTGAGTGAGAAAGGCAAAAATACCGGCATTTTATCGCTGGTATTAGAAGGCGAGCAGCGCGAACAAATTCGGCAAGTATTGGGCAGCATTACGCAAAATTATGTGCAGCAAAATATTTCGCACAAAACCGAAGAGATGGAAAAGAGCCTGCAGTTTTTGCAAGGCCAACTGCCAGAATTAAAAGCGGGCTTAAATCAGGCCGAAGAGCAGCTCAATAGTTATCGTCAGCAGCATGATTCAGTGGATCTTTCCATGGAGGCTAAATCGGCCCTCGATAACTTAGTGCTGCTCGATAAGCAGCTCAATGAGCTGATGATCCGCGAAGCTGAATTGCAGCATCTATATACGCAAAAACATCCCGCTTATGTGGCGCTTAATGACAAACGGCAAACACTGCTCAATAAAAAAACCGTGATTGAGCAATCCATTAAGCAATTGCCAAAAACTCAGCAAGAAATAGTGCGCTTAACCCGCGAAGTTAAAGTTGGCAATGAGATCTTTATGCAGCTACTGAACAAGCAGCAAGAGCTCAATATTATGAAAGCGGCGACTGGCGGCAATGTGCGCATCATTGATGAAGCGGTGGCTGAGATTTATCCGGTCAAACCACACAAAACCTTAGCCGTAGTCGGTTCAGCTATTTTGGGCTTTATTTTGGCCGTGGTGCTGGTGCTGGTGCGCGCGGTGTTTAACCGCAGTATCGAGCGCCCAGAACAGCTAGAAGAGTTAGGCTTAGCGGTGTATGCCACTATTCCGTATTCTGCAGAACAGGCGATGATCATTGCGCGGCAAGCGAAAGAAAATGCGGAGCTACCGCTGACCGATGTGTTATTGGCCGCCTCGTGCCCCGCTGATTTAGCCATGGAAGCGCTGCGCGCGCTGCGCACCAGTTTGCATTTTGCCATGCTCGATGCGCGCAATAAAATTGTCATGATCTCAAGTGCCGGCCCCGGTCAGGGGAAAAGTTTTGTCGCAGCGAACTTTGCCGCCACCTTAGCGCTTGGCGGGCAAAAAGTATTAGTGATTGATGCAGATTTACGGCAAGGCCATTTGGATCAAGCGCTGGGGCAAATAAAAGCCGATGGCCTTAGCACTTATTTATCTGGCCAAGCGACTTTGACCGCCGTGGTGCGGGCTACCGGCTTTGCCAGTTTAGATGTGATTACCCGCGGCGAGGTGCCGCCTAATCCGGCGGAATTATTGCTGCATGAGCGTCTACCCGCGTTATTGGCTTGGGCAACTGAGCAGTATGATTTTATTATTATCGATTCACCGCCGATTTTAGCGGTGACCGATGCGGCAATTATTGGCCAGCATGTCGGCACCAGTTTATTTGTCGCCCGCTTTGGCAAAACGGATGTGCAAGAAGTGGATGTGGCGGTGCGCCGCTTTGTGCAAAGTGGTGTGCCGATTAAAGGCGTGCTGCTTAATGCCATCGAGAAAAAAGCCAGCGGCTACTATGGCAATTACGGCTATTACCAATACAGCTATGGCGCGCACGGCGATAAACCGCGCCAAGCATAATTAGATAACGATTTGATCATAAACTGGCGAAAGTGAGCACTCTGGGAGCTGTAACCTAGGGGCGGTAGCGTAGTTAATGCGTGAGGCACTCACTCCACGGCAGTTAGATGGGGAGCTCTATGAACACTGTGATTACCTATGGCACGTTTGACTTATTTCATGTCGGCCATGTGCGTTTATTAAAGCGCCTCAAAGCCTTAGGCGATCGGCTGGTCGTGGGCATTTCATCGGAGCAATTTAACGCCTTAAAAGGCAAATCTTCATTTT